>CAKUJM010000015.1 GCA_934661755.1 uncultured Lentisphaeria bacterium | reverse complement strand
GGCTCTTTTTCCGGCTCTTTTTCCGGCTCTTTTTCCGGCTCTTTTTCCGGCTCTTTTTCCGGCTCTTTTTCCGGCTCTTTTTCCGGCTCGGGATCGAGGGCCTTGAAGTCGGGGTCCTCGGCCTTCTGCGGATCTTTGGCGGTGGCGGCTTCCGGCTGGAGCTTTTCCGGATTTTTATCGGGCTCTTCGTTTCTGAGTTTCGGCATGTTTACAAATCCCTTTAGTTTTTGGAGGGTGAGGTTGGAGATTTTCGGGGCGGGCTGGACATCCTCGGCTTCGATGATCCTGTCAATGATGCCGTAGGCAAGCGCTTCCCTGGCGGAGAGCCATCCTTCGCGGGAGGCCGCAAACCAGGTGTTTAGCAGCGCCGGCGGGACCTTGGTGCGGGCCATCAGCGCGGCCTTCAATTCGTCATTGTACCGGGTGAGCTGGTCGGCGATGTCCCGGCAGTTGTCAGCTCCGGCCCATCCCAGCGACGCCATGGCGCCGTGGAACATGAATCGCGAGAGGCGGTAGGCGGTGACGACGGTGTTCATCCGGGGCGCGAACACCAGCAGTGCGGCTCCGCAGGATGCGGCCAGCGCCTGGACGCGGATCTCCAGCCGGTTGTCGGGGTGTCCGATCGCCCAGTCGGTGAGGGCGGCCACGATGGCGTTGAGGGCGTCGATGTCTCCGCCGGGGGTGTTTACGCTGATGCGGAGGTCATCGCTGGCGGCATTGATTGCGCGGATGATGTCGGATGAGACGCAGTATGCGTCTCCGTCTTCGAACATCCGCAGCCATCCGGCGTTTTCCGGAGTGGTCATCACTCCCTGGATTGGCACGATGGTCATAGCGGGATTTTCTTTCGGGGTTGTGTTGGTGCGTCTTCGGACTCTTCGACCGCGGGGGATGCGTTCCCGGCTGCGGTCTGCCCATACCAGGCGAAGCGGTTGGGATCGACGCCTTTTGACTGGCAGTATGCGACGAATTCGGCGAGCTGGTCGACCTGGGTTCTCCAGTCCGGCCCGCACTGCTGCTGGAAGGATGCGCGGCCGGAGCGCAGCCGCGCGTCCATGGTGTCCTCGGCCTTCTGCGGGTCGATTTCGAATGCGGCCGGCCACCGGACGATGTATTCGGCGCCGGGGCAGATTTTGTCCACGACGTAATCGACCACCTGGCGTTCGAGCATCTCCTGGTCTTCGGCGAACTTCGCCCAGGAGACGGAGATTTCGATCTGCCCGGAGCTGTAGGAGTTGTCGGCGCGTCCTCGCGCGAGGCATGACATGGCGCCCTGCCGCTGGCCGTTGAGGTCGGCCAGCCGGTCCTGCCACTGCTGGATCTGCGGGGATGGCCGGTTGGCATTTGACAGCTCATGGATGCCGGTTCCCGAATCGACCCAGCCGATGGCGGACTTGCCTTCGATGACGGGGCCCAGCGACCGCGGCTCGCCGGGTTCGGCGGCGGCCAGCAGTCCCTCGATGTCGCCTTCCTGCAGTCCGGCGGCCTGGACCAGCTCCGGGTCAATGCTGCCGTCAGCTCCGGTGAGTGATGCCAGGATGCCGTCGCCGTTGTCGGTGGCGGGGCGTTCGAGGATCAGCGACGTCTCGGAGTAGTTCTTCGCCGCGGCGACTTCGGACTTGATGAGCGATCGGGTGTCCTCGGTGAGCTCCGCGTTCGGGAGGGTGGTGGGTTCGCCGCGGTATTGCGAGATCTTGGTCCGGCAGCAGACGCGCCGGCACAGTTCGGCGGGCAGAAATGTCGCCTGGCGGATGCTGACGGCGTACTGGTTCCGGCGGTGGGTGACGAAATAGCCGATGACCCGCCCGTCGGGATCGACCACCGCGCCTTCGATCTGGCGGTAGATGGCCGCATCCTCGTCGCCGCGGGTGGGCAGGCCGTTTTCGTCTCCCCATTTGTTGAAGTCGCTGTCAGTGACGGAGCAGATCTGGTCGGCGTCCCACAGCCGGACCTTGTTTCCGGTGAGGTCGGGGTCGACCAGGATGATGCAGTCGCCGTGCACCTTGACGGCGCGCAGGATGATGGAGAGAACTTCCTGCCAGTTTTCGTTTTCCTGGTGGCCGCAGGATAGCGCCCAGGCGTTCCAGGCGCGCTGGTTCTCGCCGGCGCCGGGGCCGGTGAAGAACGGCCGGCCGCCGCGGGTGCCGATGGTGAGCCTGACGCAGGTGTCGATGATTGCGCCCAGCTGGTCGTTGTCATAGGCGACATCGCCCATGGCGTAGGCCTGGATGCGCTTGTCGGCGCGGAAATCCTGCTGGGTCTTGGTGCGGTCGGTGCGGATGGTCTGCCGGCGCCGGAGTGCGTCGGTGTTGAGGGCGTCATACTGGTTTCTGACGACCCTGGCCAGGCGGCGCACCGCCTTTGGTGCGATGGTGTCGGCCTTGAACAGTGAGAGGATGGATTTAAACATCGGCGGAGTAGTCGGGGTATACTCTGGCAATGCCGCCATTTCCGCCGGTGCGGACGTTGCGGATCTGCGCATCGATGGCGGCCAGCTCTTCGCGGAGGGTGTCGGCATCCTGCGAGGTCTGCGAGTAGCTGCCCTGGATGGAATAGGACGCCGGCTTGCTGAGCAGTTCATCCAGTTGTTTCTGGACGGTGGCGCGGCGCCGAAGCAGCTTGGTCAATATGGCGGTCTTGAGTGTCGGCATTTACGGTATATACGCGAGTGTGAAAAAACGGCGCTGAAAACAAGTCAATCAAAAGGATCACGAGTTGGCGGCCATCTTCTGGAGGGCGATGGCGCGCAGCATTTCGGCGCGGATGAACAGCGGCGCCGCGCCACGGCGGAAGCGGGTGGCGGGCAGGTACCGACACGCCACATCGAGGGCGGCCAGCGCCATCTTTTCGGCGTCGAAGTAGTCATGGCGCACCGATGACGGCGTCCAGTTGCTGAATGCGTCGCCGTTGCCGGATTTCATTCGGTTGTTCGGCTGCATGGCGCCCAGCTGCTCCAGGTATGCGGGGGAGGCGTCCTCGGGGATGTACCAGCGATATCCGTTCGGCCGTGGCGGGCCGTAGAGCAGGTCGAGCAACTTCACCTGGTAGGCGACGGCGTTGGCCAGAATCAGTCCCTGCTGTTTTTCGGAGGGCTTCCAGCGGCGGCCCTTGAGCGAGTTGGTGCGGTCGTCTCCGCCCTTGTAATAGAGGACGTTGGCATGGGAGCGCACGAACGGGTCGGTGCGCTGCGCGTTGTCTTCGAATCCGCCCTGGTCGATGAGCGCCAGCGCGACCGGCAGTCCGCAGTGGCTGTTTTCCACGACGGCGTTGAGTTCATCGATGGAATTGGCGACGCCGGCGGCCAGGCTCCATGAGTTTCCGTGCTCGTCCCATCCCCTGACGGCGTAGACGTAGTATTTTGAGGCGCCCAGGCCGGATGACTGCTGGTCAATGCCGGCGCAGACGACGGAGATGCGGCTGGACAGATCTGGCGGATATGCGACCTTCTTGCTGGCCAGCACGTCGGGGATGCTGATTGACAGGTCGCCTTCGCGGACGTGCTTGTACGGCATTCCCTTGATGGTGTTGGCCAGGAACTTCCGGCCGTCCGAATCGACCGCCATTTCCTGCGCCTCGGCGATCTGCAGCCATGGCCAGAGGGCGGGATTGGCCAATGCGCCCGCCTGGAAGCTTCGGTGGTCGGTGCGGTTGCCGTTATCGTGGAGATAGCGGCCGCGGCGGTTCATCTCGGCGGCCTCGCCGAAGACGTGGGCATGGCCGCAGGCGGGGCAGATCCAGCGGATGGATTCCTCGATGACGTCGCCGGCGTCATTCTTCTGCCATTGGAGTCCGGCGTAGCTGCCGTCCGCCTTCGGGAACGCCAGCTGGCTGGTGGGGAAGAGCGCGCCGCATTCCAGGCACGCGAAGTTCCACACGCCGCGCGAGCCGCTCTTCCAGTTCTGGTAGATACATCCGCCGTAGTTGGTCGGTGAAGAGCAGGCGATCAGCATCCGGCGGGGGAATGTCTGCATCCGCAGACGCAGACTGCGCAGCTGGTCGACGTTCTGCCCTTCGGCGTCGGCGTTCTCGATTTTGATGAAATCGGCTTCGTCGAGCACTCCCCAATTGGCGGTATAACTGACGATCTGCGCACCGCCGCCGATGAAGTAGAGGACGCTTCTGGCGGACGGCAGGTGGTAGCTGTCCTTCTTGCGGCCGCCGATGGCCGCCAGATCCGCCTTCAGGTTCGGGAGGGTCCGCAGCAGTGGCAGGACGGTGTCCTTGTTGGTCTTCAATCCCATCTCCATCGAAGGATAGACGATCAAGCCGGACAGGCCGCCGTCGAAGAGCCGTTTGAGCAGCGAGAATTTCCAGATGATGGATTTGCCCAGGCGCTGCCCCCACATCAGCGTCACCTCGCGTGTTCCCGGCTTTTCGGTCTCGAGCAGCGGCTCCACCTGATACGGATACAGCGCCACCTTGCCGGCGCCTGCCGAAGTGGCGTCGTAGCTCAGGTCAATCGTCGATGACACCCATTTGTCGATAGGGCTCTTCGGCTTGACCGCCACACGATCCCACATCGCCGCCACCGCATACTGCGCGACGTGTTCGTTAAGTTGCTGAAGCAGTGAATTCATCCGGGTCTTCCTCATCCATGCCGTAAACCACATCGTCCACCTTCGAGGACTTGATCGCCTGGCTCAACTGCAATATCACGGCGTTAAGGTTCTCATCACCGCCGGTGCGGCGCTGGAAATCCGCCAGCGCACCGTCCAGCCGCTCGACAATCGCCAGCGCCAGCTCCTTGCCATACTGGAGGCGCCACGACAGCACCTTCTGCTTCTGCGCCTCGCATTGCCAATATTTCATCGAACGGTCCAGGTCCTTGCGCTCGGCATTGCCGGATGTCCGGCGGCTGCGCATCTCGGTGATGATCTTCTGGACCGATGATTTCAGCGGGTAGCGCCCGCCATCCAGCTGCTCCAGACGACCGGCAGCAGCCATCCGTGTGACCGCGCCCGGAGTGACGCAGAGCCACTCCGCCAGCTCGCTGCCGCCGACCGTCATCTCGGATTCCATGCCCGGTAAAATAGCGCTGTTCTTCATGCTTCCTCCGTGGTTTTTCCTTATATACGGAGAAAGCGCCGTTTGACTTTTGCCGGATGCCCCTGCGGAAATCAAAAAAAAACCATTGTTTGACTTTCCCCAAAAAACGCTTCGCGCAAAAACGAAACGGGCCGGCCGCGGACCCCGAACCGAGGGGGTGGGGGATCGAAAAAGTACCTATGCCCGGGGTGGAACCGGACCGGACGGTCGGTCTCGCGTATCGTAAAGTTCTATTTCATAATACATAAGGCGCGCGCATGCGACGTGTGCACGCCTCACGCCCGCGCGCGTGCCTTGCGCGCGTGCCTCGCGCGCGCGAGGATGGAACAACATATTGGAAACAAAATAGATATACTATGCTGTATCTAATAAATATTAGATGGAATATGGCCAAACTATCTAATATTTCGCTTATAGTTTTTAAATCTAGGTTTTCTATAGAATAAAGCTAAAAGCTCGGGATCTTTGGGATCACCCCCAAAAACACCCCCTTCCATGCCCTAAAATCGACAATAAAAAGGCGGCATCCGACCAAACGCCGGAATGCCGCCAAAAAACAATAATAAAATGGTAGTGATTACTATGAACGATACTATTGTCTCCAAACCGGATGATTTTTCCAGTTTTCTGGAAAGCCAATTCGATCGAAGGGCAAATCCGCATATTCATCAACCAAGTCTTCCATGCGCTGGCGCCAATGCGTCCTCGGCGCGCAATATCGCAACAGGTGGCTAAGCATAAGAAGAATCATAAATGGCTTTTCGGCATCTACATTGCCCCATTGGGGATAAGCTGAATTAGTGGGCTTGCGAGGAATAAGTGCTAAGCGTATGTTCCATAGCCTAGCATGATGTGCACAAATATTTCGAACATAGTTAAGCGTATGCAACCATGCGACAAGTATACTCGATGGAATGCAAAAAGTCCGGGCTATTCGTTTCTGCTCATCATTGCGCATGTATCTGAATATTGTAAATAATGTCCCAAACGATATTAACTCTATTGCCATCCAAAAGGGAAGATGTTCGTTAGTGTATTTGTCGCGAAAATGCTTTACGAATTGCTCCTTACTCTTTCGAATTTCATTGGCTATGGCACTTTGATAATAATTGAATTTGTCTTCCGGGAAGTGGTTAAAATTTTCTATATTCAGATATCCGAACGCTCCATGCCGCACGGAAAACTCATTGACAATTCGCGCCTTCATTGCTGTCTCCACACGCTCTATAGCATCTAGCACCATGATGCGAAAGCGACGATCAAAGGTATAACGCCTGTATATCATTTCAAACGTGGTGCCCGGTTTGAATCGCTCGCTGTCAGCTTCTTTGAATGGAAATAAATATGCTGACAGGTGATAATAGCTTGTGTGGGCCAGAAACTCCGATAACTCGCTTATGTCATTGACAATGATGCCACGGTCAATGAGTAGTGTGGCCTGTTGTTCAACAGTCAATACAGGCTTCTTGTAGATGACACTCATTCTTCCGTATTGGGGGAAAAGAAACGCCCCGGCATTTGAGCATCGTGGAGAGGCTTCCGGGGCACGCTACGCATACTATAATGCAACTATCACGGTTTACAAGCCAGGCCCGACCAATAAAACGCATCATCCCTTCGCCTCATTGATCAGACGCATCAGACGAACCTGGTCCTCCGCTGATAATCCGGACGCATTCAATATCATGTCCTTAAGGCGATTGCGCAAATCGCCGCCGTCGTCCTGACGGTTGTGCATCGTGTTCCCATTGCCGATCTGTGAATCGATGATCGACCGCGCGTGAACCGATGGAGTGGGTGGCGAAGGTGACGAAGACCGAGACGCCGGAGCTGGCTCGCCAAGATCCAAACGGGCATTCGGAAACATCTTGAAGAGAGTATTTAGGGTTAATCCTACTCTTTTCCCACTTAAAAGTCTTTGAATATAAGAGTGCGGCACATTGTGACGTTTGGCTATTTCCACTTGGGTCGCGCCTGCCCTATATTCGTCCTTGATTCGCTGAATGACAACATCGATGATATTCATCTTCTGATCACCTCCACCATAAAATATATTTTTTACTTATTTTTATTCATTATAGCTTGCAGAATAAACAAATTTTGGTGGAACAGGAACGCGAAAAAATTTTATCTGGTGGTACACAAAATTGTGCAAGGATGTATCCAAAATGAACCACGCCACCATGTCCGCCCTGGATTGGGCGACGCTGGTTGTCTGCACCGCGGCGTTTGCCGCCGCATCATCCCTTCGCCTCGTTGACTAGACGCATCAGACGAACCTGATCCTCCGCTGACAATCCGGACGCATTCAGTATCATGTCCTTCAAGCGATTGCGCAAGTCGCCGCCATCGTCCTGACGGTTGTGCATCGTGTTCCTATTGCCGATCTGTGAATCGATTATCGACCGCGCGCGAATCGATGGAGTGGGTGGCGAAGAAGGCGAGACCCGAGGCGCCGGAGTAGGATCGCCAAGATCCAAACGGGCATTTGGAAACATCTTGAAGAGAGTGTCTAGGGTAATGCCGCCGGGATTTCGTTTGCCATACATAAGCCGATGTACATATACATGGCTTATACCATGGCGTTTGGCAATTTCGTCAAGAGTTGCTCCATTATTGTACTCTTCCTTTAGGCGCTGGATGATTTTCTCCTTCATTGCTTTAATCCCTCATGGCTCCGCATCATCCCTTCGCCTCATTGATCAGACGCATCAGACGAACCTGGTCCTCCGCTGATAATCCGGACGCATTCAGTATCATGTCCTTAAGGCGATTGCGCAAGTCGCCGCCGCCGTCATGGTGGTTGTGCATTGTGCTCCCGTTGCCGATCTGTGAATCAACTATCGACTGCGCACGAACCGATGGAGAGGGTGGCGAGGATGACGAAGGCCGGGGCGCAGGAGCAGGCGCGCCAAGATCCAAACGGGCATTCGGAAACATCTTTAAAAGGGTGTCTATGGTGATGCCGCCAATATTACGCTTCTCACTTAGTAGTTTCTGGATGTATGCCTGAGTGACATGGTGAAAACTCGCCAGCTGACTTTGTGTTAGTCCTGATGCGTATTCTTCTTTAAGGCGCTGAATGATTTTCTCTTTCATTGCTTTAATCCCTCATGGCTCCGCATCATCCCTTCGCCTCATTGATCAGACGCATCAGACGAACCTGGTCCTCCGCTGATAATCCGGACGCATTCAATATCATGTCCTTAAGGCGATTGCGCAAATCGCCGCTGCCGTCTTGGTAATTGTGCATCGTATTCCCATTGCCGATCTGCGACTCGATGAACGAATTTTTGGTGGGCTGGTCAGACCGATTAGCTGTAAATACGCGGCCATTCAATTTTATGCTGGCGTCTGGGAAAAACTTAAAGAAATACTCTAATGAAAGACGCCTGGCAGGATATTGCCCAAGAATTATGCCCCTGATGTACTGATAGGACATGTTATACTTCTTGGCAAGATGCTGATATGTTGCGCCATCATCGTATTCTTTCTTTAAGCTATCGCTTATGTACTTGTACAGTTGCTCATACATTGCTGGTGCTCCATGTCTGGTCTTTTTGGATAAAATATTATTTTTTAAAGGAATTTACATAACCGTACTTGCAAAATACACGCATACTTATAAATTAAGCAACATCACCAAACAAGAGGTAAAACATGGAAAAACATCAAATTTCACTCATCGCAAATGGCGATGAATACAAGGCTATTACGGCTTTAAAAGAATACCATAAAAGGAATACGAATGCGGACTTTTTTCGCTTCCTGCTAAAGCAGGAATACGAAAAAATTTTTCAAAATATTACAAGTATACGCGTAGATAAGTCCCTCAAATAAACCAAGGAGACTCACCATGAAAGCATTTGAGAACCACCCATCGAAGTCGGCCAGCCGCTGGGATTGGGCGACGCTGGTCGTCAGCATCGCGGCGTTTGCCGCCGCGGTGGTCTTCGTCGCCGACGGCGCACGCCGTCAGGCGCAGCACGACCGGATGGTCCGGGAGGAGCTGGCGGAGATCCGGGTCATGCTGGACCACTGCCAGCTCCAGGCGGAGCAGGCCGACCAGATCCTGCTGGAGCTGCGGCTGGATGTCGCCGAAATCCAGCAAGTCAAATAGCTCACCATAGGAGCCTAAACTATGAAGACCACACACAACACCAGCGGCAACTTCCGCCGCATTCTGCGTCTTCACCGCGCCGCGGTCGCGACTGCGCAGGAGCTTTTCGCGACGGCGCCGGACATGATCCAGGGCGCGGCAGGGACGTTCTTTATGGAGTTGATGATGCTCCACGTCGGCCGCCGGGCAGCGGCACGGCGTGCCTACGCCGTCTTCCAGACCCGTGTTGTTTACCGTGGGAACTGCCGCCGCTGGCGGAAGCTTAGCGTCTTCAAACGCGAGCGCGGCGTCATGGACATGGATCACCGCCAGTACCGCCGCTGGCGTAGGAAATCGGCGTACTTCGACCGCCTGGCGGTCGAATACCTGGAACAAGCATACAGGGAGAAATAGGAGGCATGAAAAACACCCTATCAACAGTAGACTTTTACGGGGATCGCATCCCCGTGGTCGCCCAGGATGGCAATGTCCTGGTGCCGCTTCGGCCCATCTGTCAGGCCATAGGATTGGATTGGTCCAAACAGCTCAAAAACCTCAAAGATGACGCCGTTTTGGCAGGTATCGTGGCCACAGTGGCCACGATGCCCGACCACGATGCTCTCAAGCGCGAGTACAAATACATCTGCCTCCCGCTTTCCTATCTCAACGGCTGGCTGTTCCGTCTCAACGCCGGCAATTTCGCCGAGCCGAAGCGCTCGCGCATCATCAGCTACCAGAAGGACTGCTACCGTGTCCTGGCGGAGCATTTCCTGTCCGCCGAGCGGCGGGCTCCAGGCGCGACGGATGAGCGGCTGATGGCGGACTACCGCCGGACCACCGCGCGGCTGGAGGTGTACGCCGCGCGCGTACGCTTCGAGCTGCGGCATTTCTGCCGCCGGTACGACCTCAACGAGGAGTCCTGCATCGACCTGCTGCGGCAGGCCTTTGCCAACGGCCCGACCACCGTCGGGGGGCTGTACGACTTTGGCGTGTGGAATTGCGCGCCAGTGCCGGACAGCTACTACGACTGGTATTACCGGCGCGAGGATGGCCACCAGTCGCCGTTTGGCGGCTATCTCAACGAAATACTGCGGGGCAAATACCTGCCTCGGGGAGGTGAGTTCTGATGCCTGGATTGCCAGAATACAAATGCGAGGCCATCGCCAAGCTGATCGAGCCGGATTTCCGGCGGACGATTTCCGCCGCCGAGATCCGTGGATGCCTGGATCTGCTCCAGCGCGGCGGGCTTTGCACCGCCGAGGAAGCCGCCGAGCGCCTCGGCGTCGCCATCGGCACGGTCAAGAACCGCCTCTGCCGGAACGGCGCGAAGTCCTGCGGACTGCGACACCGCAAGGCGCTCTGGCGCTGGTCGGATGTCTACGCGGCGTTCCCGTCCGCGGCGAAGCCGGAGGAACACCCGTACGAGCATGAGAACGTCCGGCTGCTTACCGGATGGGGGCGGCCGCCCGACAAATAGTCTGCCGCCGATGGCGCCCTTCATACCGTTGATGGCAATGCGGCCCGGGCTGGCGCCAATCTATGAAGGCGGTGTTGTTTGCTAGGATGCCGATGCACCGTCCTGCCGCCGACACGGCAATGCCGGCCGGCAGGAAGTCGTCTCCTCGCCGGTGCAACCATCGTAATGAGTCCGGGTGAACTGTTCCGCAATGCAGGCTCTGCGGTTGTAATTGCCATGCCTGCAATTTTCCCCCCCAAAAAAAACACAATCAAGGAGCAAAAATGGAACCCATCGAATTTCTGGAACACTCGTTCGTCCGCTGGGACGGCATCGTCAGGGAGCTGGACGCCAAGATCGAGGCGGTGAATGGCAATGCCGCCTTGCTCACCCATGAGCTCTTCGACGAGTACGCCAACGCCGTCGCCACCCGCCGCCGCATCCGCAACGCCATCGACACCGTCCGCGATGCGATGGCCGAATCGCCGAAGCTCTTCAAGGAGAGCTGACCATGGGCATCAGTTACAACAGCACTGACTCCACCGAGGCGCTGCGCGCCAACTGGCGGCGCGAGCTGGAAAGGCGGGCGCTGAAGATCCGCAGCATCCCGGTGGCCAAGCTGCTTAAGGACCTGGCGGATCCGGAAAAGATGCTGAAGCATGAGCGGATCTGCGTCGAGCTGGCGCGCCGCTTCTTGCAACGAGGAATGGCCGTGACGCTCAAATCCGGAAAGCTGGTCCGGATCTACGAGATCCGCGATGATGGATACTTCTACATCCGCAAGGGCGGCATCCCCCTGCCCGCCGATGGCATCGACTGGCAGGGGATGTTCTGTTTCGACGAGGATGCCAAGCGGAGAATCGCCGCACTGCGGCGTCAGCGCCAGCAGGAACGCCAGCGCCAGTGGTACGAGAAAAACCGCGAAAAGGTCGCGGCGAGAACTCGCCAGTGGAGGGCCGACCATCCGGATCTGGTCAGGGAATGCCGCGCGCGGGCCAAGGCGAAGCGGCAGGCCGCCGCCGTGCAAAGGCGCGTCCAGCGGATCGCCATGGCCGAAATGCTGGACCTCCATGACCCCAAGGCGGCGACGAAACGCCGTTGGCTGAGCCGAAAAAAGACGGCCGCAGCCAGCGCTGGCAAATGACATGATTTTGCGCCAGCAAGCCCTTGGCGTCAATGGGGGCGGCCGTGGCGCATAAACGGAACAACAAACCGTGCGATGAAATAGCACTGCCGATGCCTTGCCATCCTTGAGGGGGCGGGCAACCAGTGGTAATGGCGGCCGCAAAAAGGCAGGAGTGGGCATGGCCACCCTCAACAATTGACGCACCATGCACCCTTTTTAACAAACAAACACGGAGGAATAATGAGCTACACAATCAAATTTCTGGGGGGGACAGAGAAGGAATTCGACAGCCTGTCCGGCGCCGACTTCGAAGGTGCGAACATAGAAGAGGCAATCACGGAATAGGAGAACCCCATGACCACCATTGAGAAGATAACCGCCGTCTGTGACGGCATAAAGTCCCTGTTGATTGAAAAGAACCGCAAATACGGCGATGCGGCGACGCATCCGGTGCACATCTTTTCCAAGGATGACGCCGCCGGCGCCATCCGCGCCCGCATTGACGACAAGCTCTCGCGCATCGCCAACGCCCAGGACGACGATGACGAGGACGCGGTGACCGACCTCATCGGCTATCTGATCCTGCTGAAAACCACCCAGATTGAGAAACAATGATGACTGACAGCGAAAAGACGGCGCGCCTCTGGAATGCGCTGCACGAGGCCGCCTTTGAGATCTGCCATCCATGCCAGGAGTTCGTGGACGGCTTCGGCGGCGACCACTGCGGGATAAAGTGTCCGCATCCGGACGGCGAATGCTTTGTCCGCCAGTGGCTGCAGGTGCTTGACGAAACCAGACCCAACCTCAAAAAACAAACCCCATGAACATCAATTTCCAGAAACTGGATCCGCGGGCAAAGATGCCCGCCAAGGGCTCCGAAGACGCCGCCGCATTTGATTTGACGGCGGTGAAGGTCGAACACAACACCCAGAAACGCCAGATTGTCGTGCACTCCGGCCTCGCGGTGGAAATCCCGGTAGGCTATGCCGGATTGTGCTTCCCGCGGTCATCCGTCTGCAAGACGCCGTGGCGGCTATCAAACTGCGTCGGCGTCATTGATGCCGATTACCGCGGCGAGATCACTGCGGTCTTCGACGACCAGTTCCTGCCGGGGCTGGGTTACAAGGCCGGCGACCGCTTCTGCCAGCTCATGATCGTGGCCATCCCGTACGTCGAATGGCGCGAGGCCAAGGACCTGTCCCGGACTGCGCGGGGATTGGGCGGATATGGCTCAACCGGGAGGTGATGAAGACATGCAACCAGACAAAAAAAGATTTCTGGAGGCTGCCGGCACTGCGGCGTCGCGCTCCGTCGCCTTCGCCCTGGAACGGAACATGCCGCTGATCATTGCGGATATCGACCGGCTCACCGCCGACGGCGAAGATCCGGAGCTGGACGTCGGTATCAAAGTCAAGGTCCGCCATGATTCGCCGTCCTCGGCGTCGATCAAGGTCCAGGAAGTGGCCTGGTCGCGCCGCTACAAGTACTCCGACCGCGATTTTATGCCCGCCGAGGTAAATCTGGCCCAGCCGGAGCTGGAGTTCACCTTCGCCACTCTCCCGCCGGTGAAGGACGAAAAGCCGGAGCCGTCCGACGACCTGGTGGGAATCCACGGCCGAGAGCCGCTGCCGTGGGAGAAGGCCTCGATGCTCAACCTGGTGCATCTGGCCGATGAGCTCGGCTGCGACATCTACCGGTGGTGCAATTGGCCGGAGGTGCCAAACGCCGATCGGTCGCTGCTCAGATATGACCACAACGCCAGAAAATGGGATTATTCGCTCTGCCAGTCCGTCGAAGAGGCCACGAAGGTCATGCAGGTGGCCGATGAACAGAACAAAAGCATCGTCCTGGATGGCGCCGGAATGCTGATGTCCGGAACCAGAAATCGCATCAAGGCGTATGTAGATATCGTGGGGGCTGGAAATGACTCCGTGATCAAATACAACGACGTCATCTGCCAGCCGGTGATAATTATGGACACATGCAGGGCGAAAGCCGAAAAATAAGCCATGACGACCGCTGAAAATGATCTGGAGTACCTGGCGACGCTGGCCAGGCTGTCGCTGGCGACTGCCGCCCAGCTGGACCAGTTCGCCGAACTCTCGATGCGCACAATCCGCATCGTGGTCTTAAACGCATTGAGGATGCGCCAGATCGCGGCCGCCGATGCGGAGGATGTCGCCCAGGAGGCCATCCTCCGCGCCTTCAAGTACCTCCCGAAATGGAAGGCCGAGCGCGCCAAATGGGCGACCTATCTGAGCCGCCTGACTGCCACCGCCATCGGAGAACAGCGGCGGCAGTACGCGCGGCAGGCGCGGGCCGTCGCCATCGCCCGCGAACTCCAGCGCGACCGGCTGCCAGACAATGACAACACCCCAACTGAAAAACAGTAGCAATGGATGCACAGGAAATCGTCAGCCGGTTCCAGAATGTCCGGCAAAGCTCCCAGCATGAATGGATGGCGTCATGTCCGGCGCATGACGACAGCAACGCATCGCTGCACCTCACCGAAATGCAGGATGGCGCACTGCTGATGAAATGCTTCGCCGGATGCAGCCAGGACGATATCCTTCAGGCGGTCGGGCTGACCTGGAAGGACCTGCCGCAGAAGGCGTTCAGGCCGTCGGTGAAATACGGCCTGACCCTGGCCGAATATGCCGAGGCCAAATGCATCAGCGTCGCCAGGCTGATGGAGTTCGGGCTGCAGGACGCCATGCGCGTCGCCAATTCCGGAAAAAGCTATCCAGGCGTGGTGATGCCCTATTTTGATGAACGCCACGCGAATCCCAAGCTGCGCTGGCGGATGCGCATGGCCAAGGAGACCGGCAAGCAGCCAAGCCGCTTTCTCTGGGACAAGGACGGACATATGCGCCTCTACGGCCTCTGGCGGCTGATGCCGCCGGAACAATCGCCGCAGCTGCTGCTGGTGGAGGGCGAAAGCGACTGCCATGCCCTCTGGAATTCCGGATTTCCCGCCCTGGGATTCCCTGGCGCCGCCAATTACAGGCCGGACCGGGATGACGATGTCCTGCGACGCTACCCGAATCTCTATGTCCATATCGAAAAGGATAGCGGCGGCGAAAAGCTCTTCACGTCTTTCGCCGGATCACCGGCGGAAGACGGATTCCACTTCGGCGGACGGCCGTCGGTGCTGCTGCCGCAGTGCCGGTTCTTTTCGCTGAAACAGTACAAGGACCCATCCGAAGCCTGGCAGGCACTCCATGACCGTCCGGAGGAGTTCGTGAGACTGATCCAGGATGCGCTGGCGGATGCCAAGCCGGCCGGCCAGTTCGAATGGCCGGAATCCTGGCGACGGCCCGAACCGCCGGCGCCGGAAACGCAGCCGTCAGCCGTGCCGCTGGATCACGCTGCGGACAATGCGGCGAAGCGGACCGCCGCCGAGGCCTCGGCGGAAAATGGCAAGGCCGGAGGTCGCAGGCCCACCGACTACGCCGGATTGACCGAGGCGTACTTCAAGCTCCATTCCCAAAACGGCGTCTGCACGGTCCGCCAATGGCGAAAGGGATGGTATGTATTCGATGGCCATTGCTATCGAAGATATGAACAGGACGAATATGAAAAGATGGTCATGGCGTGGTTGCAGGACCCGCTGGTCAGCCTGGAATACCACTATCAACCGACCGCCAACGTCTGCCGGAATCTGCTGGCGAACCTGGCTTCCACGCGATATTGCGGCATCACCGGACAGGATGTGACTGTGCCGTGGTGGCTGGAGGACAACGCCAGCGCCGCCGGATGGATGGCGGTGAACAACTGCCTGATCAATGTCGAATATGCCGCGGTGAATCATCTGGCGGCCGCTCGGGAAAACGGCGGCTATATCGACGATGGACAGGTGGCCGCATACACCCGCCCGCTGACACCCGGACTATTGACCACCTTTGCGCTGCCATACGACTATGACCCCAAGGCGGACTGCCCGAAATTCAAGCGATGGCTGGCCACCACCATCCCTGATCCGCAGGTGCAGTCGGCGCTGCTGATGATGATGGGGCTGTGCCTGGTCCCCGACACCTCATATAACGTCTGCTTCTTCCTTGCCGGCGAGGGCGGAACCGGAAAAAGCACCTTCCAGGCGATACTGGAGGCGCTGGTGGGCAGCGCCAACGTCTGCTCTGTGGCGCTGCTGGACTTCGAGGACAAATTCAAGCAGTGGAAGCTGGCTGAACACCTGGTGAATATCGTCGGCGAAATGCCGACCGACGACCCGCAGGGGCGGCTGCGATATCTGGAGGGATTCTTCAAGGACAGCGTCAGCGGCGGCAACGTGAATTACGAGAAGAAGCATGAAAACAGCTGCGAGGCCAAGGCCATCGCCCGGCATGTCTTCGCCACCAATTCGCTGCCGATCTTCTTCGACAAGTCGGAGGGGATCTGGGACCGGCTGATCATCATCCCTTTCGAACAGCGCTTCCGCAATTCATCGGCGGAGATCCGCGACATCAAAACCGAAATCATCGCCGATGAAATGCCGGGCATCCTCAATCTGGCATTGACCGGCCTGGCGCAGCTGCGACAACACACCCGTTTTCCCGAGCCTGACAAATGCAAGGCGGTGAAGCTGGAGCACCGCAACCGATGCGATTTCGACAACCTTTATCTCAATGACTACTATGTGCCGCGCGAGGGCGCCGAGATCGTGTTCTCCAAGGCATACGAGCACTATAACACGGTGCTGATGAAAAACGGCCTGCGGGGGCGCAGCGCACCGACCTTCGAGGCCGCCATCTCGCGGGTATATGGCCTGAAGGTCACCCGCCGCAGCCGCATCGACCGTACCCGGGTGGTGAAGGGCCTGGCATGCAACTACTACGAAGACCTGGACACGCCGGTCAACGGCAATGACGCAATATGATACTTTGGTACAGTTACGACACACCCGCCTTTTACAGCCAGTCGGAAAATATGCTACAACGCCTTGCAGATAAAGTGGTAGACCGGGCGGGACTCGAACCCGCTACCCCTGCTGGATCAGCAAGGACGCGATGTTCTCCACCTTCACCTGTTCAAGTTTGGTATAGGCGTTGAGCAGATAGCAGTCGAAGGCGGACTTGACTTCGAGGTTCGGGAAATCCAGGCGGTAGACAGTGCCGGTGATGCCGCGGCGGCTGCTCCTGATGGTGAGATAGCCGGTCTGCAGCAGCAGCGGCAGGACCTCCAGGTTGTCCACCTCGTAGGCGGAGAAGGCCAGGCTTCCGACTGGTTCGCCCAGCGCCTTCTCGAAATCAAACTTCTTCCTCTTGATCAATTCGATCAGGAAGGTCGGGGTGCCGGTCGAAAACCAGTAGTTGTTGAATTCTCCGCCGCTGAGGAAGAAATTGGCCAGCGACACCGGATTGTAGACGGATTCGGCATCGGCGTGGAACCGGAATCCGTCGTACCAGCGCTTGATTTCCGCCAGGTATTCACCGTGCGGCAGCGTCTGCCTCGCCTCGGTCCGGGCGAGGTGTTCGGCGAAATTGGCCTCGAACTCCTCCTGGGTGTATCCCAGCATGGTGGCGAAGCGCGCATCCATGGTGATGTCGGTCAGGTTGTTGAGATCGGAGAAAACCGATACATGGCAGAACTTGCTCACGCCGGTCATGAAGACGAAGCGCAACCGCGGCGACGAGGTCTTGATTACCGAATAGAACCCCTTGAGTCTCCGGAGGATGTTGGAAACGCCCTCCCGGTCGGCAAGATTTCCCAGGATCGGCTTGTCATACTCGTCGATGAGCACTACCGGCGGAGCGATCTTGGATGCGTCGTAAAGCAGATTCTCGAATTGCCCTTCAGCGCTTTTGCCGCGCAAGGCAATTCCGAGCTGGTCTGCGGCAATCGCCAGGCCACGCTGCAATGATTCCTCCAATTTCTCTACGGTATCACTCTGGCGGTTGCCAAGATCCAGATGAACCACCGGGTATGGCTTCCAGTCGTAGGGCTTGTCGTAAAGCGCCAGCCCCTTGAAGAGTTCGCGCCTGCCCTCGAAGGCCGCCTTCAGCGTGGATATCAGCAGCGACTTGCCGAAACGCCGCGGACGCGAGAGGAAAAAGTACTCGCGGGGCGTCTGCAGCATCTTCCAGACATACTCGGTCTTGTCGACATAGAGGTATCCGCCCGTGATGAGCTCCCCGAAATTGTACAGGCTGCTGGTAAGATATTTCACAAGGCATCTCCTCCCGTTTCAATCTGCCGCACGCGACAAAGCATGGTTTGCGGGCATAATGTAATGCCGGAATGACATGGGGGACAAAAGGGCGTCCAGCGCGCATATGCCGCAGGCGGGATTGCCGCCAGCGTCAGGGGGCCAATGACTCGAATTTCACCCAGTTGACCATGACTCCAAACGGGTCGGCGGTTTCCGCCAGCGACTGCAGATGCAGGTAGCTGATGGCATCCGGCAGGGCATGTGCCATCGGGAAGGACGCGTGCCTTGTGCCGCAGCATGCGGTGGCGATGCCGGCGTCCTGGTCAAACTCGATTGTCACTTCGGCATCGACGCCGGGGGAGAGCATCGGTTCCTGCGCGGGGGCTTGCAAGTCCATGCCGCTTTCGCACGTGTCTTCGCCAGGCTGGCCCGAAAATGCCGACGGGTCAATTGACGGATTTGCGGGATCCTGCGCCAGGGTCAGACGCCCGATGGCGTCCAGTTCGAAACTGAATGCGCAGAAGTGTCCGACCACCGGGTCGACGGGGTTGAACCAGCGATCACACAGTCCGATGCGCATTCCCGCGCTGCCGGGCATCAGGGTGAGGCCAATGGCCAGCCTGCCATGCCGTGTGGCGGGGAAATTCCATGTTGCGCCTTCCTTTTCATAAAGCAGCCGCGGGTCGGGATG
This sequence comes from uncultured Lentisphaeria bacterium, assembly GCA_934661755.1. Classification (GTDB taxonomy): domain Bacteria; phylum Verrucomicrobiota; class Lentisphaeria; order Oligosphaerales; family Oligosphaeraceae; genus CAKUJM01. The sequence goes on along the minus strand of CAKUJM010000015.1, from coordinate 36,679 downwards.
GCGGGCAATCAGCAGCGATTCGCGGAACGACCCGTCTGGCGACGGCATCAGGCAGGCCCCGGGGCGCCGGTTGTAGGCGCAATGGCCACGCCCGGAATAGCCGCCGCTGCGGCTTCTGACGTACTGGTGGGTGGACCATCCATCCAGACCGTGGCTGAAGTCCTCCTCGCGGGACTTCTCGTCCAGCCATCCCAGGTCGAAAACCAGCAATCCCCAGCATTTGGGATGCTGCCCATAGCCGACCAGCAGCTTGTTTCCCGGCAGCTCCAGCGCCTGGTTCTGGTGTACGCTGCGGTCGAACATCGCAAAATTCCCTCCGCTGGTGCGGAAATCCGCATCATTGCGGATCGGATTGAGCGCCAGTTCGCGAAAGCCGCGCCAGGAGCGGCCGCTGTCGCTGGAGATTGCGGCATGGAGGACATCGCGGTTGGTGAAGACGTCCTCCCACACGCCGTTCCTGGTATTCTGGTCCAGCTCGGGCTGCATGGCGTGGTCCACTTCCGGCAGCGGGGTGGTGTTGTTCCACACCGCCACCAGCCGGCCGTCAGAAAGCGCCAGCAGATTCGGCATGGTGGCGACGCTGTAGAATGGCGATGGCTCCGGATTGGTCCAGCTGTCGCCGCCGTCATGCGAGAAGCACTGGTAGTGGAAATCCTGTGAAGTGCGCAACAGCATCTGCAAGGTGCCGTCCGCATGTTCGGCGACCACCGGCTCCACGCCCGGCTGACGCCACCGGTATCCCCGGTGCGGCCATTTGAGCTCGTGCAGCGGCGGGTAGGGCAGCACCTGCTTCGTCCAGCTGCTGCCGTCATCGTCGGAGATCAGCAGCACCGGATGGATGAAATCCCCCAGCCGCTGCTGTCCGGTGACAATCCAGCGGCGTCGGTGCTTCAATGGCAGCGGCAGCCGCTGGAGATGGATGTCCTCGTCGAGGATCTTCCTGGCGGAGAAATCCGCATCCGGCCCGCCGGTGGAACGGAAAAGCCACACCCCGTCGGAAGGCAGCGCCGTCATGATCGGCTGGAATTGGTTTTCGGCAAATTGCGCGCTGGGGGTGTCGTATTTCCACGAAAGCCGGTTCAGCATGCAGAGCCAGTCGCCGGACCAGGGGCTTTGCACCGACGCCCCGGGGGTCAGGTTGTCGACCGGCTCCAGGCGCCAGCTCATCCCCCAGTCGGTGCTCTTCTGCACGACAAAGGTGAAGCTGTCCTGCCCGTGGAGCTGGGCGCCGTAGGCGCGCAATTCGCCGTCCGGCAACGCCATCAGGCACATGTGCGGTGAGCAGCAGGGCGTGCCGGTGCGCACTGGCGCCCAGGTCTTGTTCAGCAATCTGTCATCCATAAGAACTACGGAACTCCTGTGTTGGCCATGAAGGCATGAAAAAAGCGAAACCGGGGGAAATTTAGCATCCGCGGGGATTTTTTTTCAGGGCGGCACTTGATTTTTGCGTCGCTATTTCGTATAATATAGAGTAGAACAGTAAACAGAACAGTAGGTCAGCCAAACAGGTTATGCAAAAGTACAACCGAGTCGACGAGGTCCGTGACCGTCTGCTGGCGGATATCCGCGCCGGCATGATGGAGCCTGGCGAGGAGCTGGCGACGGTGCGCACGCTTTGCCTTCGGTACGACACCTGCACCGCCACCATGAGCAAGGTGCTGGGCCGGCTGCGCGACGATGGCATCGTGTCGCTTTCGCAGGGCAGGAAGACCATCCTGCGCCGGCGTCTGGATCGGCGCATCGCCTTGATTTACTATAGCAAGATTGAGATGCCGTATTCGGAATATGGCGGCAAGCTCTACCGCGGCATCGACCGGGGCTTCAGCGGCGCCACCGGCTACACGCTGGCGTTGTACAATGCCGGCGTCATCAGCGAGGCGAAGCTGCGGAAGTCGCTGGGCAGCGACTATGTCGGATACATCATCGTGGGCCGTCTTGACCCCGATTCCGCCTACCGGCAGCTTCTCGGGCAGCGCCTGCAGGCCCAGTCGCTGCCGCTGGTGCAATTCAGCTGCCAGTCGGTGCCGGCGGTCAATTGCACCACCGTCTATTGCGACTATGGGGCGGCATTCCGCAAACTGCTGCAGGGAATGAGATGCGCCGGACTTGGCCATCCCCTGGTGGTCAATGATCCCAGGGACGTGTCAAGCCACAAGCACCAGTGCTTCCTGCAGGCATACGAGGAAGTCTTCGGCGGCCATTTGCCTGAGGGGCAGCTGATTCTTGCCCGGCAGACCGACCACCTCGACGCCTACGGCCAATTGCTTGACGCCATCCGGTCATCGCCGGCGGCGGATGCCGTCATCGCCCTGGCGGATGACTTTCTGGCCGCGGTCGCCCGTGCGGTCCACGACAGCGGCAGGAAGATGGCGTTTTCCGGATGCGACAACCTGGCAAGCTCCAAGCTGGTCATTCCGTCGGCCACGACCATTGATCTGCATTTGCACGAGGCCGGCGGCTGCATTGCCCGGGAGATGCTTGGGCGTCTGGCGGCGGACCATCCATTGCCGCCGAAGACGGTGACATTGGACAGCGAAGTGATTTTCCGTGAATCGACACCGAAATGGCAATCAACACCGAAATAGGAGAAAAAGACATGACAGGTTCATCTTTGCGCAGGGAAGGCGGCAATTCCTTCACCCTCATCGAGCTGCTGGTGGTGATCGCGATCATCGCGATATTGGCGTCGATGCTGCTGCCGGCGCTGTCGCGGGCGCGCGACACCGCCAAGCGCATTGCCTGCGTCAACAACATCAAGAACATGGCCCTGGGCGTGCTGCAGTATGCCGACGACAACGACGGGATCTGCCCAGGCTACAGCGGATACGGGTACAACGACATGTGCTGGAAGGTCTCCATCATGCCGTATCTGATCGGCCCGATTCCGGCCAACAGGAACTACATGGACAATTCGACCGGCAAGTGGGTGATCCGCAGCAAGATATTCCTGTGTCCGGGAGCCTGGCGCGAGGGTGGGAGTGTCTTGGCGTCCAACGCCCAGTTCTGGAATTACCAGCACTACGGCATCAACAGCATCATCGGCTATTTAACCAACGGGAATTTCCGGCGCAACCAGTACATCAGCAAGCTGCGCAACGCCTCCCGGCGGCTGCTGATCTCGGACATGCACTGCCTGGATTTTGCAGCATGGAACGCCAACGCGGTTTCAAGCTACCTGTATATCTGCGGCGTGGAGGGCGGCCGCACCGCGCATTCCGCCAGTCTTTTCAATGCCGGCTTTGGGGACGGCCACGTCGCAACCGGCAACATCCACGACAGCTGGGTTCGCGCGAATGGCAGCTATGAATGGGGCGGATGGCTGGAATACTGAAACTTGTCCCAAAATCGAGTCAAAAGATGTCACCTATGAAGAATCTGACAGTCATTGCCGCATTGCTGGGCGCGTTCCTGCCGCTGTTGCCGGCGGCGGAGTTTGCGCGGATGGAGTTTCCGGACGCCCAGTCGATCAACGCCTTTCCGATTTGGCAGAACAAGAGCAAGATCGAGCGTGAATACGCCCCCGGCGTGGTCCCGCCGGACAGCCAGCTGAATGGGAGCGTGAAATTCATCTGCCAGACCGGCGGGAACCACCCGGCGGAGTCGACGCCGGTCTTTCCGGTTGGCAAGGAAGTCTTCCAGAAGAACGCCTATTCGCTGACGGTGCAGCTGATGAGCCCGAAGCGCCTGGAGTTCCCGATGCTGGTGATGCGCGACGCTCCGCCGTGGAGCAAGCTGGCCGGCACGCAGGTGGTCACCGAGCCCGGCCAGTGGCAGACGGTGAAGCTGGATTTCACCGCGCAATTTGATGTCAATGGCGTCCGCGCGCCGGCGTTCTTCCTGGGCGGCCTGCATCCGGGGGATGTGCTGTATGTGGCGTCGATGCGCTTTGACGGCCCGGATCCGGATCAGCTGATCCTGCCGCTGTTCTCGGCCGGAAGCGAACCGGTGATGCGCAATATCGGCAAAAAGCGCGACTGGAGCTACGCCTCCGCCTGGAAGCGCCAGTTCGGGCAGCGCGAGCGGGTCTCGCTTTGCGGGCTGTGGGATTTCGCGCCATCGCTGGAAAGTGGCGGCGCCATGCCCGCGCCTGGGTCGGAGGAATGGGCGCATCTGCTGGTCCCCGCGCATTGGCGCGGCGGCAATGTCACCAACTTCATCCACCTGCCCGACGGCCGGCCGGTGACCGCCTTCAAGGGCTGCCAGGTCGGCAAGCTGCGCAACGGCTGGTATCGCCGCACCATCGATGTGCCGTCATCCTGGCGGGGACGCCGCATCAGGCTGGAATTCACGCGCATCGACATGACTGCCGATATCTTTGTCAATGGCCGCCGGGTCGGCGGCACCGAGGATTTCCAGCAGCCGCTGCGCAACTGTCTGCTGGATGTCACCGACGCCGTGAAATTCGGCGAAGCCAATGAAATCGCCCTGCGGGTCGGGACTCCGGGTGACTTGAGCCTCGAGCGCAGCGGCATTGCCGGATACGTCTATCTGGAGTCGCTGCCGAAGGAGAATTTCGGCTTCCCGTCAGTCACGACTGCGGTTTCCGCGCGCCAGTTCAAGCTGGCCTTCCGCGACTCGTCAATTGACGGCGGCGGCATGCTCAAGCTCGTCATCCGCGACTTTGCCAGCGGCGAGGCGGTCCACCAGATGCAGGCGCCATTTGCCGAAGCGCTTGCGTTCGACTACGTCACCCCGAAGCTGTGGTCGCCGGAGTCGCCCAATCTCTACTGGCTGGAAATGACGCTGGAGCGCGGCGGCAAGGTCATCGACGCGCACCGCGTGCGCTTCGGCTCCTCGGAATTGCGCGTCGTCGGACCGGACTACCTGCTCAACGGCCGCAAGATCAACATCTTCGCCGACACCGGCGTGGACGACGGCGGATACTGGTCTGTCGACTGGAAGCACTCCCCGGAGTATGTGCGCCGCGAATTGCGGGCGCTGAAGGCCATGAACCTCAATGCGGCGTATTTTGGCCAGCTGATGCCGCCGGAGCTGCTTGATGTCTATGACGAGGAGGGCGTCCTGGCCATTGGCGCGGCGGGAATCCCCTATGAGCGGATGTCGGAGCTCACCGAGCCGGAGGCGGAGGCCTGCTTCCGGGACCGGATCGCCGGGATCAAGGCCAGCGGGCGCTTTGACAACCATCCGTCCCACGCCGGATTCCAGGTCGATGTATGGTACAACTTCCATCCCGGCACCACCAACCCGGAGTTCGTCGGGCTGAAGCATGGCGTAAAGTCCCACCTCGCATTTGACAAGGACGGGCGGGTCGTCACCCGGGAAGGCGGCGATCCGAATCTGGATGGCGACGGCGGGATGCGCAAGCGCAAGCTGGACAAGGTCGCGGCGCTTTTCCGCCATGCCTTCCCCGGAAAGGTGGTCTTCACCGGCGGCAGCGGCGAAGTCGGTGATGTCTATGCCACCCACGCCTACCATACCTGGGGGGCGCCATTCGAGGAGATGCGCGCATTCTTCCGGCGGTATTCGCTGCAGCGGGAGCTGCCGATATTCGTCGGCGAGCACAACATCCCCTATATCGGCAGCCTTTACGAGATCTTCGCCTTCACCGCCGGCGGCGCCAATGCGCTGTCGCTGGAGAATTTCGCACGGTACGCCGGCAATGATGGCTACCGCTGGCGGGCGATCTACGGCCGCCGCGCCCTGCATGACATGGGACCGGAGAGCATCCAGGACAGCCGCACCGACCAGGATCGGGACGGGCGGTACCACATCAACAGCGACCTGCTGAGCATCCTGCTGGACAAGTCGCTCAACACCATGATTCCGGGGTGGCGTCTGTCCGGCGCCAATGGCATCGGCTTCTTCTGCTACGCCATCGGCCAGCATTACGCCCTGGCGGGATGCTCGGTGGACCGCTACCGTGAGGTGCCGGACGAACTTTCCCAGCCCGCCTTCCATCCGGAATACCTGCCCGGCGGCGCCAATCCCACCATGGTGCCGGTATACGAAAAGCCGTTCTTCCTCAAGCCGACGCTGGCGTCGCCCGCCTTCCGCCGGGTCACCGCGCCGCTGCTGGCGGAGTTCATCGAGGACCGCGAAGACGAATACGGGCTCGACCATGCCTGGTTCGGCGGCGACACCCTGCGCAAACGGCTCTTCGTGGTCAATGACGGCGCCGAGGTGCTGCGGCTTGACTGCCGCATAACCCTCCGCGGCGAAGGCGGCGCGACACTGGCAAGCCACCAGTGCGAGCTGCAGCTTGGCCCCGGCGACCGCGCCGAGGTCCCCTTCGAATTCGCGGTCCCGGAAGTGGGCGGCCGCATCAACGGCCGCCTGCATGCCGAAGTGGTGGACGGCGGCCATCGCGCCACTACGTCGCTGGATGTCCAGCTCTTCCCGCGGGTCGCGGTGCCGCATCTGCGCCATGGCCTTCATGTCTACGACCCCGAGGGCAGTGTCGCCGGCTTCCTGCGCGACCACGGCGTGGCCTTCACTGCGCTTTCCACCCTCGACGTCCTGCCGTCGTCGGGCGTGCTGGTCATCGGGCGCGGCGCATTGTCCCGCTCCTCGACGGTCCCCGACTTCAACCAGCTGGCCAGTCGCGGCGTGAGCAGCCTGATCCTGGAGCAGAATTCAAGCGCCGGCGCCGAACTGATGAAGGTGCGTACCCGCCATGCGTTCATCAACGCCGGCGGCCACCCCGCATTGCGGGGCTTCGAGGACCGCGATTTTGCCAACTGGCGCGGCAATGTCTCGCTGGTGGATGCGTACGGCATCTCCGGCCCCAGGAAGGGCTGGTCCGAGGCCGGCAACCGGAACATGCTTGCAAGCTACGTCTTCCGCCGCCCCTCCCACGGCAACTACCTCTCGCTGCTGGTCAGCGGCTTCGACTGCTACCAGAGCCCGCTGCTTGAATACCGCGCCGCCGCCGGCAGCTGGATCGGGTCGCAGCTGGAGCTTGCGCCCCGCCTCGGCGTCGACCCAGTGGCCACCACCCTCTTTGTCCGGCTGCTGGGATATCTGGACACCTGCGGATTCGCCGCGGGCCAGACCCTCTTCTACGGCGGCGAGGAAGGGCGCCGGATGCTTGACCGGCTGGCGGTGGAGTACCGGCAAACTGATCGCCTGGATGCGGAGACGCTGGCGGGCGCGCGCACGCTGCTGATTCTGGCGCCGGACTTCGGCGAGCTCAAGAAGTCGTCGATGGCGCTGATGGACTTCGTCCATGACGGCGGGCGGGTCATCTACCTGCATGCCGGGGGTGATTTCGAGTCCGTGTGGCTGCCGTTCCCGATGCGGATGGAAAAGGCCAGGAGCCGCCAGGCCCTGGCCAACACCGCGGCCGCCGACAACTGGTGGCGCTGCGGATTTGACAACAACGACCTCTACTGGCATGACGAGTTCGAGGTGCCAGCCTTCACCGGCATCCCCGAGCAGGCCCGTGCCTTCGCCCCCGCCGTGCTGGTGGATTTCCCCGTCGGCGCCGGCACCTACACGCTGCTGTCCGTCAGGCCGGAGGATTTCCAGGACAAGCCCGCCACCGGCAAGACCTGCCGGCTCATCAGCGCGCTGCTGACCAACGCCGGCGTGAAGATCCGCAACGAATCGCTTGCCTACCTGACCCGGAATGGCCAGACCGACTGCCTGGTAGATCTGGCGGAGTCCGCCTGGTCCTTCGCCCTGGATCCCCAGGACACCGGATTGCAGGGGCAGGTCGAACAGGGGAAGGATGGCGGCCTGAAATGGCTGACCGGACTTATCGCCGATGGCTGCGAAGTCAAGCTCGGAGTCCATTTCGAGCAGTTCCTGCGCCAGCAGTACGACGGCTATGTGTGGTATCGCCTGGAGTTGGAGCTGCCGGAGGCGCTGCAGAATTGCGAGACCCTCTACCTGTCCTTCGGTGCCATCGACGACTTCGACTGGTGCTATTTCAATGGCGAGCTGGTCGGACAGACCACCGACAAGGAATCCACCAACTACTGGCTGGCGCCGCGGCTCTATGCCTTCCCCGGCAGCCTGGCCAGGCCGGGCAGGAATCTGGTCGTGGTGCGGGTGCGCGACTTGCGCGGCGAGGGCGGCATCTACCAGCTGCCCGCCGCGCTGGGCAATGTCCCCGCGGTAAGCGGAACGCGCCGCGGCTGGCGGACCCCGTACGAAAAGGGAACCGCCCGTGACTACGAATACGCGCCCGATCCCGTGCGGCAGTATTAGATCGCCCGCCGTGACGATGGCGGCGGGGGAGAGGGATGGGGCGGATTCAGGCCGCGTCCGCCCCTCCCGCCATCGCCGCCATCGGCAGGTGCGCGGATGTTGCAATTGGCGATTTGCAAAATAATCCCAAGTGCTTATATTAAGCGTCCGCGCGATTTTTTGTGGCAGGCCGTCCCCTACGGAGTACCTCCCGGGGGGCGGAAGAATACAGTCAGCAACGGCTGCCGGGAGAATGCCTGCCAGTTCTTACCGGTATCCGTTCAATCCAGGAAACAACTATGGCTAAAAAAGTCACGGGTGTGGTGCGGCTGCAGATTCCGGCCGGCGCTGCCAATCCGGCTCCCCCGGTGGGGCCGGCGTTGGGCCAGGCTGGCGTGAACATCATGCAGTTCTGCAAGCAATTCAACGCCGCGACCCAGGCGCAATCGGGACTGATTATCCCGGTGGTGATCACGGTCTACCAGGACCGCTCGTTCACCTTCATCACCAAGTCTCCGCCCGCAGCAGTATTGCTGAAGAAGGCCGCCGGCATCGAGTCCGGCGCCAAGACTCCCGGCTCGGAGAAGGTCGGCAAGGTCACCCGCAAGGATCTCGAACAGATTGCGGCGACCAAGAAGGAAGATTTGAACTCCCGCAGTGTCGAGGCCGCAGTGAAGATCATTGCGGGAACTGCGCGCAGCATGGGGATTGAAGTCGTCGATGAAGCATAGAAGCAAACTTTATCGCTCTCGCTGCAATGGGATCGACTTCAGCAAGAGCTACTCCTTCGAGGAAGGCGTGAAGCTGCTCAAGGCCATGCCGAAGGCCAAGTTCGACGAGACCGTCGAGCTGTCCTTCGACCTGGGCATTGACCCCCGCCAGTCGGATCAGATCGTGCGCGGCGCCATCGTGCTGCCCCGCGGAACCGGCAAGACCCAGCGGGTCGTGGTCATCGCCGACGGCGATGCCGCGGAAGCCGCCAAGGCCGCCGGCGCCGACGAGGTCGGACACGCCGAGCTGCTCCAGCGCATGAAGCAGGGTTGGCTGGACTTCGACGTCCTGATCGCCACCCCCGCCGCCATGAAGGACGTGCGTACCCTCGGCCGTGTCCTCGGTCCGCGCGGCCTGATGCCGAACCCCAAGACCGGCACGGTGACGGATGACACCGCCACTGCGGTCAAGGAGGCCAAGGCCGGCCGCGTCGAGTATCGCTGCGACAAGGCGGGCGTCGTCAATCTGCTGCTGGGCAAGCTCTCCTTCGCGGAGGACGCCATTGTTGACAACCTCAACACCGTCTATGCCGCGATCCTGAAGGCGCGTCCGGCCGCGGTCAAGGGCGTCTATCTGCGCAGCCTGACGCTTTCGGCGACGATGAGCCCGGGCATCTCCCTGGATATCAACACCAAGATCAAGGAGAGGGCATAACGATGCTATACTCAAAGCGTTCTGAAAAGGTGCACGCCCTTGAGCTGGTCAAGGGGCTGATGGCGGACAAGCCGCTGTTCCTGATCGGCTTCAAGAATCTGTCCGTTGCCGAGTTCAGCAAGTTCCGCAAGGAGCTGGCCGGCCTTGGCGTCGAATGCCACGTGGTGAAGAACACGTTGCTCGGGCAGGCCGCCCAGTCCCTGGGATACAAGGAGTTGGCGGAGCAGAAGATCACGCTGGCCACCGCAATGGTCAGCGGGAATGGCGATCCGGTGGCGATGGCCAAGGCCATCAAGACCCTGATCGCCGATACCCTGGATGCGGACAAGAAGCCCCGCGTGACCGTCAAGTGCGGCCAGGTCGATGGGCAGTTCCTGAGCGCGTCGGATGTGGCCGAGCTGGCCGATCTGCCGCCGCGCGAAGCGCTTCTCGGGCAGTTGCTGGGACTGCTGCAGGCTCCTGCAGGTCAGTTGGTTCGCGTCCTCAACGCGAAGTTGTCTAGTGTGGTGTACGTGTTAAATGCTTTCTTGGAAAAGAAGAAAGAGCAAGCCGCGTAAAAAAAGAGGAACAAGCAAAAATGGCTGATGAAAAAGTTGAGTTGACTGCCGAGATGGAGCAGTTCGTTTCCTACATTGAGAAGCTGACCGTCCTGGATCTGTCCAAGCTGGTCAAGGCTTTGGAAGACCGCCTCGGCGTGAGCGCCGCCGCCCCGGTGGCCGCAGTCGCCGCCGCCCCGGTCGCCGCCGCCCCGGTTGAGGAGAAGACCGAGTTCGATGTGGTGCTCACCGATGTCGGTGCCCAGAAGATCGCGGTCATCAAGGAGATCCGCGCCATCACCAGCCTGGGTCTGGCCGAAGCCAAGGCCCTGGCCGAGAATGGCAAGGTCATCAAGAGCGGTGTCAGCAAGGATGACGCCGCTGCGATCAAGACCAAGCTGGAAGCCGCCGGCGCCAAGGTCGAGGTCAAATAGTTCGACGCAGGCCGCCGTCAGGCGGCGCTGCCCCCACCGGGGACGGGGAGGATGCGCGTGAATAACGCCTTCCCCCCGCCTCCGGCTTTCGCGTTTTTGGGCCGCCGGCGGCCTTTTCCCGAAGATTGCCGGCGGCCTCCCATGGGAATACTCCACTGGTCGCGGAGCGATGAGACTAAATAGATCGCCCGAAGCTATTGACGGCGGAGCATCCGTTTTCCTGTTCGGTTATTTTACTTCCTTTCCATTGCCTCCCGCGGCGTGGCCGGCCCCAAGACGCCGTCCGCGTTGGCGTCTCCGCATCGCCGGGAGGCCGGCGATTTCATAATTCACAACAGACAGAATCCGCCTGAATGGCGTGAAGTCCGGGAGTTGCAAGCCGGAATGGGGATTTCCCCGCGGGCGCGCACTCCAGCCGCCGCCCTCACGCAGTCCAGGGCCCGAAGAATCCACACAGGAGCATCATGAAAGGCGAACGCATCAATTTCGGCCGGTTGAAGGAGAATCTCCAGATTCCGGACCTGATCAGCATTCAGACCGAGTCATACAAGGAGTTTCTGCAGCAGGACGTCCCCGCGTCCAAGCGCAAATACCAGGGCCTTCAGCGCGAGTTCATGGACATCTTCCCGCCGAAGGACTCGGGGAGCCGCAACGCCTTCGGGATCGAATTCGTCAAATACGAGATTGAATCCAACGGCGAGGACCTCCAGGAGCTGCTCAAGAGCGGCGAGAAGTACTCGGCCAAGCTGCTGGTCACCTTCCGGATGCGCGGCGCGTCGGCCAAGGACATCCGCGAGGAGACGCTGCGGATGTGCGACATTCCGCTGATGACTCCCAGCGGGTCCTTCATCATCAACGGCGCGGAGCGCGTGATCGTCAGCCAGCTGCACCGCTCGCCGGGGGTGTGCTTCGAGTGCAGCCGCCATGCCAGCGGCAAGACGCTGTGGAGCTACAAGATCATCGCCGACCACGGATCCTGGCTGGAAGTGCAGTTCGACGTCAAGGACCAGATGCATATCTACCTGGACCGCAAACGCCGCCGCCGCAAGTTCCTGATCTCGACCTTCATGCGCGCCTTCGGGTACAACAGCAACATCGAGCTGCTGGACGCCGTCTACGGGGTGTCCAGCAAGAATGTGAAGAGCCTGATGGGCGGCACCGACGAGTCGTCCTATGTACACCTGATCGCCGCCGAGGATGTCAAGGCGCCCGATGACCCGGAGGTGGTGCTGCTGCCGGCGCTAGAGCACCTCAACCAGGGCAACCTGGAGGAGCTCAAGGCCGCCGGCATCAAGAGCATCCGGGTGGTGGACACCGAGAAGCTGGGCGATTCCTTCATCAAGTGCCTGCAGTCGGACACCGCGGTGACCTGCGAGGACGCCCAGAAGCAGATCTTCCACCGCATGCACCCCTCCGACCCCTGCAATGCGGAGAACTCCCGGTTGCTCTTCGAGAAGCTCTTCCAGGATGACCGCCGCTACGACCTGGGGCTGGTCGGACGATACAAGATGAACCAGAGCCTCGGGATCAGCGTCGACGAGAATGTCCGCATCCTGACCCGCGACGACATTGCCGCCGCCACCGCCCGCCTGATGCAGCTCTCCAACGATCCGCGCAGCAAGGCGGATGACATCGACCACCTGTCCCGCCGGCGCATCCGCACCATCGGCGAACTGCTGCAGAATGTCTGCCGGGTGGGGCTGAGCCATGTCGCCCAGCTGGCGCGAGACCGCATGGCGAAGCTGACCAGCGAAATGGAGGCCGGCAAGACCTCGATCGCCAAATTGATCAGCTGCCGCAATTTCGAGCAGCGCGTGGACGAGTTCTTCCAGCACAACCAGCTATCGCAGTTCATGGACCAGATCAACTGCCTGGCCGAGCTGACCAACAAGCGCCGCCTTTCCGCCCTGGGGCCGGGCGGACTCAACCGCGAACGCGCCGGCACCGAGGTGCGCGACGTGCATTCCAGCCATTACGGCCGCATCTGCCCGATCGAGACCCCGGAAGGCCCGAACATCGGCCTGATCTCCAGCCTGGCGCTCTATGCCCGGCTGGATGACTTCGGCTTCATCATGACCCCGTACTACCGGGTCGCCAACCGCAAGGTGGTGATGGAGAAGGGCGCGCCGGTGCTGCAGTACCTGCGCGCGGACGACGAGGAGGCGCATTACATCGCCCAGGCCAACGCCCGCCGCAATGAAAACGGCGAATTCGTCGACGACAAGGTCCTGGGGCGCCATAATGGCGAGGCCGGGGAATTCGACGCCGACCTGATCGACTTCATCGACGTCTCGCCGAAGCAGATGATCTCCGCCGCCGCCAGCGTCATCACCTTCCTGGAGCACGACGACGCCAACCGTGCGCTGATGGGCTGCAACATGCAGCGCCAGGCGGTTCCGCTGATGCGTCCGGAGCGCCCGCTGGTGGGCACCGGCACCGAGTCGGACATCGCCCGTTACTCGCACGCCATCCAGATCGCCACCCGCGCCGGCAAGGTGGCATGGGCCGACGGCTTCCGGATCATCGTCACCCCGGATGGCAAGATGCCCAAGGGCAAGACTCCGGAGGACTTCGATCTGGCTTCCGACTCCCCGGAGTGCCAGGCGTACATTCTTTACAAGTTCCTGCGCTCCAACGCCTGCACCCTGGTGAACCAGCGTCCGCTGGTCAGGACGGGTGACGCCGTCGCCGCCGGACAGCCCCTGGCCGACGGCGCCTGCACCGACGAGGGCGAGCTGGCGCTGGGGCGCAACGTGCTGGTCGCCTTCATGAGCTGGTGCGGATACAACTACGAGGACGCCATCATCATCAGCGAAAAGCTGGTGCAGGACGACGTCTACACCTCCATCCACATCAACATGCAGGAGACCGAGACCCGCGACACCAAGCTGGGCCAGCCGGAAGTCATCACCCGGGACATCCCGAATGTGGGCTTCGAGGCGCTGAGCAACCTGGACACCGAGGGCGTCATCCGCGTCGGCGCGGTGGTCAAGCCTGACGACCTGCTGGTCGGCCGCGTCTCCCCGAAGAACGAGGGCGACCTGGCGCCGGAGGAGCGGCTGCTCAAGGCCATCTTCGGCGAAAAGGCCTCGGATGTCAAGAACACCTCGCTGAAGACCGACGTGGGCAATGACGGCGTGGTCTACGATCTGCGCATCACCCGCCGCGACGCCGACGGCGCCAAGAGCTACAACGCCCCGAACTCCGATGACATCAAGGCCCGGCAGGCGGAAACCCGCCAGCAGTACAAGAACAGCCGCGACAGCATCATCGACGACCTGGTCAAGGAGCTCAGCGACAGCTATCTGACCCAGAAGCTGGGCTTCGCCATCACCTGCACCGAGCCGGAAAGCGGCGAGGTCATCGAGCTGATCCCCGCGGAACGCAAGATCACCAAGCTGATGCTCAACAATCTGGCGCGCCACTTCGAGGACTACCAGATGCGTGACGGCGAGGACAAGGAAAAGATCGACAACATCATCCGCAAGTACCGCGGCAAGCTGCGCGACAACGACCAGTGCTGCAAGGACGCCCTGGAGCTGATCCGCCGCAATGGCGGGCATGACCTGGAGGCCATCCGCAAGGTGCGCGTGTACATCGCCAGCAAGCGCCGCATCTCCATCGGCGACAAGATGGCCGGACGCCACGGCAACAAGGGCATCGTCTCCCGCATCGTCCCGCTGGCGGATCTGCCCTTCATGGCCGACGGCACCCCGGTCGAGATCATCCTCAACCCGGTGGGCGTGCCTTCCCGAATGAACATCGGGCAGGTCTTCGAGACCCATGTCGGCTGGGCCGCCAGAATCCTCGGCATCAATGTGGCCACCCCCGCATTCGACGGCCTGCAGGAGACCTGCATGGTCGATCTGCTCGAACGCGCCCGGCTGGTCAAGGTCGCCGAGGCGGCCGGAGTCGAAGTGCCGGAGAAGATCATGGCGTCCTTCCGCAAGGTCGGAGTGGCCGGCAAGGAGCCCGAGGAGGTGGCCAAGGCCAAGCACTCGCTGCGCAAGCTGATCACCGCCAGGGGCTGGAAGCTGGGCGAACGCGATGACCGCCGCAGCACCGGCGGCGAAATCATCGACGCCGACGGCATCGACCGCACTGAGGAGTTTGTGGACCTGGATGGCAAGGTGCGCGTCTACGACGGCCGCACCGGCGAGCCCTTCGCCCAGCGGGTCATGGTCGGGCAGATCTACATGCTCAAGCTGGATCACCTGGTGGTCAACAAGATCCACGCCCGGGCCGTCGGCCCCTACTCGCTGGTCACCCAGCAGCCGCTGGGCGGCAAGGCGCAGCATGGCGGACAGCGGCTGGGCGAAATGGAGGTGTGGGCGCTGGAGGCGTATGGCGCCGCCTACACCCTGCAGGAGATGCTGACGGTCAAGTCCGACGATGTCGACGGGCGCTCCGCCATCTTCAAGTCGATCCTGGCCGGCAACAACGAGCTGACTCCCGGAGTGCCGGAGTCGTTCAATGTCCTGATGCACGAAATGAAGAGCCTGTGCCTGGATATCCGCATCAATCACGCCAATTCCAACATGGCGTAACCTGGTATTCGACGCGGCGCCGGCGGATCCCACGTTCCGGCGGCGCCGGAAAAAGCTTTTGAAATGGTCTTCACCGAGGACGCCTGGCCGCCGCCGGCGTCATGAGGTCGGGACGAAAAACTTTTACGAGGTAAAATTTTGGAAAACTTTATGAATACCAATGAGATGTCTGGCGACATGGCCGATTTGCGGGATTCCAGCAGCGTCTCCATCGGCGTCGCCTCGCCGGAGGAGATCCGCCGTTGGAGCTATGGCGAGGTCAAGACCCCGGAGACCATCAACTACCGTACCTACAAGCCGGAAAAGGGCGGCCTCTTCTGCGAACGCATCTTCGGGCCGGTCAAGGACTACGAATGCTCCTGCGGCGCCTACAAGCGCATCAAGAACAAGGGCGTGAAATGCGAAAAATGCGGCGTCGAGGTGACCAAGTCCAGCGTCCGCCGCGAGCGCATGGGCCATATCGAGCTGGCGGTGCCGGTCTCGCATATCTGGTTCTTCAAGTGCTCGCCGTCGCGCCTGGCCATGCTCATCGGCATGTCCGAACGCGATCTGGAGGAGGTCCTCTACTACCAGAAATACATCGTGATCGACCCCAAGGACGCCACCCTCAACCGCAATCAGACCCTGGATGACAAGGCCTACGCGGAGGCGGTGGCCGCCTATGGCCGCGACGGCTTCGAGGCCGGCATGGGCGCGGAGGCGGTCGAGAAGGTGATCCGCAAGCTCTGCGACACCACCGACGGCCATGACGGCCTGGTCGGAGAGCGCGACCGCCTGATGGACGCCCTGCGCAACATGCGCAGCTCCAACGCCCCGGCCCGCCAGAATTACGTCCGGCGGATTCGCCTGCTGGAGGGCTTCATCGACAAGAACATGGACCCCTGCTGGATGATCCTCCATGTGTTGCCGGTGATCCCGCCGGACCTGCGTCCGCTAGTGCCGCTGCCCAGCGGCCGCTTCGCCAACAGCGACCTGAACGACCTCTACCGGCGGGTGATCAACCGCAACAACCGCCTCAAGAACCTGCTGTCGATCCCGACTCCGGAGGTCATCATCCGCAATGAAAAGCGCATGCTCCAGGAGGCCGTCGACGCCCTGCTAAACAACGGCCGCCACGGGCGCGCCGTCACCGGCAGCGGCAACCGCCCGCTGAAGAGCCTGACCGACATGCTGAAGGGCAAGCAGGGGCGCTTCCGCCAGAATCTGCTGGGCAAGCGCGTCGACTACTCCGGCCGTTCGGTGATCGTGGTCGGGCCGGAGCTGAACATCAACCAGTGCGGCCTGCCTAAGGAGATGGCGCTGAAGCTCTTCGAGCCCTTCATCATGCGACGCCTGATCGAGGAGAATTATGTCCACACCGCACGCAACGCCCGCAAATGGATCGAGGCCGGCCGCGACGAGGTCTGGCAGGTGCTCGACAGCGTAGTCAGCGGCCACCCGATCATGCTCAACCGCGCCCCGACCCTGCACCGCATTTCCATTCAGGCCTTCGACCCGATCCTGATCGACGGCCAGGCGATCCGGCTGCATCCGCTGGTCTGCGCCGCCTTCAACGCCGACTTCGACGGCGACCAGATGGCCGTCCATGTCCCGCTTTCCAACGAAGCGCAGATGGAGGCCAAGCTGATCATGCTGGCGCAGAACAACGTCTTCAGCCCGGCCAGCGGCAAGCCGCTGACCATCCCCTCGCAGGACATGGTCCTGGGCATCTACTACCTGTGCTACGAGGATGTGCATCGCCGCCGGAAATTCGACGAGGTGCGCGCCGCCAAGGAGAAGCTGGTCGCCGACCTGGAGTCCGGGAAGACCACCCGCGCCAAGTTCGACGCCGAGTGGGCGAAGCTGCCGATGGACTTCCGTTTCGACGACTACAAGGAGGTCCTGCGGGCCATGGAGACCGAGATCCCCGGCAAGATGAAGAATGGCGTGCGCGAGCCCAGCCGCCCGCAGCTCAACATCCATGACTTCATCTATTTCCGCAACCCCTACTACCGCAGCCCGGAGGAGGCCGAGCGCATCGCCGCGCTGCCGAAGGCGCAGCGGGAGGCCGTCAAGGCCGCCGACGCCAGGATGGTCTGGGGCAACCGCACCGAGAAATACCTGGTGACCACCGCCGGACGCTGCATCTTCCATGAGATCTGGCCGGAAGAGCTGGGATTCTGGAATGACAAGGCGCTCAAGAAGGACATCGGCACGATGATCAAGCAGTGCTACGAGAATTGCGGCCGCGCCGCGATGATCCCGCTGCTGGACACCATCAAGAACCTCGGATACTACTGGGCCACCCGTGCCGGATTCTCCATCTCCATCGACGACATGCTGGTGCCGGAAAACAAGCAGCAGCTCATCGACGAGGCCAACGAGAAGATCAGGCATGACACCGAGGAGCGCAACCGCGGCGGAATCACCGAGACCGAGCGCAGCCAGCGCAGCAAGGACATCTGGAGCAGCGTCCGTGACACCCTCAAGGACGAGCTCAAGACCGCCCTGGCGCAGAACCGCGGGCGCGAGGAAATCAACCCGGTCGGCGCGATGCTGGAGTCCGGTGCACGCGGATCGGCCGACCAGGTCGGACAGCTGGGCGGCATGCGCGGCCTGATGGCCGACACCTCCGGCAATGTCCTGGAGACCCCGATCCTGCACAACTTCCGCGAGGGCCTCACCGGCCTGGAGTATTTCAACTCCACCCACGGCTCCCGCAAAGGCATGGCCGATACCGCGTTGAAGACCGCGGACGCCGGCTATATGACCCGCCGGCTGGTCGATGTGGCCCATGACGTGGTCTGCACCATGGATGACTGCGGCTCCACCAACGGCATCGAAATCGAGGCCATCTCGGTGGACGGCAACAAGCTCTCGCTGACCGACCGGATCGCCGGGCGCTTCTCCGCCGACGACATCTATGACGACGACATGAATCTGCTGGTCGCCGCCGGCGACGAAATCACCATGCCGATCGCCCGCCGCATCGAGTTGTCCGGAATCACCAAGGTGCGCATCCGCTCCGCCCTCACCTGCAAGGCGCCGCGCGGGATCTGCGCCAAGTGCTACGGCCGCCATCTGGCCACCGGCGAAATGCCGATGGAAGGCGACGCGCTGGGCATCATCGCCGCCCAGTCCATCGGCGAGCCCGGCACCCAGCTCACATTGCGGACCTTCCATACCGGCGGTACCGCATCCGGCGGCGCCGCCAACCGCGAAATCCGCTGCCATTGGGAAAAGTACTCCCGCGAATTGCAGAAGAAGCTGGATGACCTGGATGCCGCCGCCGCCCACAAGAAGTGGTCCGAAAAGAAGCTCGCCGATGAAAAGAAGGCGCTGCTGGACCGCGAGAACAAGTGCTTCCTGGTGAACCAGGGAGTCGAGGTGACCACCGGCGGACTGGGCAAGAAGGGCAAGGGCAAAGGCAAGGAAAAGGCCGAAATCACCCGCACCTGCACCGCCCGCGGAGAGGCGATGTACAAGCTGGTCGCCGCCACCTTCAACAAGAAGGGCGAGGCGACGATGGGCGACGAGGAGCTGGCGCGCATTCCGATCGCCTACGGCGCCCGCCTCAAGCTCGAGGACAACGCGCTGGTCTCGCCCGGCGAAATCATCGCCGAGGTCGACCCGTTCAATGACCCGATCATCGCCAAGCAGGCCGGATACATCCGCTACCAGCAGCTGGTCGCCGGGCCGAATGGCACGATCCGCAAGACGGTCGGCCATGGCGCCGACAGCAGGAGCGCAATGGAGATCACCGTCGTCGAGCACGGTGAAAATGTCCATCCCGCATTGATGATTATGGAACGCAAGGACGGCCTCGAAAAAGGCGACACGCCTTTGCTGACCGAGCCGCTGACGGTTGGGGCGAAGATCCTGGTCGAGGATGGCGACATGGTCGATGCCGGCGACACCATTGCCAAGAACCCGCACAAGCAGGAGAAGACCAACGACATCACCACCGGTCTGCCGCGGGTGGCCGAGCTCTTCGACGCCCGCCGTCCCCGCGAGGCCGCGGTGCTGGCGCCCCGCGATGGCTACGTCCTCTTCAGCAAGGCCAAGAACAAGAAAAACACCGTCCTGCTGGTCGACGCCGAACAGGTCGACATGGAGTGGTTCAGCGACATCAATGCCGACAGCGACAAGAATGGCGTCGCCACCCGCCTGAAGGAGAAGCTCAAGTCCGAGGAGATCACCGCCTACGAGGTGAGCATCCCGACCTCCAAGCACCTGAGTGTCAATGAAGGCGACTATGTTTCCCACGGCGACGCCCTGACCGAAGGCGTGCCGGTGCTGGACGACCTCCTGCATATCTGCGGCCCGCAGAAGGCGCAACTCTACCTGGTCAATGCCGTCCAGAAGGTCTACCAGTCGCAGGGCGTGGTGATCAACGACAAGCATATCGAGATCATCGTCAGGCAGATGATGCGCAAGGTGAAGATCAAGGACCCGAAGGACACCACCTTCCTGGCAGGCGAGCCGATCGATGTGCGCGAATTCGAGGAGACCAACCGCAAGGTCGTGGCCAATGGCCGCGAGCCGGCGCAGGGCGAACCGATGATCCAGGGCATCACCAAGGCCTGCCTCTCCTGCGAGTCGTTCATCTCCGCCGCGTCGTTCCAGGACACCCCGCGCATCCTCACCGAGGCGGCGACCTACGGCAAGACCGACTACCTCCACGGCTTCAAGGAAAATGTCATCATGGGGCACCTGATCCCCGCCGGCACCGGATACTACAAGGTCCGCAATCCGCGGCTGGTCACGGCCGACGAGGATGGCAAGGAAGTCGAAATCACCGACAGCGGATCCTACCTGGCCAGCGTCGATGCCTTCGGCAATGACGACTCCTCGCTGTCATCCGCCTATGGCGGCGACTACGAGGAAGACCGGTCAATCGCCCGCGATGTCTTTGGCGACCGTAATGGCTCCGCCTACGACATGCCTGACGACATCAACTGAGGACAACCGAGGGGGGGGGTACGGAGGTTTCCTGCCATGGCGTTCAAAGCCAACTACGACATTGCGGTCATTGGCGGCGGGGTCGCCGGGGTGGCGGCTGCGATACAGGCCGCGCGCTCCGGCAAGCGCACTGTGCTGGTCGAGAAGACCATCCTTCTCGGGGGACTGGCCACCAGCGGGCTGGTCTACATCTACCTCCCGTTGTGTGACGGATATGGCCACCAGGTCACCTTCGGCCTGAGCGAGGAGCTGCTTCGCGCCAGCATAAAGTACGGTCCGGGGGAAATTCCGCCGAATTGGCGAAACGAGCGCGATGCCGTTGAGCAGCGGCGTTTCCGGGTGGTCTTCTCGCCGGCGGCCTTCATGCTCGCGCTTGACGAGATGGTCCGTGACGCCGGAGTCGATGTCTGGCTGGACACCCGGGTCTGCGACGCCGTGGTGGAAAATGGCCGGGTGGCCGCCGCCGTGGTTGAGAATGAAAGCGGCCGCGGGCTGATCCAGGCCCGGCAGTTCATTGACGCCAGCGGCTCCTGCATCCTTGCGCGCCGCGCCGGCGTGCCGTGTCTGAATGGCGACAACTTTTATTCCATCTGGGCGCTGGAGTCCCGCCGGGATGCGGGCATCCCCGGGAATGCCGATAGTCTGGGGCGGGATGTCGCCATGCATTTTGATGGCGCGTGGGCCGATGGCAGCACCCCGGCATCCGGGGAAAACCTGGCGAAATGCGGTTTCACCAAGGACAGCCTCCGCCATGCAGTTGTCTCCGCCCCGACCGGGAAGGCGGTCTCGGAGTTCGTTCTCGCCACCCGGCGGTTTCTGCTGGAGCATTACCGGGAGGTCCAGTCCGGCGGAGCGCTGGACCGCAGGAGCTGCTATGCGCTGAAGCTGCCGGTGATGCCGCAGTTCCGCAAGATCGCCTGCATCCGCGGCGAGTATGTGCTTAAGGACAACGAACACGCCACCCGCTTCGAAGACTCGGTCGGGCTGGCGGCCGACTGGCGAAAATCCGGATATGTCTGGGAAATCCCCTATCGCACCCTGTATCCCGAAAATGGGCCGGGCGGGCTTTTGGCCGCCGGACGATGCTCGTCGGCCAGTGGCGACGCCTGGGAAGTCACCCGGGTAATCCCGGTGGCGGCAATGACCGGACAGGCCGCGGGACTGGCCGCCGCCATGGCCATCGACGCGGATGTCGATGCCCGCGACCTCCGGGTGCCGGAATTGCAGGCGGAATTGCGCAAGCTGGGCTTCGCCATCCATTTGGACGAGGCCGGACTCTGACGGCGGCTATTGGCGGACGTACATTTGGCTTCTTGACCATGGGGATTCCGGGTCCTGATAGCAGCGGTTCCGGTATTCCAGCGGCGTGCACAGGTGGATCTTGCGGAAGAGCCGGCTGAAATAGGCGTTGTCGGCATAGCCGCACATGAAGGCGATCTCCTTGATGTTGTTGTATGGCTGATGCAATAGCCTGCGGGCGTGGGCCATGCGGATATTCTGCAGATAGGCGGCGACGCTGATTCCGAATTCACGGTGGAACAGCGCCCGCAGATGGCTCTCGCTGAGCCGGACGCCCTCCGCCAGGCTGGCAACCGTCAGGTTGCGGGCGTATTCGCGCTCCATGCGGGAGACCACCTGGTTGAGATAGCCGTTGTGAGCCGCCGGCTTGCGCTCGAAATCGTTGATGTATTGCAGCAGCGTGTGCAACAAGCCGCCGCAGGCGGTGAAATTGAGGTCGTCGGTCAATTTCCGCACCAGCGCCATCAGCATCCGGATCGCCTCGTCGTCGCCAAAGCAGATCTTGCGGCCGGTGGGGATGTTGAAGAGCTGGTCGGAGGAAGTCATGGTCACAAACAGGCAGTCCGTCGCCGAAAGATTGCTCTGGTCGTGGCGCTTGCCGGCGGGGATGATGAGCAGATCGCCCTTGTGCAGGTCGAATTCATTGTATCCGACCATGACTATGCACTGCCCATCCTCGACATAGATCAGTTCTGGGCAGGGATGATAATGGAATGGAATGTATTGCGTTCCATGAAACGCCCCGGAGCATGAGAAAATCGGGAGCGTGCAGGAATTCTCGGCTTTGACGCCCATGGCGGTCCTCCCATTGGCGAAGGTTGCGTGAATCGCCGTCGATCGGCGTTATGTCCTATACTATAGTTAATCTGTCCAATTACGGCATCTTGCGGCAGCGGTGAAATTTTAGTAAAATACTGATGGATAGGCAAGTTGTTGCGAATCTCAAATTAGGAGGATGCAGACAATGACAAATATTGACAATCCCCCCCCCACCCCTGTGGACAAAAGGGCGCATTTACGCTGATTGAGCTGCTGGTGGTGATCGCGATCATCGCGATATTGGCGTCGATGCTGATGCCGGCATTGGGCAGGGCGCGGGCGAAGGCGCGGCGGATTTCCTGCGTCAACAACCTCAAGCAGTCGTCATTGATGATCACCTTCTACCATGACGACCATGACGGCAAGTGGCAGATGCAGAACGTGGACTGGGTCGGCTGGGCGGGCGTGCTTTATTTATCCGGATACATGCGCAGCAGCAGCCCGCTGGTGTTCTGTCCATCCAGCGATGCGCGCACCCTCAAGCCGGCGCAGACTGCCTCCGGGGACACCTGGGATGGCCATGAGAACTCCACCTCCCCGTGGCGGATCCTCAACGAATTCCGGATTCGCTATTGCTACACTGCCAATTATGATGCGTGCACCGAGAATGGCTTCAATGGGCAGGCGGCCCTGCGGCTGGGCGAGGCCGGCCGTTTTCTGGTTTTCGGCGCCATCCGCAATCCCGCGGACTTCTTCATTCTGGGCGACGGCTTCCACTTCCAGTCGAAATTCAACCGCGGGCGTCTGGAGATGGATAATCTCACCGGGGTGTATTTCAAGCGCATCCACGAGAAGGACCGCTTCAATCTGCTGTTTGCGGATGGCCATGTCGATGCCTGGACCGCGCCGGTGATGCGGGAGAAAATCCACTACGCGCTGTCCTTTGCCTATTAGCCTCCAGCTTCGCCGCCGCCAGTCCATTTTTTTTATGAAAATACGCATAGTTCTGTGTTTTTGCGCCCTGACCATTGGCGTGTCGCTGCCGGGCGCCTTGAGCATCAACGACAGCGGGTCGTTCACGGTCGGCGATTTGCGGGCGCGCTTCAAGTGCGCGGCCGGCGCCAATTGGCGTTCGGCGATCCAGGACAACCGGCAGTATTTCACGGTCCTGGACAATCGGGATGGGGAATTGGAGTCGCGCCTGGTGATGGATCCGGAGCTGAGGGGGACCTTGCGCCAGTCCTTCCGGAAAATCGGCGACGGGCGGTGGTCATACGACCTCGAATTCGCGGAGGATCCGGGGTATGAGGCAGTCCATGTCGCCGTGGACATGACTGCCGAGGCGGATCGCTTCATCGGCAAGCGGATGGCCATTGACGGCGAGGATTTCGTCTTTCCGGCCGAGTTGGCCAGGAAAAAGGACCCCTTCAATCTTCTCTGGCGGAAATGCCGCCGCGCGTCATTTCTGCTGGAGAACTCCAAAGTCACCTTTTCCTCGGAATCGGAATTCGGGGTGCTGATCCAGGACGACCGCGCCAGCGGCGGCACCTCCTTTGCGGTGCGGCTGGTGCTGCTGGAAAGGGGTGCTGACGGCGCCTATCGCCAGCGCTTCACCGTCACCGAGGAGCAATATGCCGTAAGCACCCTGGATTTGCGGGCGGCCTTCAATGCCTCGTTCCTGGATGACAAGGCCGATGACCGCCAGGGCGGCTGGACGGACCAGGGGCCCGAAAACGACCTGCGGATCCTCCCGTACCGGGACCGGCATCCCGATCTGGGTGATGTCCCCTTTGAGCTGGTTGATCCGGACTCCAACCACGGCAAGTCATGCATCGCGTTGCGCGGGCCACACCGCGAATATTTCCCGCAAAGCGCATCCGCGGCCATCGCCGGCGATTGCCGCGGCAACTACCTCTACCTGCTGCATACCCTGGCCTGGCCGGCGGAGGGCAATACCCCCAAAGGTGAAATCGGCACGGTCGTGATCGAATTTGCCGATGGCTCCAGCGCCGCCATCACCGTTGTCGGCGGCCGTGACGCCGCCAATTGGTGGCTGCCGCAGCCGCTTCCCAATGGCGTGGTGGCGTGGAGCGGCCATAACCGGTCATCGCTGGTCGGGCTCTATCGATCGCGCTTCCGGATCCCGGACCGCCAGATCCGCGCCATCCGCTTTGAGGCCAACGGCGCGTCGGTATGGATGATCGTGGCCGCCACCGTGGCCTCGGATCCGGTCCCGGAGAAGGCGGATGGCGGCGTGGTCCATATCGAGCCTGGCGACGACTGGCGGCCGATCCGTTTGGAAAAGGACGTCATTCCCGGCGGGATACTGGATTTCAGCGGCACTTTGGATGCGCCGGCGGGAAAATATGGCCCGGTGGTCATCCGCAATGGCCATTTTGAATTCCGCGACCGCCCGGGGACGCCGGTGCGCTTCTACGGCACCAACCTGGTGGATACCGCGCAATACCTCTCCCGCGAGTGGTCGGAACGGCTGGCTGAACGCCTGGCGCGATCGGGATTCAACCTGGTGCGGTTCCATCATCACGACAATGGCCTCTCGGTGCGCGACGGGAATGGCAGCACCGGGTTGAATCCCGATCGCCTTGACGCCCTCAATTTCCTGATTGCCTGCCTGAAGAAGCGCGGGATCTACATCATCACCGACTGCTATGTCTCGCGCACCTTCACGGAGCCGGAGATTTCGCGCTGGGGCAGCGACGATTTCAAGAAGCTGGTGTTCATGGATGCGGATGCGCTGGAAAACTGGAAGCAATTCGTCCGCAACTGGCTTGACGCCCCCAACCCCTATACCGGGAACCGCCTCAAGGACGAACCCGCGCTGCTTGGGGTGACCCTGGTCAACGAGGGATGCATCGGCTGTGGCTGGAATGACCGTACTTGCCGGATCCTGGAAAAGCTGCTCCCCGCGCTGGGGGCGCTTTCGCCAAAGCGGATCTTCTACGAGCCGGCAGTGTCGGAGGCCGTGCTCTCCCTCTATCAGAAGGGCTTCCGCGAAATGCGGCGCTTTGTGAGCCAGGACCTGGGGATGGACAAGCCGCTTTCCGACCGCAGCATCCATGCGGAATGGCCGATGGTCTACATGCGCAATGAATACGGCTTTGTCGACAACCACTACTATTTCGACCATCCCAAATATCCGGTCAATGCCTGGCGTCTGCCCAGCGTCCAGAAGAACGTCAGCCAGCTGGCGTTCGCCGACAGCGACATGAACGGCATGTTTCCCGGACGGCTGTTCGGCAAGCCCTTCGCGGTGACGGAATTCGACTACCCCAAGCCCAATTTCTACCGGGCGGAAGGCGGCGTCCTGCCGGCCGCCTACGCCGGATTGCAGGATTGGGACGCGCTGGCGCAATTCGCCTGCTCCCATGGCGACTACAACATCCTCCGTGACCAGACGGTTGGCGGCCCCTTTGACCTTTACTCCGATGTCGTCAAGCTGCTTTCCCATCGAATTGGTGTCCGGCTCTTCCTGGGGAACGAGATCAAGCCCGCACCGCTCGTCCTGCCGGTGCTTTTCGATCCATCCCATCCGGAGAAGATGTGCTTCGACATGCTTCCCCGCCGGGATTTGCTCCGGCTGGGCCTCATCGCCAGAATCGGCTCATTTGTCCTTCCGGAAGACCATGGCTCCGCAATGCCGGCGGAGGTCAGGGACGCCGCCGCCTTCCTGGATGCGGGAATCAACTTCCCGGATGGCGGGCAGCTTCCCCGGAATGTCCCGGTTGTCCGGGCTGACTGCGCTGGCGGTCAGCTCTTCGAGGAGTTGCGCGCCCGGGGCATCCTGATGGAGGAATGCGCCGAGGCCGTTTCGCGGCAGATATACCGCGCCGCCGGCGGACAATTGGAGTTCGATGCCGGCCGGCAGATTTTCAAGGCGGCGGGCAATGGCGTCAATGTCCTGATCCTCCCCGCCGGATCCTCCGGGAGCGCCGGCCGGCTGGCCGTGGACAATCAATATGGGCGGGGAGTCTTCTCGCTGCAGTCGGCCGATGGACGGCCGCTGGAGTCCTCGGAGCGGATTCTCTTCCTGCATCTCACTGACACGGAGGCGACCCGGCTGAAATTTGACAACAAGTCGATGACGCAATGCTCGTCATACGGCAAGCCGCCGCATCTTGCCGCACGGGGCGAGGCGCAAGTGCGGCTCCGCCTCGACGGCGATTTCACCCTCCACAGCTGTGACACCGCCGGCAAGCGCCTGGCGGAAGTTCCGGTCCAGCGTGGGGATGACGGGATGATCCAATTCCAGGCAAGGGTCTTCCGCCCGGAGGGAAGCATCTTCGTCTATGAGCTTGTCCGAAATAAATGACGCGCATTGCATCCCGGCCATGAAGAACCGCCTTTTCACAATCGAGTTCAATCCCGCCAATGGCACCCTCAAGTCGCTGGTCCTCAACGACGACCCCGACCGGATGAACTGGGTCGAGGGCATGGCCGGCTGGGGACTGCCCGCAGGATTCCAATTCACCGGCATGGCGGTGGAGGGCCGGACGGCGCGATCGCACTACCGGCAGGAGACCCTGGAGCTGGAGGTCGTCCGCACCCTTGGCGAGACGGCGCTGGACGAGAAATTCATCTACCGCAATACGGGAAGCTACGACCTCTATTTCCAGCGTGGCGGATTGGGCGTCTACGCCACCTTCAACGACAATTACGAGGACAGCGCCACCTGCATCCGCCGGCGCTGCCATGCGCATGTCTGGTGCGGCGGCGCCCACTCGTACGTCCATGCCCGGAAGATGGGGCCGTTTCCGACCGACCTGGCGCTGGTGCTTGTCCAGGGGTCATTGGATGGTTACGGCGTCGAACGCGTCATCGACCAGTCCAGCAACGACCGCGGCGACTTTGTGCTGCATCCCTCACCCGTCCATTTGCTCCCCGGGGAGCAAATGACATTGTCCTGGCGTCTTCTGGCCTTCCCCCATGATCAACTGGCCGGGGCGCTGCTCTCCGTCGAAAATGGCCTCCGGGTGGAATTTGCGCAGGAGACGGTCTTCCCGGACGAGAATTTCCAGATCCGGGTGATCGCCAACCATTGGGATGGCGCCATCCGTGTCGCCTGCAATGGCAAATTGGTCCCCTGGCGCCGCGAGGGGGGCCAGCTGCTGGTTTCATGTCCGCCGGAGAAGCCGGGCGGCCATCGTTTTGATTTCTGGATTGGCGAGCGCCATTTCTGGATCTGC
This sequence comes from uncultured Lentisphaeria bacterium, assembly GCA_934661755.1. Lineage (GTDB taxonomy): Bacteria > Verrucomicrobiota > Lentisphaeria > Oligosphaerales > Oligosphaeraceae > CAKUJM01. The sequence goes on along the minus strand of CAKUJM010000015.1, from coordinate 9,383 downwards.
GGCCATTGCAGCGAGCACTTTGAGAAGCTGCTCGAGTCGCGGATCCGGTTCATTCTGGAGCATCAGCAGATGCGGGATCCCCGCAGCCCGCTCCATGGCGCCTTCATGATCTACGACAACGAGGAACACGACAACTACTACAGCTACAGCTGGCGGGATCATAACACCAGCGGCGAGCGCGGAAACATGGCGCTGCTGGTCTGCCGCTGGGCGCAACTGCATCCGGAAGACACCGCCGCCCGGCACGCCATCGACCTCTATGAAAAATACCTGCTGCGCGAGGTCTATGAGGTGGATACCGGCATTGTGCATGGCGATATCGGCAAGCATTCCTGCCGGGTCCGGCTATACAACACCGCCGGGCTGATCAATTTCTGGCTGGAGCTCTACCGCCTGAAAAGGGACGCCACCTACTTGAAATGGGTTGCCAGGTCCATCCGGCTCTTCTATTCCGACGGCGGCTTCCACTTCTATCCCAATGGCACGCTCTTCTCCGACGCCATTTGCATGATCCGCGAGGCGGGGCTTGCCGGTGATGCCGATGAACTTACCGGGCTGCTCCGGCGGCATGTCGCCCAAATCCGGCTTGCCGGATTGAACTACCCGCCCCACGAAGTGCGGTTCGAACAGACGATCGCCACTCCGGCAGTCGCCATCCCGGCGGCATTCTACGCAAATATCGATCCCGATCCGGGAATCCTGCGCGACATCGCGCCGCAAATTGACCTCCTGGAGCGTTTCTCCGGAGACCAGCCAGACCACCGGCTCAATGAAATCCCCATCCGCCATTGGGATGAGTACTGGTTCGGCAAGCGGCGGCTTTTCGGCGATACCTTCCCGCATTACCTGGCCTGCCTTACCGCCCGCGCATACTGGCTGTACGCCGATATCACCGGCATTGGCGCCTATCGCGAAAAAGCCGTCAAATGCCTGCGCAACTGCCTCTGTCTTTTTGCCCCGGACGGCACCGCCTCCTGCGCCTATCTCTATCCCTTTTCCGTCACCATGCGCAATCCTGACGGCACGGTGAACACCCCCGCCCGGCGCGGAGAATTCTGCGACCCCTACGCCAATGACCAGGATGGCGCGCTGTACATGATCCTGCGGCTGGGGGGAGTGAAGGCGCTGGGCGTGGACGGATAGCGGCCCGCGGCGCGCTCGCCACCCGACATTCGCTGCCTGCCTTGACGCCTTCTCCGGCTGCCACGGCAATGGCGGCGGCATGGGGGAGTGGTGATGGCGCCTATCGCATTTTCCCCAGGGCATTCCGGGCGGCGGCGGCAAGAAGGCCGGTGTCGACGCCAATGGCCTTCCAGTTCATGAAGCGGTCCTTCCAGAAATCGCCGGCGCAGAAGCCGCCCAGCAATATCCTGGATTCCAGGGTGCGTTCCCGAACCCGGTCGATGGCGCCGGCGACTTCCGGGTCGTCGAATTGCATGGTCTTGCCGTAGGTGGAGGAAAGGTCACAGGGGCCGATGCAGATCCCGCCAAGGCCTTCGACCTTCAGGATGTCGTCGATGTTGCGCACGGCTTCACGGTGCTCGATTTGCACGAATACCAGCGGCTCGCGGCGAGATGCGGCAAGATAGCCGCCGAGCGGATCGCGGTCATAGCCATTGGCCCGGCGCAATGAGAAGCCGCGCTCGCCGCCATCCGAGGGATAACGGCAGGCCTTGACTGCGGCCTCCGCCTCCTTGGCGGTATTGACCATTGGCACGATCACTGCCGCCGGCGCCAGATCGAGCACCGGCTTGAGCAGATACGGCTCGTTCCAGGCGACGCGCACAAACGGCGCGCAATCGGTGCCGCGCAGCGCCATCACATGATGCATGGCATCGACAATGGTCAACGGCGAATGCTCCATGTCCAGCCATACGAAGTCAAAGCCGCAGTCGGCCGCCAGCTCGGAGATCGCGGCGTCGTATGAGGTCACCACGAGTCCGGCTGCGGTTTTGCCGCTGGCGGTCTTGGACAGGAATTTTTCGAGGTTGTTGATTTGCATTTTGGGATGGCGAATGGGCAGGGGGGATCTCCGCCATTGATGCGCGTGGGCGGAATTCTGTCCGCCCATCCGCATCCATGGAGTTGCCGGAGCTACCTGCCCGGCAGGCGCCCGGTGAAGAAGTATCGCGCCGCATCCATGGCGAAGACGATGGTGGCGTTGCCGCTGAACGAATATAAGTCGCCTTTCTCGAAGCGGATTTCAAAGCACAGGATATTCCCGGCCAGTGACTCCACGCTCTGCCGGCCGCGGTATTGCGGGGTCCAGTCGGTGCTGTCGCCGGTAAATGGGATGCAATCATCATGGGAGAAGCCGGCGACCGGCTCGAGGTATCCCTGGCTGTTGTCGTGTCCGGGGCCATATACTGCCACGGTCGCGTTGGCCGCCCGCAGATTCCAATGGGGGTGCCCGCCATGCCAGATGCACTCGCGGATGGCGACCACCGATGGCTTGCCGGGATCGGCGGTGGCCAGCCGGACGAAGCCGTCTTTCCGCAGGCGGTAGACCAGCATGCAGCTCCTGGCGTCGGGGTTGTGGAAGGCGGAGCCGTGTTCGTCTTCAGAGGCGCATGCATGGATGGCCAGACCGCCATCGTCAAATTCCCGCACGCTGGTTGCCCAGACCATCTTGTATTCTGGCAGGCCCTGCCTTCGCCCTTCTCCGCCGGAGATGAATGGCGTGCGCAACGACCGGAACCAGTGGCAGCCATCCATGGAATAGGCAAGCTGCTCCTGTATTGTGCCGCCGAAGAACTTGAGGCATCGTCCGGGATTGGCGCCGGAATAGATGTGCGGCAGCCCCAGGTAGATCCCATGGTAGGGGAAGGCCGTTATGCCATATATTTCCGACAGCGGCGCATCCATCGCATCCGCCTGCATCACCAGCTCATAATCCGAGTAATGCCGCCAGTCGGTCGTCTGGCGGATGCCGACTTTGCGCACCCCGCACCAGGGGCGATGCACCAGCGTCATGCATTTGCGGTCATGGTTGTGGAAGGCCGACATCAGGGGCTCGGTGCGCATCGGCGTCTCAATCGGCAGGCATGTCCAATGCAGCAAGTCCCCGGACACATGGATGATGGTCCTGGCGTAATAGACTTCGGGATCGTCTTTCGCCGTGGTCACAAGACGGGTGGTCAGCATCCGGTAGCGCTCGTCAGGCGAGGCGGCGTATGGGTCCTCGAAGATCGTCCCGATCTCGTCCTCGCCGAGGGGCATGATCGCGTTGCCCGCAATGCGGGGGGAATCGGGAAGCAGCCCCGTATAGTCCTCCGGCGTGAAATGCACGCCGTCTGCGCTGATCGCCCCCAGAAGCCAGTGCTGCTTGAGATCCTGCCGCGAGGCTCCCAGATACAGCATGCGGTAACGCCCGTCGGCCAGCCTGAATACCCACGGCGACGGCCAGACGGTGGAAAAATGCGGATCCGCGTATACGGCGTCCGCAACCAGCTGGGGATCGCCGTATCGGCGGATGGTGTTGTCACGCCGGAAGAGCAAATCGTCGTCCAGCATCATTAGCGTAGTCATGGCAGTGTGGGCAGCGTGGGCAGCGTGGGGCATCCGCATTCCTCCGGGCGTAGGCCTGCCGGCAGGGGGGGGGATCAGTTCATCTGCTTGTTGCTGGCGGCCATGACATTGGCATATTCCTGCATGCTGGCGCCGGCGAGGCGGTCGCCGTAGGTGGCGGGAAGCATCGGCATATATCCCGGATGGTAGAAATTCCTGGCGGTGATGGCGCTGCCGTCCGCCCGCACGGCGTTCATGGTATAGCGCCCCATGGTGTGGTTGGGCAACTTGGGGTCGTCGCTGGCCAGCACCATGCAGAAGGACTCGTTGTCATGGGTCAATGAAACGATGTTGGTCACCTTGGCGGCGAAGATCCAGCTGTCCATAGTGTAGCCGTATGCTCCGGGCCAGGGGGCGAGGGCGTTGGCGGCATTGAATGGCGGATACCAGGCGCAACCACCTTCGCTGGCCAGCCAGGCGGTCCATGAAAGTGCCAGGGTGGCGTAGCTGAAGTCGTCACGCCCGGTGCCGCTCAGCTTGCATCCCGGGCATTTCATGATCGCCTCGGTGCCGAAATAGGGCTTGATGTACAGCGAATAGGGCCCAAAGAACGGCTCAAAGGATCGCATGCCGGTGATATAGAAGTCGTCATAGTCGCTAGTGTACATCAGAATGCCGATCCCCTGCTGTTTCAGGTTGTTGAGGCACTTGGTGTTGCGGGCCTTGTCACGCGCCTTCGCCAGTGCCGGCAGCAGCATCGACGCCAGGATGGCAATAATGGCGATGACCACCAGCAATTCAATCAAGGTGAATGGGTTGCGTTTGTCCCGTCTCCATGGAGCGGATTGTGTGTCAGGTGCATTGGTACAGCGGATTCGTGTATTCTTCATGGCATGCTTCCTCGTTTTGCGTTATGTGTCATGGTCCGTTTCCTGTGGATCCTGATTCCTCCTGGATCCGTGAAGCTGGCGATTTTGCGTCAGAATGAGGTTCTTTGATGGGGCCGCGACGGGAGTACGCGACCGAAAAAAAGACGAAATCATGGCGCAGATGAACCAGCCTCACGGATTCAGATTCCCGTCAATCGCCAGGTCGTCCAGCAGCCCCCGGTACGGCACGCACCCGGGCATGGCGCCGCCGATTGTTACCCGGCCATTGCCATGGCTGCGGATGGGTGCCTGGCTGGTTTCGCCGTCAAGCTGACCGTTGATGTACAGCCGCATGGCGCCGTAGTCCGCCTCGATGCGCACTGCCGTCCATTGGCCGGGCGCCAGCCTGGTCTTGCCGTCCAGGGTCTGCATGGTGATGGCATTCTGGTCCCTCGGGTCGGCGATATAGCAGCGGATGACCTGGATGCGGCCGTCCGGCAGCAGGTTGAAATTGACGCCGTCGTACCATCCCGCCTTGAAGATGATGGTCTGGGGCTGGGATGCGAGCGGCTCCGGCTTGATCCGGAACGACGTGGCGCCGACTCCGCTCATCGGCCAAAGCCGCGGCGGCAGCATCAGCCTGGTGGCGCCGCCGTCGCATTTGAGGGCGCGTCCGCCATTGCCGTCGTCCGCCAGCATCGCCGCCGGGATGTTCAGGTGGTAGTCGCCGACGCGGTCCACGGCGGTGGTGCCGCCGCCATTGAAGTCCCAGGCGTGGCTCCGGCTGGCGAGGGATGAAAGCGGCGTCAATTCCACCCGGTTTTCATGGATTGGCCACTCCTCCTCCGGGGTGAGGAACTCCGGTTCGTCCCGGAAGGCCCAGCCGCTGCCGCCGGATTGCGATTCGAGGGTATGACGGGTGGCGAGGACATGGCGCTTTTGCAGGACATTGGCGGCAAATGGCCAGATCGGGCGGGTGAAATGCACTTTGCCGTCGGCAGTCTCGTAGCGGCAAAGGAAATTGTCGCTGTCATTGACCTGCCCGTCGAAGAGCGACAACGAGAGTTCTCCGGCTGACAGCCCAAGCGGGTCGTCCAGGAAGAGCGTGCATTCGACGGTGGCGGTCAGGGTGTAGTCCGGGGTGGTGATCACCTTCCGCCGCGCCAGATCGGCGGCGGAGACCACGGACTTGCTGCCGTTGGCGCTGGCGATCACCAGCTTCATGTCCCGGCTTCCGGAGAGGGTCATCGCCATCGCGCCGGAGGAGGAGTCGATCGCGTAGAAATGCTTTTCGTCATAGTCGAAGAAGAGGGTGTCCCGCCATTTGGCGCCACGGTTGTAGCCCTTGCGGAAGGCGCGCAGAAGCCGCCCGTTCTCAAAGGTGATGGTGGTGGCGCCGGAGAGGCCGCCAAGATCGACGCAAAGCTGCATTGCGCCTTCGGGCGCCTGGCTTGCGGGGAAGATCGCCGCCGGGCGGTCGTTGCGGAAGAGGATGATGCGCTTGATCGGCTCCGGACTGTCGAACCGCACCGTGGCGTCGATGCGGCCATCTCCGCGGGTTACGGAGAGCGTGTTGTCAAAATCCGTCATCAGGCGGTTGAGGCCGGTGTTGACCGTGGTGCAATTCTGCAGCCAGCTGCTGACGACATAGATTGGGATGCCCTTGACGGTGCGTGGCGTGCCATCGCCGCTCCGGATGGTGAACTCCGGCTGCAGTACCGGCGTATAGGCCAGGGCGCTGGTGGCCAGCAGCCACTCCGCGCGCTCGAAGTCGCCGCCGGTGAATTGCCTTTCCGGCAAAGCGGCGCAGGGGCGGCCGTCCAGGTCGCGGAGGAGGCCGCTGACGGTGATGGGCGTCGGGGTTTCCAGCGGCAGGCTGAGAGCCTCGAGGCGCAGGAGATCGCCGGGGAGGATTTCATGGAGGTAGCTGACCAGCACCTCGGGGGCGGAGGGAGCGTCCTGGATTCTGCCGACCAGCCGGCTGGCATAGGCCCGCAGGGTGCGCGCCTGCCCGAAGGAATAAATGCGCTCGCAGACGGCGGTCTCCACCAGGTCGTTCCAGGTGGTCAGATGCACCCATTGCGGTTCGCATTGCATGGCGCTGCGGAAGAGCCGGTAGAGCATGTCGAATCCCCGGAACGGGTTGTAGAAGTCGTTGAAGCCGGCCAGCCAGGACAAGCCGTATCCCGGATGGAGAGTGGGCATGAAGAGCTTGCCGTTCATGGCGCAGAATTGCGACAGCGTCGCGTTGTTGGCCTCCGGGGTGTCGTTGGCGTGGCCGGGTGCGTCGAACATGTAAAGCGCGTCATAGATGTCCGTAGTCTCCTCCAGCTGCGTCAGGTTCAGCGAGGCGTTCGGCAGGGGCGCGACATTGCCGATCAGGAAGATCGGGAAACCGGCCGCCTTCATGCCCGCATGGAATTGCCGCCAGTCCCGGCGGTTCCAGGATCCTGCGCCATAGCCGTTTTCGCCGTGCAGAAACTGGTAGGTGCAGACGACATATTTGCCGCCTACCCGCGGATAGTTGGGATGGCCGCCATTGGCCTTGAGCATCGCGGTCAGCTCCTTTACCCAGTATTCCGCCGAAATCTTGGTGTCAATGCAGGGCGCGACCTGGAAGCTGGTACCCTCGGCCGCCTTCAAATACGTCGGCAGCCGCCAGCTCCAATGCGGGCGGCCCTGGCCGGGGTCGCCGCCAAAATCGAGAAAGAAGCCATCGACGCCATTGGCGAGGGCGATGCGGATCTCCTCCCGCAATGACGCCATGTCCCCGTCCGGAGTGTCCCGGCTCTCCTGGAGCGGGAAGTTGTAGTAGTACTTCGCATAGCCGGGATAGTCGCGCGGATAGAACCATGGGGTGTTGTGGGCCCATAGCATCTTCCGGCTGCCGACTTCGCCTGCGATGGCAAGGCCGCACACGGCGGCGAGGATGAAAATGACGATTCTTTGCATGATTTTAATGGGAATTGCCAGGATATGGCGTTGCTAATTGCTGTCCCCCATATTTTAGTAAAAACACCATTTTGCATCAATGGTTGCCATGTTTTGAATGATGTCTGTTTGTAACATCATACAATGGATTCCGCTGTGGCCGCAGGCATGGCTGGCTGCGGCGGGCGGCATCGGGGGCCGTTCGCGTGGCGTGATTTGCGTCATCTGCGGGCAGAGCGCGGGGGCGCAGTTAAATTAATGCGGTTCGCCTCCAGTTGGATGCGTGTGGATTCCGCAACAAGGGATATATGGATCATGATCAGGCTTAATTGCTTTCTTCAAGTCGGCGATGGGCGCTTCCAGGAGGCCCTTTCGGCGGCCAGGTCGCTGGTCGCCGCATCGCTGAAGCAGGACGGATGCATCGACTATGACGTATTTACAAGCGCCACCCGTCCCGATGTCCTGATGATCTGCGAGACCTGGCGGGATGACCAGGCGCTTGCCGACCATGCGGCTTCAGAGCCGTTTGCCAAGTACGCCGTGGTGCTGCACAATGCCGGCGCAATGAAGGTCGAGAAATTCATCTTCAATCCGTGAAAGGGCGGTTCCTTTTTGCGGCGATGCGGGCATTTTTTGACCTTTACAATATATGACAGAAACTGACAAAATAAGTCAAGCCCCCCCCCGAGCGCGTTTAGATTTGGGCTGTTTGTCTTCACTCTGATAGCATTATGCTCTGCGGCACTGGGGCTGGCCGGCTATTTGTCGAGCGAGTGTTTCAGGTGGCAGATCAATTATCGCGAGTCGCTGTCGAAGCTTGCGGCCACGGAGGGTAAGTTAAGGGAACTTGAGGAGCGTCTGGCCGCCCATGCGCAGATGTCGCAGCAGGTGGAGGAGGTGCGCGTGCAGCTGTCCGCCCTGCGTGACAGCATTGCCGAGAAGGAAGCCGCGCTGGCGCAGCTGCAGAAAAACGAACTGCGTCTGACGGGTGAGGTCAGCGCCTTGCAGTCGCAATCCGAGGCGCTTGGCGCTGGCATCGCTGAGCGCAAGGAGATTGTGGCGCAATTAGGGCAAAGGCACTCCGAATTGACGCAGGCGCAGGCGAAATTGGAGGAGCAGCTCAAGCAGCAGCCGCTCATCGCCGAGCAGCTCAAGTCATCGCAGGCGCGTCTGGCGGAGCTTGATGCACAGGCCAGGAGGGCGCAGGAGCAAAATGCGGCCGAGCAGTCGCGGCTGGACGGAATATTGGCGGGGAAGCGCAAGGAGATCGAGGCGGCAGCCGGTGAGTTGTCGTCGCTGGAGGGTACGAAGCGTCATTTGACGGATGTCAAGGAGCGTCTGGCGGAGATCGCGAAATTGCGTGGCGAGGCCGCCGCCCTGACAAGCAGGAGGGATGGCCTGGCAAAGGAGCTGTCGGAGCTTTCCGGAAAGCTGAATGGCGCCCGGACGGAGTTGTCAGGCGTTGTCGCGCAGAAGGAAAAGACCGCAAAGGAAATTGCGGCTGCCAATGCCGAGCAGTCGCAACTTGAGGCCCGGCTGAAGGGGCTGCGTGATGAATGCCAGAATGCCAAGGCGGAGCTGTCATCCGCCGGCAGCGCCTTGCAGCGGCAAAACGAGTTGCTGGACAATTGCCGGAAGGAGCTGTCCGATGCCTCCGCCAAATTGGCGACGGCGACGGCGCAGCTGGCCGCGGCTGTCGATCAGCTCAAGGAGCGTCAGGCGCAACTGGCCGCGGCGGAAGAACGCGATCGGACCTTGTCACAGCAGCTGGAGAAGTCGGAGGGCGAGCTGTCATCGCGCGCCAGGGAGTCTTCGGCCTTGCAGTCGCGGATTGGCACGCTGCAGTCCACGCTTTCACAATTGCAGCAGGATATCACTGCACGCCAGGGTGAATTGGCGACGACGACGGCGCAACTGGCCGCGGCTGTCGATCAGCTCAAGGAGCGTCAGGCGCAACTGGCCGCGGCGGAAGAGCGCGATCGGGCCTTGTCGTTGCAGTTGGAGAAGTCGGAGGGCGAGCTGTCATCGCGCGCCAGGGAGTCTTCGGCCTTGCAGTCGCGGATTGGCACGCTGCAG
>CAKUJM010000014.1 GCA_934661755.1 uncultured Lentisphaeria bacterium | reverse complement strand
AAAGCACGGAAAGCACGGAAAGCACGGAAAGCACGGAAAGCACGGAAAGCACGGAAAGCACGGAAAGCACGGAAAACACGGAAAACACGGAAAACACGGAAAACACGGAAAACACGGAAAACACGGAAAACACGGAAAACACGGAAAGCCCATCGCATTTGATGCAGAATGCCGGCGTGGTGCTATATTTGTGCGTTGCCTGATTTTTCCCGTTTTATCAGCTGGGCCAAGACTTTTCACGGCAGGACATCGGGTCCTCCAATCTGGTCTGGTGGCGGGGCATCTGATGGCAATTCCTATCATTTTAAGGATAGATCATTTCCTATGGACAAGCAGAAGAAACAGGAAGTCATCGAGAAGTTCAAGCGTTCCGAGAAGGACTGCGGTTCAGTTGAGGTGCAGGTGGCGGTCATGACCAGCCGCATCATCGAGCTGACCGCGCACATGAAGGCCAACCACAAGGACTTCAGCACCCGCCGCGGGTTGCTGGCGCTGGTCAATCGCCGCCGCAATCTGCTCGACTACCTGAAGGATCGTGACTTCGCGCGCTACACCGCCCTGATTCGTGCTTTGGATCTGCGCCGTTAGCCAAGGCAGCCTGAATTGCAGGAGCATTTGCAATGAGTATCGAAAACATCAGCATGGATATCGGCGGCGGACGCTCGATTTCCATAGAAACCGGCAAGATCGCACTGTTGTGCAACGGCTCGGTGACTGTCCGCCAGGGTGACACTGTGGTATTGGTCTGCGCGGTGGCTGCCGCTCCGCGCGAGGGCATTGACTTCTTCCCGCTCTCGGTCGAATACCGCGAGCGCTATGCCGCCGCCGGCAAGATCCCCGGCGGGTATTTCAAGCGCGAGGGCCGTCCCAGCGAAAAGGAGATTCTGACGGCGCGCATGACGGATCGTCCGTTGCGCCCGCTGTTCCCCGACGGCTTCAACAACGAGGTCCAGATTGTATCGACGCTGCTGGCCGCCGATGGCAAGCATGAAGCCGACGTGCTGTCGATCCTCGGCGCCTCCGCGGCGCTGATGGTCTCGGACATCCCGTGGAACGGCCCGGTCGGCGCGGTGCGTGTCGGCCGCATCGACGGTGAGTTCATCGCCAATCCGGACAACGCCCAGATTGAGCAAAGCGACATCGACCTGGTCTATTCCGGCGTTGCCGGCAAGGCGATCATGATCGAGGGTTGCGCCAAGGAGATCTCCGAGGAGGACATGCGTGATGCGATGGTCTTTGCCGATGGCATCATCTGCCGCCAGATCGAGGCGCAGAAGGAGCTGGCGGCCCGGATCAACAAGTCCAAGTTCGAGTATGTCTCGAATCTGCCGTCGGAGGAGTTCCTGAAGGCCTCCGAGGAGTTCATCGGCGACCGTCTGGCGGCCGCAGTGTGCGCCGCGGACAAGCTGACGCGTCAGAACCAGGAGAATGCGCTGCTGGCGGAATACAAGGCCACGGTGCCGCCGAAGTTCGCCGACCCGGAAACCGGCGTCGTCCCCAACGCGATGCTGGCCTGGGAGATCATCAAGGAGAAGGCAATTCGCAATCTGGTGCTGGAGAAGCAGCAGCGCCAGGACGGCCGCAAGCTGGACGAGCTTCGTCCGATTTCCTGTGAAGTCGGCGTGCTGCCGGTGGTCCATGGATCCGCCATCTTCAAGCGGGGCGACACCCAGGCGCTGGTCACCGCCACCCTCGGCGGCATCGGCGAAGGCCAGGACTTTGACGTGATTGCCGGTGGGCCCAAGGGCAAGAACTTCATTCTGCACTACAACTTCCCGAATTTCTGCACCGGCGAAGTGGGCCGCTATGGATCCACCGGCCGCCGCGAAATTGGCCATGGCGCCTTGGCGGAGCGTTCGCTCCGGCAGGCAATGCCGAGCCTGGAGCAATTCCCGTACACGGTTCGGGTGACCAGCGAGATCATGGGGTCCAACGGCTCCAGCTCGATGGCCTCCGTCTGCGGCGGTTCGCTGGCGCTCATGGATGCCGGCGTGCCGGTCTCGGATGCGGTGGTCGGGATTTCCATCGGCCTGGTGACCGGCACCGACCACCGTGAGTTCCTCACCGACATCCTCGGCAGCGAAGACCACTACGGCGACATGGATTTCAAGGTCGCCGGCACTCAGAAGGGCATCACCGGCTTCCAGCTGGATCTGAAGATTGCGGGTCTGGATCTGGAGGGGATGTACCAGGCGATGCTGCGCAACAAGGCGGCACGCGCCCAGATCCGCGCGATCATGGCGGCCGCGATCGCCGCGCCGCGTCCCGAGCTTTCGCCCAATGCCCCGCAGGTGTGCACCGTCAAGATCAACCCCGAGAAGATCGGAGCGCTGATCGGCCCCGGCGGCAAGAACATCCGCGGCATCCAGGACAGCACCGGCGCCCAGATCAGCGTGGAAGAGGATGGCACGGTCCGGATCTACGCATCCTCCGGAAAGGCCATGCAGGACGCCAAGTATCAGGTCGAGGCATGCACCGGCGAGGTCGAGCTGGGCAAAATTTACACCGGAAAGGTCACTTCGGTCAAGGACTTCGGTGCGTTTGTCGAAATCCTCCCCGGTCAGGATGGCATGGTCCATATCTCCGAATTGGCGGACTACCGGGTAAACAAGGTCGAGGACATCTGCAAAGTCGGCGATGAGATGACCGTCAAGGTGATTGACATCGACGACCGCGGGCGGGTTCGGCTTTCGCGCAAGGCCGCCATGGCGGAAAACGGTTCGTCGGATTCCGCGTCGTCGGCCGCGCCGTCGTCATCCTGTGGCTGCACCTTCGAGTGCGCGCCTTCGGCGCCGGCAGTCCCGGCGGAAAAGCCTGAGATTGGCAAGATCTACAACGGCACTGTCAAGACCATCAAGGAATTCGGTGCCTTTGTGGAGATTCTGCCGGGAATCGACGGCATGTGCCACATCTCCGAGATGGCCGACCATCGGGTCCGGCGGGTCGAGGATGTCTGCAATGTCGGCGACAGGTTTTCGGTCAAGGTGATCGACATTGACGGCCGCGGCAAGATCCGGCTTTCGCACAAGGCCGCGCTGGCCGAGATGCCGTAGCCGTCGTGCCGGTCTCCGGCGCCGGTCAGTTCATTTTCAAGTTCCAGCATCTTCAAGAGGATTTTACGATCATGAAAGCGGATATCCATCCCAAGTACACCAAGTGCACGGTGACCTGTGCCTGCGGTGCAGTCTTCGAGTGCGAGTCGATCCAGCCGAAGGTCTCGGTTGGCATTTGCTCCAAGTGCCATCCCTTCTTCACCGGCAAGCAGAAGCTGGTTGATACCGAGGGACGCGTCGACGCCTTCCGTCGCAAGTACGCGAACATCAATATCTCCAAGCTGAAGAAATAGATTCCATCCAGCTGGCGGTATTTTTCTGGCCATGCCTGTGGACGGAGGTGGATTCCTCCCGTGCATGGGTGTGGCCTTTTTTGTCAAGTGTCTTCCACCTGAATCCATGAAGCTGGCTCTGGCTCGTAATCACCCAGCTTCACGGATCCAGGTTCCAGTGTGGCGTCCCGTGGTGCAGTGAAGGGGCCGCCGGCTTGGCGGATTCAGAGTTCATTCAGTCAGGTTGATTCCATGGAACTTGCCGGATATATTCAGAAGAGCGCAGAACGGCTGGATGAGCTGGAGCGTGCCATTGCCAATTTCGATTTCAACGGTCCGGGTGCCGTCCGTTTCCAGGAGCTCAACCGCGAATACCAGAAGCTCAAGAAGCTCCAGGATTGCTGGAGGGACTACAATTCCGTCCAAAGCCAGATTGCCGACAACCATGAGATGCTGGATGCCGGCGCGGATCCGGAGATGGCTGAGCTGATCAACGCGGACCTGGAGGAGCTCGAGGGGCGTCACGCCATCCTCGAGCGCGACCTGAAGTCGCTTATTCTGCCCGCCCATCCCAACGAGGGTCGCGACGTGATCATGGAGATCCGTCCCGCCGCCGGCGGCGACGAGGCCAGTCTGTTTGCCGGCGATCTCTACCGCATGTACACCCATTACTGCGAGTCCCAGGGGTGGCGTCTGGAGGTGATGGACGTGGCGGACACCGAGGTGGGCGGAATCAAGAACGTGTCAATGACGGTCCGCGGCGACGACGCCTGGAGCATGCTGCACTATGAAAGCGGTGTCCATCGCGTCCAGCGCATTCCCGCCACCGAGACCCAGGGGCGGGTGCATACCTCCACCGCCACGGTGGCGGTGATGGCCGAAGCCCAGGACGTCGACATTGAATTGAGGCCCGAGGATTTGCGCATCGATGTCTTCCGGGCTTCCGGCGCCGGCGGCCAATGCGTCAACCGCACCGACTCCGCAGTGCGCGTGACCTATCTGCCGACCGGCGACTTTGTGGCCTGCCAGCAGGAGCGCAGCCAGCATAAGAACAAGGACATCGCCATGAGGATTCTCCGGTCGCGGCTGCTTGAACGCAAACAGCAGGAGGAGGATGCCAAAAATGCCGCCGAACGCCGCGGGCAGATCGGATCAGGCGATCGTTCGGAAAAGGTCCGGACCTATAATTTCCCGCAAAACCGCGTCACCGACCATCGCTATAACATCACCCGCTACGATCTTTCCAATATCATGGAGGGCAATCTCGGGGAGTTGCTGGCCGAGATCCGGGCCGCCGACGCCGAGCAGCGGCTTGCCGCCGAGCTGCACCTGGACAATTAGCCGGTTGCGGATGCGGTCGTCCGCAACCGCATAGGAAAAAAAACGCCCCCGCCAATCCCAAAACGGGAAGGGCGGGGGTGTGCCATTATGCCGGCCTGCGGGCGCGATGCCGCGGTTGTGCCTAGTTGATCTGCTCGCGGCGGAGGAACTCTTCGCGCTCGTGCTCCATCACCAGCTTGATGACATCGGCATTGACCTTGCAGCCGGGGAGGGCCTTGACAAATTTCTCATCGCGGAGCATCCGCGCCATGCAGCCCATCAGATGCAGGTGCAGCTCGATGTTCTGGCTGCACATCAGGAAGAACATGTGGACCGGCTTGCCATCGCAGGCGCCGAAGTCAATTCCGGCCTTGGAATAGCCGTAGATGATTGCCGCGCTGGTGCGCAGGGTCGGAATCGGGTCGCGGGGATGCGGAATTGCGATGCCCTCGCCGATGCCGGTCGAGAGGCTTTCCTCACGCTGCAGGCACTTGTTGCGCAATTCATTGACATCCAGCACCAGGCCGTACAGCATCCGCGCTTCAGTCAATTCCTCGATCACCGACTGCTTGTCGGTGGCCTTGAGGTTGAGCAGAATCCGATCCTCGCTCATCACCCGGCTGATCGGAATGCCGATGTTCGAACGGTTCATGATCAATGACGGCTCCTTGCTGCCGTTGTCCGCAGCGCCGTCGCCCTGGCCATCACCTTCCGGGAAGAAGACGCTGTCAATCTGGCAGCCGTTGAAACGCCACTGGCCGCCAATTTTTACTCCGTGGATTTTGCCGCTGTCCAGCATGCGCAAAATCGTGCGCTCATTGACACGAAGGTGCTCCGCCAACTCTTTCAGGGTGAGAATCATGTTTTTAACTCGGATTTAGTGATGATGATACAATGCCAGCAAATGACAAAACACGACAACAATTGAAAAATCCGTTTTGACGTGTAAGATAATGCCATTTTCCAGTTTTGCAAGCAATATCACGAAATATTATGACAACGTCTGACAGGTTATAACGTATCAACCGGGATTGCGCGTTGCCTGAGCGCTTTGGCATCGCCGCCTTTTGCCGCCGCCGCAGTCATCCGGTCTTGACGTTTTTGCCCATGGCGGGGAGGATGGCCGCCAAAATATCCTCGACTTCCGCCATTCGTCCCATCCCGGGCTCTCCGCAGGCGACCCGTCCGCAGACTGGTCCGATGAATTTCACGCCGCGTTCCGCCAGGATTCGGCAATTGCCGACCGTGGCGGGGTGTTTCCACATCCGCGGGTTCATGGCCGGAGCCACGTATACCGGCCCGTCATGGGAGAGGCAGAAGGTGGACAATGCATCATCGGCGATGCCGTGGGCCATTTTCGCGAGGATGTCCGCGGTGGCCGGGGCGATCAGCAGCGCCCGGGTTTCCAGCGCCAGCTCGACGTGTTTCGGTCGCCATTGGACGGGGTCGTCCCACAGCGAGGTGGTAACGGGGGCCTGCGAGAGGGTGAAGAAGGTCTGCGGGGATACCAGCCGGGTGGCGTTTTGGGTCATGATCACCCGGACTTCGACTCCATGCTGGCGCAGTTTTCCGGTGAGGTCGGCGGCCTTGTATGCCGCAATCGATCCGGTGACTCCCAATACCAGGATTTTTCGTTCGGGTGCGTTCATGGCGTTGTTTTCCCCCTACCACTTTTCGAGGTGGACTTTCCCGGCGTCATAGCGGGTCCGGGCGGGCTTTTCCTCGGCAGGCCACCCCAGGACGACCGCGCCGACAGCCACGGTCCCGTCCGGGAGTTCCAGGAAGCCCTTGACTGCGGCGATGCGTTCCTCCATCGGGTGGATTCCCAGCCAGCAGCCGCCCATTCCGAGCTGATGGGCGGCGACGAGCATGTTTTCAATGCAGGCGCTGCAGTCCTGGATTGCGTACGAGAGTTTTTCATGGGCGGCCCTGGCGGGGGAGCCGCAGACCACCACCACCACCGGTGCGCCGGTCATGAAGGCGCCGTTGGGGAGGATTTTCGCCAGCTGAGCCTTGCGCTGCGGATCGGAGACGATGATGAAGTCTTCCGGATCGCAGCACTTGGCGGAGGGCGCGGCCATGGCCGCCTCAAGTATCGCCGCCAGATCATGGTGGTCAACCGGTCGGGGCTGGTACTTGCGGATGGAACGCCGGCCGAAGATGCAGGCCAGCTGCGGATTGAGTTCGACCGCCTTGCCGGTGTCGCCAAACTGGGTGCGCTGGGCCAGGATCCGTTGGACGATGCCGGTGGTCGAGCATCCCGGCACCAGCTTCAAGATCCTGATCTGGGCGCCGACGGCCTGCAATGCGGCGTATTCATCCCGGTCGAGGGTCTGCAAGGTATAGTCGCCGCCCTTGACATAGACGTCGGGAGCGGCGATGCGCAGGGCGTCGGCGGCCTTGGAGCCGGTGAATGCGCAGACGGCATCGACGCATTCCAGGGCCGCCAGCAGCCGGCAGCGGTCCGCCTCCGGCTGGATAGGCCGGGAGGGGCCCTTGAGCGCGGTCACGCTGGCGTCGTCATTGACCAGCACCAGAAGCGCGTCACCCGATTCGGCCGCCTGCTGCAGATATTCGGCATGGCCGCGGTGCATCAGGTCGAAGATGCCGTTGGTGACCACCAGTTTTTTTCCGGAGTTGCGCAGCGCCTCGCGCCAGCGGGGAAGTGCCGCAAGCGTCAGCAGCTTGTCTTCGGGATGGCATTTCATGGCCGTTATTCCTCGGAGCTTAGGTAATCCACCAGATCCGCCGGAAGCGGCTCGACCCGCTCGATCACGGCTTCCTTGCCGGCGGGGAGGGTGACGGTGTCGCCAACCCGCTTGTCAAGCAGCGCCTCGCCCAGCGGCGCCATATACGAGATGTAGTTCTTCTCGGTGTCGCCGTCGTAGAGTCCGAGGATGGTGATTTTTTCGGTGTCGCCGGTGCCGGCGTGGCGGATGGTGGCCACCGACCACAGGATGGCCTTGTCGCCGACGGTGACATTGCGCAAGTCCGCCACCTCGAGGGCGTTGAGCTCCTTTTCCATTTCGCCCTTCCGGCGGTTCAGTTCGCGGGCGTGTTCCTTGGCGTACTTGTATTCGGAGTTTTCCGACAGGTCGCCATGGCTGCGCGCCTCTTCGATGGCCCGGGTGTTGGCCGGGATCTGCACCTCGCACAGATTCTGGTAGCTGCGGCGGTAGTTTGCCAGCGAGCGCGGCGAGGTGTAGCGGTTGACGACGATCTGGATCACGGCGCCGCGTTCGACGATTGCCAGCGCCCGCGGGTAGATGCAGGTGATTTGCACCAGTAGGGTCTGCCGTTCGGCGGGAGTCAGCAGCGGCTGCTGCTTGATGCAATTGACCAGGTTGGTGATTGCGGTGGTGTCGCCGTTCTTCATCAGGGTGCAGAGGAAGCGGTAGTTTTCGGTGTCCGGCAGCGGGTTGCCGCTTTTGTCCTCCGGCACGATCATCAGCTTGACGATGGCGCGCTGGCTCTTGAGGTAGTTGCCCTTGAGGTCGGGGCGGCAGAGGGCCCGGAAGAGCATATAGGCGTCGGAGAGGTACTTGTCGCGCAGCTCGCTTTTCGGCGCGGCCTTCCACAGCCAGTAGAAGTGGTCGGGAGTGCCGCGGCGATGAGCCAGGTCGTCGTAGACGCCTTCAGCGAACCGCTCTTCGCAGCCATCGGCCTTGAGCAGGTTTTCGGCATACCCCCAGAGGTTGTACGGCAGGCGGAGGGTGGTGCGGATCAGGAAGTCGTCGCCGACCAGCTGCCTGGTGACGTTCATCCAGCATGGCACGAGCCGCGCCGGCATCCGGTCCGTCACCGTGATATAGAGATTCCGGTCCTGCCAGATGATGGCGGTGCCGGCCAGCGGCTTCAGGATTGCCATGAGCTGTTCGTCGTAGAGTCCGGCGTTCATGAGCAGCGCCACGCTGTTGGCCCAGTCTTCGGCGCAGCTGTCGGCGGCGGCGTTTCGGGCCAGCAGGCTGCCGACGGCCTCCAGGTTGGGCTCATGGGTGAGCCGGAGGTGTTCATTGCTCAGCAGCCGTTCGTGCAGCTGGGGGATGGCCACGCTGCAGTCCCAGGCTGGAAGGATGGTCGGGCAGAAGATCGCGGCGATGTCCTTGGCCGCGGTACGCTCGTTGTCCTGGAGCATGCGGCACACGGCATTGAACTTCTCTTCGGTGGTGAAGGGCTCGAAGAGGTTGTCGTTGATGATCCTGCCAATCGGTTCCAGGATCGCCTCGTCGCCCAGCATCTTCTGGAGCTTGAGGAAGATGACGCCTTGCAGCCATTGCTTCTGCAGTTGCGTGGTGGTGGCGCCGGCGGCGCAGGCGCGCAGGGTGTCGGCGAGGCTGGCGACGGCCTGTCGCTGGCGTTCGCGCAGGGTGTCGGCATTGACGGTTGCGCCCTTTCGGCTGCGCGAGGGCTTCAAGGCCGCCTTGGTTGCGGCGTAGTCCTTGACCCATCCGGACAGCCATCGGTGGAGATCGGCGGGGACGCCGGCATTGGCGGCGGGGGGGGCTACGGGTTTGGCGGCGGTGGCGGAGAAGAGGTTCTTGAAATCAGACTCGTTCATAATCTTGCACACGATTTTGTAGATCAGGTCGGGGGTGGGGGCGTCCCCGCCCAGTATGGACTGGTAGCACATCAGGTCGAAGGCCGGGCGGTTGCTGAAATGCAGGTTGTGCTCCCCGGCGAAAATGGCATTGAGCGGGCTCTTCGGGGCGATGACATAGCAGGCGCCGAGGATGAACTCGAGGTTGTATCGACGCGTGCTGCGGCTGTCCAGTCGGACGATGATTTCATCAGCCGCGGGGTCGTACTCGGTGATGAGCATCCGCCCGAAGGCCTTGTCGTAGCAGTATGTCCCCGGCGCGATCGCCTTGTAGGCCTGGTGTCGCCGGTAGATCTGGTCGATCGTGAGATTCTGGGCGGCGAAGCCGATGGCCTTGATGGCGGCGTTGAAGTTCCGGCAGGATGGATTGGCAAGCTTGAACCACGCGATGTAGCACTGCCGCAGCGCGGGGGAGTCGAAGCCGACGCGGAGGGCCTGGAACGCCAGCTGGAGGGCGCCGTCGCCAATCGTCTCCGCATTGCCCAGGGCGCCCAGGCGCGACTCCAGGCCGGCCTGCCAGGCATCGCGTGCCTCCGTGGAAGTCCAGCCATCCAGCTGGATGGCGTCGGCAAGCATCGCCGCCAGGCGGGCGTCCGAGTCCTCGCCGCCGTCTGCAAATTCCGCCTGAACTTTTGCGGTGTCCAAATATTCGCTCATATTGGGGTCAGTTCCTTTGGATGTTTTGCCGAAGTCCGGCCGGCACGGGGCTTTGCCCCCTGCGCCATCCCGGCACTTCGGCTTCTAGTTGAAGTGATTATAGTTCTTTTCGAGGTGCTTGAGGATTTTCTCGGCCTCATTTTTGGAGAAGACCGGTTCGATTTCGCAGATATTGGTGTCGCGCATGCTGCGGTTGAAATGCGACGCGCCGACGTAGAGGCCGTCGATGCTGACGGCATAGGCGCAGCCGAGGTATTCGCCGGCGGCCTGGCGCATGGAGTCCGTGCCCCAGCGATCGACCTGCAGCCGCAGGCCGTATTTGCCGTTTTTCTCCGGGCCGTACATTTCGCCGCCGGTGAATCCCCGCGAATGCAGGAACGGGAAGCGTTTGATGGTCCGGGGATTGACGAAGTTGCTGTCGCGGACCGTGTGGTTGAGATTGGTCTTGATCCGGGGATCGGAAAACTCGTGCAGCGAGACCACGAATGCCGGGTGGTAGCAGCCGCACAGCATCATCGTGCAGGCCGCAACCAGGGCGGCAACAAGGATGGAATGGCCTTTTTTCATGGGACCTGGAGCCGTGAAGTTGGGGAATTTTGCGTCAGGATGGGGATTTTTTGAGGGGGCGCGCCGGGAGCAGGCGACCGGAAAATGACGAAAACATGGCGGAAGGCCCCAGCTTCACGGCATTCAGGCGAAACTCCGCGGGGGAATCGGGGCGCTCCACTGCATTGCGGACGCACCTGAGGCGATGCCGTCGGCGCGCCGGCAGTGAAAAGCGCCGTCCCGCGGGTGCGGGCGGCGCTTGTGCCTGGTCTTCAGAACATCTTCTCGCAGACGATGGTGCGTTCGCGCTGCGGTCCGACGGAGATGATGCCGACGCGGGCGCCGGCCAATTCGCCGATGCGCCTGACGTATTGCCGGCAGTTCTCCGGCAGGTCGGCGAAATTGCGAATGTCGCAGATTCGGGTGTTCCAGCCGGGGAGCGTCTCGTAGACGGGCTCGACCTCGCCCAGGACCTTCAGGCTGGCGGGGAACTCGTTGAGCAGCCGCCCGTGGTGGCGGTAGCCGGTGCACAGCTTGATTTCCTCAAAGCTGTCAAGGATGTCAAGACGGGTGAGGGCGAGGCAGTCCAGGCCGTTGATCTGGCGGGCGTAGCGCACGACCGACATGTCCAGCCAGCCGCAGCGCCGCGGCCGGCCGGTGGTGGCGCCGTATTCATGGGCGGTCTGGCGCAGCTTTTCGCCGGTGGCGTCGTTCAGCTCGGTCGGGAAGGGGCCCTCGCCGACCCGGGTGGCGTATGCCTTGACCACGCCGACGACCTTGCCGATGTCATGCGGGCCAATCCCCAGTCCCACGCAGACCGCGCCGGCGGTGGGATGGGAGCTGGTGACAAAGGGATAAGTCCCGTGTGACAGGTCGAGCATCGCCGCCTGGGCACCCTCAAAGAGGATCCGCCGGTCCTGGCTGAGGAAGTCATGCATCAGCGCGCAGGTGTCGCAGACATGCTCGCGGAGGCGGTCGGCGTAGCCGCAGTATTCCGTGTAGATCTGGTCGAAGTCCAGCGGCTCCGCCTGGAAGGCCCCGGTGAGGATGCGGTTCTTGATCTCCAGGACGCTTTTGAGTTCGGCGGCAAATGCCTCGCGGTCCATCCAGGATACCACCCGGATGCCAATGCGGTCGGCGGCATCCGCATAGCATGGGCCGATGCCGCGTCCGGTGGTGCCGACCTTGTGGCCGCCCTTGACTTGCTCCTGGAGTCCGTCGAAGAGCTTATGGTAGGGCATCACCACATGGGCGCGGTTGGAGATGAACAGCTCCGACGGGGTGCGGCCCTGCTGGCGCAGGCTGTCCAATTCCTCCAGCAGCACCTTCGGATCCAGCACGACGTCGTTGCCGATCACGCATTTGCAGTCGGGATAGAGAATGCCGGAGGGCAGCAGATGGAGCTTGAAGTCGTGGCCATCCACCACCACGGTGTGGCCGGCGTTGCTTCCGCCCTGGAATCGGGCGACGACCTCGGAATTGGCGGCAAGGTAGTCGACGATCTTGCCTTTTCCCTCATCACCCCATTGGGTGCCTACTACTACGATACTGGGCATGGTTCTTGTTATGAAATGATTGACGAAAAAAAGGGTGGGTGCGGATGCGGCAACGGCGGCGGCTATGCGCCGGCCTCCACCCGGACCGGAATGTCGGTGGTGGCGGCGATTTCGCGCTTGATGCCGTTGCAGGTGAAGCCGTCGGTGTGGACCATCGAGGCGATCAATGCGGCGTCGGCATGGCCGGCGGTGAAGGCGTCGATGATGTGTCCGACCGTGCCGGCGCCGCCGGAGGCGATGACCGGCACCGGGACGGCATCGGCGATTTTCCGGGTGATCTCCAGTTCATAGCCATGGCGGACGCCGTCGGTGTCGATGGCGTTGAGGCAGATTTCGCCGGCTCCCAGCGCCACCGCCTGCCGGGCCCATTCGACGGCGTCAAGCGGGGTCTCCTGGCGGTAGCCGCGGATGTATACCTGGTATCCGGAGGGGAATGCGGCGCTTGCGTCAACCCGCTTGGCGTCCATTCCCAATACCACGCACTGGCGTCCAAAGGCGTTGGCGCCCTCGGCGAGCACCGCGGGATTGAGCACGGCCAGGGAGTTGAGCGACACCTTGTCGGCGCCCGCCAGAAGCGCGTTGCGCATGTCCGCCACCGAGCGGATTCCGCCGCCGACCGTGAAGGGTATGAAGACGCGCCGGGCGGCGTCGGCGACCATCTCCAGGTCGATCGGGCGCTGTTCCGCCGAGGCGGTGATGTCGTAGAAGACCAGCTCGTCGGCGCCTTCGCGGCAGTATTTGTCCGCCAGCTCCACGACATCGCCGACATCGCGGTTGTTCTTGAACTTGACGCCTTTGGTGACCCGGCGGTTCCTGACGTCAAGGCAGACGATGAGCCGTTTCATCAGCATGATGGCGCCGCCCCCCATTTCAGGAAATTATCCAGCAGCCGCAATCCCGCCTCGCCGGAGCGTTCCGGGTGGAACTGGGTGGCGAAAAGGGATCCGCTCCGGGCGGCCGCGACAAACCGGCAGTCGCCGTATTCGGTGATGCCGGCCGCCTCTTCGGGATGGCTGGCGGTGGCGTAGTAGGAGTGGACAAAGTAGAAGGCCGTGCCGTCGGCGATGCCGTCGAAGCAGGGGTGGACCGGCAGCCCCGCGGGGTAGCATACGGCATTCCAGCCGATTTCCGGGACCTTGAGGTGGCACCTGGCGCCGTCGAAGCGGAAGAGCCGGCATTCGCCGTCGATCAGCCCGAGGGCTTCTTGGCCGCCGTCTTCCTCGCTGCGGTTGAACAGCAGCTGCATTCCCAGGCATATCCCCAGCACCGGTCGGCGGGCCTGCAGCGCCTCCCGCAGCAGCCGGTCGAAGCCGCGCCGCCGCAACGCCGCCATCCCGCTGCCGGCGCTGCCGACTCCGGGAAAGACAATGGCGCCCTCGGCGCCGGCCTGCGAGGCGTCGGTGATGACGGCGGCGTCAGCGCCCAGCCGTGCGAACGCCAGCCGGACGCTGGTGAGGTTTCCGGCGCCGTAGTCCAGGATGGTGACTGCATTCCCCATTGGCGGCGCTATTCCCACTCGATGGTGCTTGGCGGCTTGGAGGTGATGTCCAGGACCACCCGGTTGATGCCGCGCACTTCGTTGATGATGCGGTCGGAGACAGTGCGCAGGAGCTGCTGCGGCAGCGCCACCCAGTCGGCGGTCATGCCGTCCTGCGAGTCCACGACCCGCAGCGCGACCACATATTCGTAGGTGCGCTGGTCGCCCATCACGCCGACGGTCTTGACCGGCAGGAAGACGCAGAAGGCCTGCCACAGCTTGTAATAGAGGCCGGCTTTCTTGACTTCATCGACGAATATGGCGTCGGCTTCGCGCAGGAGGTCGAGGGTCTGCCTGGTGACCGCGCCCAGGTGGCGCACTCCCAGTCCCGGTCCGGGGAAGGGCTGGCGCAGAATCACCTCGTCCGGCAGTCCGAGCTTCCGGCCGACCTCGCGCACTTCGTCCTTGAAGAGGGTGTTGAGCGGCTCCAGCAACTTGAACTTGAGGTCCTTGGGCAGTCCGCCGACATTGTGGTGGCTCTTGATCATCGCCGCGGGGTTGCCGTTGATCGGCATGGACTCGATGACATCCGGGTAGGTGGTCCCCTGCGCCAGGAAGGTGGCGTCGCCGATGCCGCGCGCGGCTTCGGCGAAGACCTCGACGAACTCATGGCCGATGACATGCCGCTTGGCTTCCGGGTCGGCCACCCCCGCCAGCTTTTCCATGAAGCGGTCGGTGGCGTCGATGTATCGCAGGTCCATGTTGAAGTTGCGGCCGAAAAGCTGTTGCACGCCCTCGGCTTCATTCTTGCGCAGCAGGCCGTTGTTGACAAAGATGCAGGTCAGCTGGCGTCCGATGGCGCGGTTGAGCAGCGCCGCCGCCACGCTGGAGTCCACTCCGCCCGAGAGGCCGAGGATGACCCGCTGGGTGCCGACCTGCTCGCGGATCTGGCGGATGGAGCGCTCGATGAAGGACTCCATGGTCCAGGTGCCGGCGCATTTGCAGATCCGCATGCAGAAATTGCGCAGCACCTGGGTGCCATTGGCGGTGTGGACGACTTCCGGATGGAACTGGATGCCGTACAGCTGCCGCCCGCGCACCTTGCAGGCCGCGTATTCGCAATTCGCGGTGACCGCCAGGGTCTGGAGGAAGTCGCCGCCGGTGACCTTGTCGCCATGGGACATCCAGACCACCTGGTCTTCGTTCATTCCCGCGAAAAGCTCGCTGGCGGCGGTGATGCGCAAATTGGCGCGTCCGAACTCCCGTTCCGGCGCCGCCGCGACCTTGCCGCCGAGATTGGTGACCAGCAGCTGCATGCCGTAGCAGATGCCCAGCACCGGAATGCCCAGTTCCAGAATTGCGGGATCCAGGGTCGGCGCGCCCTCGTCATATACGCTGGCCGGGCCGCCGGAGAGGATGATGCCCCGGGGATTGAGCGCCGCGATCCGGGCGGCGGTCGAATTGCAGGGCACGACCTGGCTGAAGATGTGGCATTCGCGGATCCGCCTGGCGATGAGCTGGCTGTATTGCGAGCCGTAGTCAAGTACGGCGATGCATTCCTGGGAACCGGGGGTGGACATGGTGGTGGTGAGGGGATGGTTGGCGGTGGCTTATACCTTCAGGTCGTCGGGCGCGGCATTGCGTCCGGCGTTGGCGTCCAGTAAGGGCCTGACGCACCGGGACAGGTATCCGGCCACCTGCTGGGGCGCACGCCCCACATATCGCTCCTGGCGCAGGGCCGCGCCCAGGTCAAGATTGATGGAGGCGAAGTGCGGATCGGCAGCCAGCCGCTTCAGCAGGTCATTCTCGCCGCCGTTCTGCTTGACATTGGCGGCGGCGGCCTGGGCATTGACCCGGATGGCCTCGTGCAGCTCCTGCCGGTCGCCGCCGGCCTTGACGGCGTCCATCATGATGTTTTCCGAGGCCATGAATGGCAGCTCCTGGTCCAGATGCCGGGCGATCACCTTCGGGTAGACCACCAGGCCGTTGGAGACATTGGCATAGAGGTCGAGGATGCCGTCGACGGCAAGGAAGCCCTCCGCCATGGCGATCCGCTTGTTGGCCGAGTCGTCCAGGGTGCGTTCGAACCACTGGGCGGCGGCGGTCATGGCCGGGTTGAGCGCATCGCAGAGGACGTAGCGCGCCAGCGCGGCAATGCGTTCGCTGCGCATCGGATTGCGCTTGTACGCCATTGCCGAAGAGCCGATCTGGGATTTCTCAAATGGCTCCTCCACCTCCTTAAGGTGCTGGAGCAGCCGGATGTCGTTGGAGAATTTGGCGGCGCTCTGGGCGATCCCGGAGAGGATGCCCATCACCCGGCTGTCGATTTTGCGCGAATAGGTCTGTCCGGACACGTCGTAGCATCCCGGGAAGTCCATCTTCTGCGCAATCAGCTGGTCGAGCTGCTCGCATTTGGCATGGTCGCCGTTGAAGAGCTCCAGGAAGCTGGCCTGGGTGCCGGTGGTCCCCTTGGATCCCAGCAGCCGCAGGCTGCCGGAGACATAGTCCAGGTCGGCGACGTCGCTGATCAGGTCCTGGATCCAGAGGGTGGCGCGCTTGCCGACGGTGGTGGGCTGCGCCGGCTGGAAATGGGTGAAGGCCAAGGTGGGCAGCCCGGCATGCCTTTCCGCGAAATCCGCCAGGTTGGCGATGACCGTGAGCAGCTTGGCGCGCAAAAGCGCCAGCGCCTCGCGCATGACGATCAGGTCGGTGTTGTCGCCGACATAGCAGGAAGTCGCGCCCAGATGGATGATGCCGCGGGCCTCCGGGCACTGCTGTCCGTAGGCGTAGACGTGGCTCATCACGTCATGACGGACTTCCTTCTCGCGGGCCTCGGCCACATCGAAGTTGATGTCGTCCACATGCGCCTTGAGTTCGGCGATCTGCGCCTCGCTGATGGGCAGCCCCAGCTGGCGCTCGCTTTCGGCCAGCGCGATCCACAGCCGGCGCCAGGTGGTGAATTTATGGCGCTCCGAGAAGAGCCGTTGCATCGGGACGCTGCTGTATCGCGCTGAAAAGGGCGAAATGTATCGGTCGTGTGGCGACATGGCGGATGCGGTCGTGGTTTTTTTCAGGACTTCAGCGCTTCCAAAGCGCTTTGGTATTTCTCCGCAGTCTTGCGGACAATCTCCGGCGGCAGTTCCGGGGCCGGCGGCTGGTGGTTGAAATGGATGCTGTCCAGCCAGTCGCGGACAAATTGCTTGTCCAGCGACGGCGGGTTGCCGCCCACCGCATAGCTTTCCACCGGCCAGAACCGGCTGCTGTCGGGAGTGAGCACCTCGTCCGCCAGCACCAGCTGGCCGGACTGGTCCAGGCCGAACTCGAATTTGGTGTCGGCGATGATGATGCCGCGCTGGCGCGCGTAGTCCGCCGCCTGGCGGTAGAGCGCGATGGACGCCTCGCGCAATTTCCCGGCCAGTTCGGCGCCGATGCGCGCCGAGAGCTCGTCGCAGGTGATCGCCATGTCGTGTCCGGATTCCTCCTTGGTGGTCGGAGTGAAGATCGGCTCGTCCAGCTTCGAGGCGTTGGAATAGCCGCTGCGCAACGCGATGCCGCAGACCTGGCCGTTTTTCCGGTAGCTGTCCCAGCCGGAGCCGGTCAGATAGCCGCGGACGATGCATTCCACCGGGAGCATGTCGAGCTTGCGGACGATCATCGAGCGGCCGGCCAGGTCGCCGGCGTATGGCTGCAGGATTGCCGGGTAGTCGTTGACGTTGGCGGTGATCAGGTGGTTCTTGATCCCGGTGAGCAGCTTGAACCAGTTGAGGCTCACCTGGGTGAGGATTGCGCCCTTGCCGGGAATGCCGTTCGGCATGATGCAGTCGAAGGCGCTGATGCGGTCGGTGGCCACAAACAGCAGGCTGCGCCCCAGGTCATATACATCCCTTACCTTCCCCCGCCTGGGTTCGCCGAGGGCGGGGATTGCAGTGCTCAATAGCGCGTGGTTGGAGTCGTATTGCATGTCGATATGGTTTCAGTGGGAGCTGGATGCCGTGAAGCTGTTTCGTCTGCGCCATGATTTCGTCATTTTCCGGGTGCGTGCTTCCGGCACGCCACCCGTCAAAGCACCTGATTCTGACGCAAAATCACCAGCTTCACGACGTTCAGGCAGGACGGAAATCCGCGCGGGTGTTTCGCCTGGCCTGGCGCGGCGCTTTTGCGGCCCGGGCCGGTGAAGGCAAGGCCCGCCGGCCATGTCCGGGCGATCCACGGGCGGCGAAGCCATAATCTAATGGGTATTTTCAAAACTGCGTAGCGCGACGAGTTAAACATGTATAGTAACAGCGTTTACAGGGGCTTCCCCCATTGCCGCCATCCCAACAAGAAGGTATCGACAGATGAAAAAATTTGATTTTCTGCTGCTGCTCATCATACTTCTGACTGTGGCAGTGGCGTTTTTCATGTTCATTCCGCCCTTGCGCAGCCAGGGCGATCTCAAGCAGCAGCTCATTGAGGCCCAGACGGAGCGCGACCAGCTGCGGCAGAAGCTCTCCGACCTTGAGCAGAAGATCGACAGGCTCAACCGCGGCGACCGTGACGCCATCGAGGAGGTGGCCAGGGACAAATTCGGATACAGCCGCGAGGGCGAGCAGGTCTACCAGATCGAGTCGCCGTCGCCGGATGCCGCCGGTCCGGCCGCGCCGCCGCCGGCGCCGGTCATGCCATAGGGGCCGGGTCATGGCTGGATCCACGCATCATCTTTCCACCCCGATTGACGAGGCGGCGGTCCGCGGCCTGCATTGCGGCGACCTGGTCTTCATTTCCGGACGCATCTGCACTGCCCGCGACGCCGCCCACAAATACCTGGCGTCCCCGGAGGCGCAGCTGCCGGCGGGGCTGCAACTGGCCGGGGCGGCGCTCTACCATTGCGGGCCGGTGGTCATCGGCGCGGACGGCGCCTGGCAGGTGACGGCGGCCGGCCCGACCACCTCCGCCCGCGAGGAGCCATACGAGGCCACGGTGATCGGGCGCTATGGCGTCCGCGCCATCATCGGCAAGGGCGGGATGGGGGCGCAGACCCTGGAGGCCTGCCGCCGCCATGGCTGCGCCTACCTGTCGGCGGTCGGCGGCGCCGCGCAGGTGCTGGCCAATGCGGTCAGGCGCGTGGCCGGCGTGTATTTCCGCGAGCGCTTCGGCTCGCCGGAGGCGATGTGGCTGCTGGAGGTCGAGGACTTTCCCGCAATCGTGACCATGGACACCCATGGCAACGACCTCCATGACCTGGTTCGCCGTCGGTCGGAAAAATGCCGGCCGTAGGCGGCGCAATCCCGGACCGTTCCGTCCCGTTCCGCCCGTTCCAATCCCCCAACCCGTTGAGCAAAGCAGACATGTTGGCCAGCAAGACAGCAATCGTCACCGGCGGCACCCGCGGCATTGGCCGCGCCATCGCCAAGCTATTCCTGGAGAACCACGCCAAGGTGGCGATTTTCGGCACGGATGCCGCCCGTGCCGCCCAGACCGCCTCGCAACTGGCGTCCGAATGCGGCACGGCGCCGGAGTGCGCGGCCGGATTCGGCGTGGATGTGGGCAGCACCTCCGCGGTGTCCGAGGCCATTGGCAGGGCGGTGGAGTCGCTGGGCGGGAAGGTCGACATCCTGGTCAACAACGCCGGCATCACCCGCGACAACCTGCTGGTGCGCATGAGCGAGGACGAATGGGACGAGGTGATCGACACCGACCTGAAGGGCGTCTTCAACTGCGTCAAGGCGGTTGCGCGCCCGATGATCCGCGCCCGGCAGGGGCGGATCATCAACATCGCGTCGGTGGTCGGAGTCATCGGCAACATCGGCCAGGTCAATTACAGCGCCGCCAAGGCGGGGGTCATCGGCATGACCAGGAGCCTGGCGCGCGAGCTGGCCTCGCGCAACATCAATGTCAATGCCATCGCGCCGGGGTTCGTGGCGACCGCGATGACGGATGCGCTGCCGGAGGCGGCCAAGGCCGCGCTGGTGGAGAAGATTCCGCTGGGGCGGGTGGCGCAGCCGGAGGAGATTGCGCGGGTGGCGCTGTTTCTGGCAGGGCCTGGCGCCGATTACATCACCGGCCAGTGCATCGGTGTGGACGGCGGGCTGGCGATGTCCTGAACCTGAATTCCGCGAGGCGGGTGATCTGGCGTCAGAATCGGGGATTCATGGCGCAGAATCACCCGGCCTCACGGATTCGGGATGAATTGAACACCCGCCAGGCCGGGAGGCGGCCTGCGGCATCCGGGAGGCATAACGACCATGCAATTGTTGAGAAGGCACTGTTTTTTCGCGCTGTGGCTGGCGCTGCTGTGTGCGGCCGGATACGCCGCGCCGGCGGTGGGCGTGGCCGTGGTGGAGGATCCGGGGCAGGGCGGCGCCGGCACGATGATCGCCCAATGGGTCGCCGTCATCTCGCCGGTGCTGTTCGGGCTGGCGGTGCTGCTCATCATCGTGGAATTCGCCACCTCCGGCTTCGGCGTCTTCGGCGTTGCCGGCCTGGCGCTGCTGGCGCTATGCTTCTGGGCGCAGCACGCGGCGGGGATGGCCGGAATGACCGAGGCGCTGCTGATCCTGGCGGGGATGGTCCTGCTGGCGTTGGAGATCTTCGTGGTTCCCGGATTCGGCGTCACCGGGATTTCCGGCATCGTCTGCCTGGTGGCCGGGCTGGCCATGTGCTTCCTCCCGCCGCTGTCGGGAATGGACGCGCATGACCTGCTGCCGCTGCTGCCCGGGGCTTTGACCAGGCTGTTCATCACCCTGGCGATGATCCTCGTCGGCGTGCTGCTGATATTGCGCTGTCTCCCCCATGTGCCGCTTCTCAATGGCCTGGTGCTCACCAGAAGCCTGGCCGAGGGCACCGGCGCCACTGCAAAGCAATCCGAAGAGCGGGCGTCGCTGGTGGGGAAAAATGGCGAGGCCCTCACCGACTTGCGGCCGGCGGGGACGGCCTTGATCGACGGCCGGCGGGTCGATGTGCTCACCACCGGCGCCTATGTCCGGCGCGGCACGGCGGTGACGGTGGTCGATGAAAATGGCACCGCGATATTTGTCGAGCCACGCGGCGGTGACGGGCTTTTTTGACTGCGATGACGGTGGATCCGGGTTCATGCATTATGTTACGCGGGTCGTCATTTTCTCCCAAGAATAACAACAGAACAGCCAGCGGCGTATCCATGGCCGCGGGCTCAACTCCCCTCCCCCTCAAGGTAATACATCATGTGTGACTGCAAGTTGTCAGAGGGCGCCAAGGCGAAATTCGCCGAATTGGACGCCTTCATCAGCGGGCTGGGCATCTGCGCTTCCGATGAGCGCCGCCGCGGCTACCTGATCAAGGTCCTGCACCGTGCGCAGGACATCTTCGGCTATCTGCCACGCGAAGTGCAGATCCATGTCGCCAAAAAGCTCTTCCTCACCGAAGCGCAGGTGTCGGGCGTCGTCAGCTTCTATAACTATTTCACCACCGAGCCGAAGGGCAAATACTGCGTCAATGTCTGCCTGGGAACCGCATGCTATGTCAAGGGCTCCCAGACGGTCCTGGATGAAATCGAGCGCGTCCTGAATGTCAAGGCGGACACCGTCCCGACTGCGGATGGACTCTTCTCGGTTTCGGCGCTGCGCTGCGTCGGCGCCTGCGGCCTTGCCCCGGTCGTCATGGTCAATGGCAAGGTCTATGGCAAAGTCACCCCGGCCAAGGCGCGGGAAATCATTGCAGACTACAAGGCGAAGGGCTGATTCTGAAACTATGGAAAAGATTCTATCCAAAGAGGCCCTGATTGCCGCATACAATGCCAGCAAGGCCAAACTCGTTCTGCGCTGCGTAAGCGAACACGACATCAACTCCCCCAGGAAGGAGCTGCTGTGCTGCGGCGGCACCGGATGCCATGCATCCAACTCCCAGGAGCTCATGCAGAACCTCAGGGACGAAATCAAGGCCGCGGGGCTGGAGAACGACGTCAAGGTCGTCCAGACCGGCTGCTTCGGCTTCTGCGCCCAGGGGCCGATTGTCAAGGTGATGCCGGACAATGTCTTCTATGTCCAGGTGACCCCCGAGGATGCGCGGGACATCGTCCAGCAGCATGTCGTGGGCAAGCAGCTGGTCGAAAGGCTGCTCTATGTCGAGCCCACGCTCAAGGAGCGCGTGCATGACTATGCGAAGATGGCCTTCTATGCCAAGCAGGAGCGCATTGCGCTGCGCAACTGCGGGCTGATCGACCCGGAGACCATCGAGGAGTACATCGCCGCCGAGGGCTACCAGGGGCTGGCCAAATGCCTCTTCGAGATGACCCCGGAGGAGGTGGTCCACGAGGTGCTCATGTCCGGGCTGTGCGGCCGCGGCGGCGCCGGTTTTGCCACCGGCATGAAGTGGCAGATCGCCTCCCGCGTGAAGGCCGACGAGAAGTACATCGTCTGCAATGCGGACGAGGGCGACCCGGGCGCCTTCATGGACCGTTCGATCATGGAAGGCGATCCGAACAGCATCGTCGAGGCCATGGCGATTGGCGCCTACGCGATTGGCGCCAGGCATGGCCTGGTGTATATCCGCGCGGAGTATCCGCTGGCGGTGTCGCGTCTGCAGATCGCCATTGACGAGGCTCGCGAGTGCGGCCTGCTGGGCGAGGACATCATGGGCAGCGGCTTCTCCTTCGACATCGAGATCAAGCTGGGCGCCGGCGCCTTTGTCTGCGGCGAGGAGACGGCGCTGATCCATTCGATGGAGGGTTTGCGCGGCGAGCCGACCACCAAGCCGCCATTCCCCGCCAACATCGGCGGCGGCTATTGGGGCTGCTCCACCAACGTCAACAACGTCGAGACCTATGCGTCCATCCCGATGATCATCCGCAAGGGCGCCGCCTGGTACGCCAAGATCGGCAACTGGAAGCCGGAACTTGACGAAAAGGGCAATTGGGACGGCCGGAAGGGCTCCGGCAATGCCGGCACCAAGGTGTTCGCGCTGGCCGGCCAGATCAACAACGTCGGCCTGGTCGAAGTCCCGATGGGCACCACATTGCGGGAGATCATCTACGACATCGGCGGCGGCATCTCCGGCGGCCATGAGTTCAAGGCGGTCCAGACCGGCGGTCCTTCCGGCGGATGCATCACCAAGGAGAATCTGGACACCCCGATCGACTACGGCAGCCTCGGCCGCATCGGCTCGATGATGGGCTCCGGCGGCATGATCGTGCTTTCCGACAAGGACTGCATGCCGGCGATGGCCAAATTCTACCTGGGCTTCACCAAGGACGAGTCCTGCGGCAAATGCACTCCGTGCCGGATCGGCACCCGCCGCATGCTCGAGATGCTGGAGAAGATCTGCGATGGCGAAGGGACCGAGGAGACCCTCGTCGAGCTGGAGAGCCTGGCCAACACCATCAGGGAGACCGCGCTGTGCGGCCTGGGGCAGACCGCCCCGAACCCGATCCTCTCCACGCTGCGTTATTTCCGTGATGAGTATGTCGCACACGTGCGTGACAAGAAGTGTCCCGCCGGCCATTGCGCCCGCCTCTACCGCCTGGTCATCACCGATGAATGCATCGGCTGCACCAAGTGCAAGCGCAACTGCCCGGTCGGCGCCATCGAGGGCGCGCTCAAGACCAAGCATGTCATCGACACTGCCAAGTGCATCAAGTGCGGCGCCTGCATTGACGGCTGCCCGAAGAAGGCCATCATCAAAGCGTAATCAAGGAACACTCAACATGGATATCACAGTCACCATCAATGGGATCAAGGTGAGTGTCCCGAAAGGCTCCACCATTCTCGAGGCCGCGCAGAAGATCGGCATCAACATCCCCACCTTGTGCTACTGCCCGGACCTGGGCTGTGGCGTGGCCAACAAGCCGGCATCCTGCCGGATCTGCCTGGTCGAGGCCGAAGGCATCCGCCCCCGGCCGATTCTGGCGCCGGCCTGCGCCACTCCGCTCGACAACGACCGGGTGGTGGTCCACACCAACTCCCAGCGTGCCCTCAAGGCGCGCCGCACGGTCCTGGAGCTGCTGCTCTCCGACCATCCGCAGAATTGCCTGACCTGCGCCAAGAACCAGGATTGCGAGCTGCAGAAGCTGGCGGTCGAGTTCGGCATCACCGAGTTGCCGTTCTCCGGCGAGAAGAATTCCTTCCCGGTCGACGATAGCAGCGAAGCGATCATGCGTGATCTTTCCAAGTGCATCATGTGCCGCCGTTGCGAGACGGTCTGCAACAAGGTCCAGACCGTGGGGACGCTCACTGGCAACGGCCGTGGCTTCTCCGCCAAGGTCGGCACCGCCAGCATGATTCCGCTGGCCGACACCTCCTGCACCTTCTGCGGACAGTGCGTGAACGCCTGCCCGGTCGGCGCCATCACCGGCATCAGCTATGTCCGCAAGGTGTGGAGCGCCCTCAACGACCCATCCAAGACGGTCATTGTCCAGACCGCCCCGGCGGTGCGCGTGGCCATCGGCCAGGAATTCGGCTTCGAGCCCGGCGAGCCGATCACCGGCAAGCTGGTCTCCGGACTGCGGGCGCTGGGCTTTGACAAGGTGTTCGACACCAACTTCTCCGCCGACCTCACCATCATGGAGGAGGGCCATGAGCTCATCGAGCGCATCAAGAGCGGCCGGCAGCTGCCGATCCTGACCAGTTGCTGCCCCGGATGGATCAACTTCATCGAGCACAACTTCCCGGATCTGCTGGACATTCCCTCGTCCTGCAAATCCCCGCAGCAGATGTTCGGCGCGATCGCCAAGTCCTTCTATGCCGAAAAGATCGGCGTGAAGCCGGAGGATCTGGTGGTGGTGTCCGTCATGCCCTGCCAGGCCAAGAAGTACGAGGCCGCCCGTCCGGAATTCGCCCCGAATGGCATCCGCGACGTGGATTATGTGGTCACCACCCGCGAATTGTGCAAGATGTTCCATGAGGCCGGCGTCAATCTGGCCCACATGGAGGACGGCGAATACGACAGCCCGCTGGGCAAGTCCACCGGCGCCGCCGACATCTTCGGAGTCACCGGCGGCGTGCTGGAGGCTGCGTTGCGCAGCGTGGCCTCCACTCTCAACGGCAAGGACCTGGCCGGCGATGCGATCGACTTCAAGGATGTCCGTGGACTGGAGGGCGTCAAGGAAGCCCGGGTCCAGGTGACCCCGGAGCTGTCGGTCAATGTCGCGGTCGCATCCGGACTGGGCAACGCCCGGAAGGTGCTGGAGATGGTCCGTGCCGACCGCAGCCGCTTCCAGGCCATCGAGATCATGGCCTGCCCCGGCGGCTGCATCAACGGCGGCGGCCAGCCGTACCTCCATGGCGACCGCTCGCTGCTTGAGAAGCGCATGCGGGGCCTCTACGAGGAGGATGCCAACAAGCCGTTGCGCATGTCCCATAACAACCCCGACATCCAGGCGCTTTACAAGGAGTACCTCGGCGAGCCCGGCTCCGAAAAGGCGCATCATCTGCTGCATACCACCTATAAGCAGAAATAACGGAACGAACGGAACGGACGGAACGGACGGAGTCCAACGGAGGTTCCGTCCGTTTCCGTCCGTTCTGCGGAAGCCATGCCGAATTCACCCAACAGCTATGTCCGCCGTGGCATCCAGGGGCTGGCGGGGTACACGCCCGGCGAGCAATTGCCGGGTCGCCGCGTCATCAAGCTCAATACCAACGAGTGCCCCTATCCGCCCTCTCCGGAGGTCGGCAGGGCGGCGGCGGCCTTTGACTGGACGGCGCTGAACCGCTATCCGGATCCGTCGTCCGGGCCGGTGCGCGAGGCCGCCGCCAGGCTTTTTGGTTTTCATCCGGACGAGATCATCTGCGGCAATGGCTCCGATGATCTGCTTACCATCGCCTTGCGGACCTTTGTCGACGCCGGCGATGGCTTTGCCTATCCCGAGCCATCGTATTCGCTTTATCCGGTGCTGGCGGATCTGCAGGGCGCCTGCAAGCTCCCCTTCGAGCTGGATGATGATTTTGGCCTCCGGGTTGAAGAGGTCCTGAAGCGCACCGACGGCGCCAAGTTGCTGATTCTGCCCAATCCGAATGCGCCCACCGGCAATGCCTTCCCGCGGGAGGATCTGCTGCAGCTGTGCCGGCGCTTCAAGGGGGTGGTGTGGATTGACGAGGCGTATGCGGATTTTGCCGATTTCAACTGCCTGGATTTTGTCCGCCAATTCCCCAACGTGGTGGTGTCGCGGACATTTTCGAAGAGCTACGCCCTGGCGGGGCTGCGTCTGGGGATGGCCTTTGCCAACGCATCGCTGGTCTTTGAGATGAACAAGCTCAAGGACTCGTACAATGTCGACCGCTTTGCCCAGTGCATCGGCTGCGCCGCGCTTGCCGACCAGCGGTATTTGCATGAGACGGTGGCCAGAATCCGCGCCAGCCGCGAGGCGGCCACGGCCTTCTTCCAGTCCCGCCGCTGCCAGGTGCTGCCGTCGCAGGCCAATTTCATCCTGGTACGCCCGGCATGGCGAAGCGCCAGGGAGATCTTCGCCGCGCTGCGTGATCGCGGCATCCTGGTGCGGCACTTCGATCTGCCGCGGGTCAGCGACTACCTGCGCATCACCATCGGGACGCCGGAGCAAATGCAGGAGCTGTTCGATGCCTTTGACCGCCTGGATTGTCCCGGCGGGGAAAAGCCGTAGCCACGCCAGAGCCGGTGCAATTTGATCCGGGCACGGGGCAGCCATCCCCGGCGCCATTGTCGACCAGCCATTTCCGCCCAATGGACACCACCAACAACACCACCGGCCAGCGGCCTCCGGCAGCCCCTCCCAGTGTCGAGGCAATCGAGAGAATTGTCGATATCATGATGTCGGACTCGGTCAAGGGCGCGGCCGGGGAGATCATCGCCGCCACCGGCTGCCCCGCCGAGGACGCCTATCTCACGCTGATCCGGGACCGGCTTCATAGCGATTTGCGGGGATAGCCACCAGACAGCTTGCGGGATGATCCAGGATCTGACAGAACGGCTTGAGCAGTATGTCGTTGAAATCATCAACGGCCAGCGGCGGACCGGTTTTGCGCGCTATTTCCGGGGATTCCTCTTCGGGCTGAGCCGGCTCTACCGCAATGCGGTGCAATTCCGGCTAAGCCTCTATAACTCCGGATTGCTGCGGCAGCATGTGTTTGGATGCTTTGTGGTCAGCGTGGGCAATCTGACCACCGGCGGAACCGGCAAGACCCCGGTGGTCGAGCTGCTGGCGCGCACGCTGCTGGCGCGGGGAAAGCATGTCGCCGTGCTTTCAAGGGGCTACCGCAGCAAGCCGCCGCCGTTGTTCAGCCGGCTCAAGGGGCTGTTTTCCCGCAATCCGGAGGTCGTGCCGCCGCGGGTGGTCTCCGATGGCACGCGCGTGCTGATCGACTCCGGCGTGGCTGGCGACGAGCCCTATATGCTGGCGCGTAACCTGCTTGGTACCAAGGATAGCCCCGGAGCCATGGTGGTGGTGGACAAGGACCGCTTCAAATGCGGCGTCTATGCCACTGCGCGCGGCGCCGACACCCTGATACTTGACGACGGCTTCCAGTATCTGCGGCTGCGCCCCTGGACCAATATCCTGCTGATCGACTCCACCTGTCCCTTCCATAACCACGAGATGCTGCCGTGCGGCATGCTCCGCGAGCCGATCAAGAACATGCGGCGCGCCGACTATATCTTCCTGACCAAATCCGATGGCCGCGCATCGCTTAGCCATCTGCGCGCCTTCATCAAGCGCCACAATCCCCAGGCGGAGATAATTGAATGCAACCACGTCCCCAAATACTTGGAGGACGTGAACACCGGGGAGAAGCTGCCGCTCGGCGTGCTTGACGGCGCAAAGGTGGCCTCGCTTTCGGCGATTGCGGTTCCGCAGAGCTTCAACAGCTACCTTCGCGCCCATGGCGCCGACATCGTGCTGAAGAAGCATTATGCCGACCACCACCGCTATCGCCGTGACGAACTGCTGTCGTTTGGCGACCAGGCCCGGAAGGCCGGCGCAAAATATATCCTCACCACCGAAAA
Organism: uncultured Lentisphaeria bacterium; assembly: GCA_934661755.1. Taxonomy (GTDB): domain Bacteria; phylum Verrucomicrobiota; class Lentisphaeria; order Oligosphaerales; family Oligosphaeraceae; genus CAKUJM01. Next base: position 29,236 of record CAKUJM010000014.1, on the reverse strand, counting down.
GGATGCCGTGCGGCTGCCGCCGTTGCCGCATTCATTCATGCCGGTCTATTTTCTGCGGGTGGAAATCGAGATCCTCAATGGCGAGGAGGCCTTCAGGCGCTGCATATCGCAGATCTGCCTGGGGTAGGCCGATGGCGCGGGCCTCCGCGGGCCTCCGCGGGCGGGGACGCCGGATCAGGCGCCGCCGGCGCCGGCATTGACGGCAAAGTCCTCCCGCGGGAGTTTGCGGCAATACCAGAACAGCAATGCTCCATTTACCCCCGCGGTCAGAATCCACGAGACGGGATATGAGAGCATCAGGTTGGTCAGGCTGTGGTTGAGCGGGAAGATGCACACCACCCAGAAGACGCGGAGCACGCAGACGCCGATCATGGTGATGACCGCGGGCAGCAGCGAGTGCCCCAGGCCGCGCAGGCCCCCGGAGACCACGTCCATGAGGGCGCACAGCCCGTAGCTGGTGAAGAGGATCCGCATCCGCATCACCCCCCATTGATTTACCTCGGGGTTGGAATTGAAGATGTTCAGCAGCGGATTGGCCAGCAGGTAGGCCCCCCAGCCGCTGGCGGTCAGGATGGCGAAGCCGATGACCATGCACCAGCAGATGCTCTGGCGAATCCGGCGGTATTGTCTGCCGCCGAGATTCTGGCCGACAAAGCTGATGGCGGTCTGGTGCATGCAATATGACGCCACATAGACTATGCCTTCCAGGCTCCCCGCCGAGGTGTTTCCGGCAATGCACAGCTCGCCGAAGGAGTTGATGGATGACTGGATGGTCATGTTGGAGATCGCGAAGAACGACCCCTGGAGGCCGGCCGGCAGCCCGATGAGCATCATCTTGCGCAGGATCTGCCTGTCGATGGCCAGGTGCCGCCAGGCCAAATGGCTGGCGCCCTGTTCCTGGCAGAGCGCCCGGATGATCAGCGACGCGGAGATCGCCTGCGCCAGGACGGTGGCAACCGCCACGCCGTCCACATCCCAGTGGAGGAAGATCACCAGTACCAGATTCAGCAGGATGTTGATGACGCCGCCGGCAACCAGATAGTAGAGCGGGCGGCGGGTGTCGCCGATCGAACGCAGGACCGCGCTGCCGAAATTGTAGACGATCAGGAATGGCATCCCGACGCTGCAGATCCACATGTATCGGCAGGCCATGGGCAGCAGCTCCGGCGGCGTGCCCATGGCGATCAGCACCGGACGTGATACCAGCAGTGTCAGCCCCGCGACGACCAGGCCGCAGATGAATGACACCGCCATCGAAGTGTGGACCGTGCGGTGCAGCCCCTCGTTGTCATGGGCGCCGAAATAGGTCGCCGCCAGGACATTGGTGCCGATGGACAGGCCGATGAAGACGGTGACGATCAGCGCACTCAAGGTGCCGGTGACGCCGACCGCCGCCATGGCGTCATGCGATGCGAACTGCCCAAGCACAATCAGATCCGAGGCGTTGAACAGCAGCTGGAGGATGCCGGAGAGGATCATCGGCACCGCAAAGAGCACGATCTTGCCCAGCAGGGGGCCGCTGCACATGTCGATCTGATATTTGCTGTTCATGTCCTGGATGGCCTGTCCGGCATCGCCGGCTGATGGATAATGTCTTCCTGTGGAGGGGCAGAGTCCGCGAACGCCTCCGGCGCTCATCGGGATCGCAATTGCTCCGCGCTCCGCGCGGCATATTCAAAAATAATGAATCCCTTGAGGCCCTGGTTGCGCACCGCGCTCACCTGCCGGAGGGTCTCGTTGCGGTCGAGATTGCATACAGTCATCCCGATTCCGGGAAGCATCCGCGACGCGGCGTCATCGCCAAGCATGGCCCGCTGGCGGGCGAGGTCGCCCTGGAAGAGGTACGCGGACTGCCGGTAATTCATCGGCGCGGCGAAATCCACCGTCTTGCGCTCAAGCCAGCGCGGCCAGTCCTGCCCGACGCCATTTCTGGCGCTTTCAAAATCCGGATAGACCGCCGTGGAGACGGCAATGCGGGGATTGATCTTCCTGGCGGTCGCGGAAAGCTCCTGGAGCAGCCGGTTGATCTGGCCGCAGCGGAAGGCTCGCCAGGCCGTCCGGTCGCGGGAGGCGTCCAGAGTGCATTCCGGCCAGCCGGCGGCCGGATGCCCGAGAAACTGGTTGAATGCCTGGCGGCAGCGCTCGCAATAGCAGACATTTCCGCTTTCAAAGCGGATCATGTCGAAGTGGACTCCGGCAAGCCGCGGATAGGCCTCCAGAAGCCCCGCCAGCAGCTCGCACAGCAGCTGGCGGTTGCGCGGGTCGGAGGGGCATAGCCATGGCACGGTGGCGCCATTGAGGCGGCATTGCAGCCGTCCCTGCGCTGCCATCTGCTTGCGGAATGACTCCGGGGCCTCGCTGACATTGAGCACATAGCACCACGCGTGCACCGCGATGCCGTAGTTGGCGGCGGCGGCCAGGCACGCCGCCACCGGATCGCGCAGCCGCCGCAGCGCCGGGTCCGGCATCGCCTTCGGAGTCTCGTAAAGCGCGTAATACGGTGAGAAGAAATTCGGGAAGACGGCATTGAGTCCGCTTTCATGCATGCGCTTGAGGGTCTTGAACCAGTTTTCCCCCGGGAGGCCGGTCTTGGCACGGGTCCACGCGCCCCGCAGTTCGCTTTTGGGGCCGTCCAGGCGTTTGGCGGCGGCGGCAATTGGCATCGCCGCCTCGGCCAGGGCATTGCGCAGCTGCCGGGCGCCCTCCAGCACCGCGGCGTAATCGCCCGGCCGGCATTGCCGCTGCAGCGACTCCAGCAGCTGCCGGGCGGATGCCGCCTCTTCGCTGTCGGCGCCGGCGTTGTCGACGGCGAAGCGTGCGGATCGCCGGATGGCATTGGCGCCGGCCTGCCGGACTCCCGGACAGGCTTCGTCGAGAAAGGCCGCCAGGGCCGCCAGCGATCGGTCGCCATCATGGTTGAGGAAGACATGGGTGAACCACATGCCGTATGGCGATTGGATTATGGCGGGAAGCCTGGTGGCCTTGCCCGTGCCGTCAATCCACCATCCGCGGCATTTGAGCCCCGCGGGCAGGGGGGTGTCCACGGCGATCAGCGCGGATGAATGCTGCCGGAAAAAAGCGCCGCCGGCGGTCCTGACGCCGCTGAATGGCGCCAGTCCCAGTTTTGCGGTGGTGGTGAATTTCCCCGCCGGCATCTGCAAGGCGTTGGCAAGCATCGGCGAAAGCGCATGGAACGCAATGGCCTTCCCGCCGTTGCGCAGGTATTCGCCCAATAGCGCCAATGCGTTGCTGTTGAATTGGTTCGCCACTGGAAGAATGGCGGCGCGATAGCGCGACAGCGTCGCCGATGTCAAGTCCGGCTCCTCGATTACCGCCGGATAGATCCCGCCATTGCCCAAGGCCTCGCTGACAATCCGGCAGTACCGCAGAAAAGCGCGGTTTGCCGCCGGCGTGCCATTGGCCAATGCCGGCCGCAGGATCGCCAGCGGGCAATTGGCCCGGAGGACTTCGACGGAGGCCAATTGCAGCTGGAATTTTCCCGGCGCACCCCGCCAGATTGCAACGCGCAGATGCGACATCCGCCGCCAGGATCCGCCCGGCGCGCTGTTCTCCGGCAGAAATGCGCCCTTGGGAATGACCAGCTCCTCCCATTTGCCCATCCCCTGCGGCGAGAACGGCGCGGAATACCACCCGCTGCCGGTGTTCAGATGCAGCACCATCTCGCTGGCAAGGTCGGCGTTTATGCAGCGGAAACGCAGGCGGATGCCGGCGCTTTGCGACAGGTCATGCCGCATCGGGATGTCCCAGACCGCGCGGGCGTTGCCGCCGGAGGTGAAATTCGCGTTGAGCAGCACGATGCCGTTGCCGCCCGCCACCGGCGGACTGGCCGCGCCCGAGGCGATGATCGCGCCGGCCGGCCGCAGCTCGATCGGCTGGGCGGCGGCGCATCCGGACAACAGAAAAGCCAGGATTAGAAGAAGCTGCAGTGACAAGGCGAATTTGAGGGGATTGACAATGGTGGATGCCGGCGTGAAAATGCCGCAGATTTGCAAGATGACGCGCCGGGATGGCGACAGGTTGGCTTCGACGGTTTATCTTACCTGATTCCGTGACGCCGGACTCTTTTTCCCCGGTGGCGCCGCGGTTCGTGGATTCCTCCCTAATATATGCCGTCAATGGCTCCTGAAAACAACGATACCGACTTTTTGGCCTGATGATCGACTTGCATTGCCATAGCACCGCTTCGGATGGCTCCTTCAGCGCCTCCGAACTCATCGCCGAGGCGGAACGAATCCATCTGAAGGCGCTGGCGCTTACCGACCACGACACCACCAATGGCTTGGCGGAGTTCATCCGGGCTGGCCGGGAAAGCCCGGTGGAGGCAATCCCCGGCATCGAATTGGCGGCATGCGATGCCGACAACCCGAACCTGAATATCCATGTCGTCGGGCTCTTCGTGTCCCATGATGCGCCGCAGCTCCAGCGGCTGATCGACGATGTGATCAGCTGGCGCACCCAACGCAACCTGGCGATGATCGAAAAGCTGTCGGCCATGGGGTTGCCGGTGACATTGGCAAAGGTCAGGGCGGTTGCCGGCAATGCGGTGATTGGCCGGCCCCATATCGCGCAGGTGCTCATTGAAGCCGGCCATGCCCGCGACACCCAGAATGCCTTCGACCGCTTTCTGGCCAGCGGCAAGCCGGGATATGTCTGGAGGCGTCTGCCGACTCCCGCCCAGGCGATCATGGCGATTCATTCCGCCGGCGGCATCGCGGTCTGGGCGCACCCCTATACCCGCGGACACTACACCAATTTGCAGATGCGGCGCATCGCCGTGATGCTCAAGGACATGGGCCTGGATGGCATGGAGGCGTACTACCCCATGCACACGGTCTGCCAGGTCCGGGCCAGCCTTGACATTTGCAAGGCCGTCGGTCTGGCGCCCTCCGGCGGCAGCGACTTCCATGGCGCCAGACTGCGCAATATCGCGCTGGGAACCGGCAATGGAAAGCTGTGCGTGCCCGACGAGCTGCTCGACGGCCTCCGGATGCGGCTGCATGAGCGTGTCTGCTGACCTGCCGGGAACGGAAGGTCAGGCGCTTCAGGATGCCGTCGGCAACGGCTGCAGATGGGTGCGCAGGGCCTCCAGATCCCAGCTGCGGACCTGGTCAAGCTGATAGGCGTCGGCGACATCATGGCTGCCGCTGGAGATTCTGCGCAAGGCCGTCAGGTGGGCGCCGCAGCCGGCTTTCTCCCCGAGGTCGGCGGCCAGAGTGCGTATGTAAGTCCCCTTGGAGCACTCCACGGTGAAGTCGGCCAGCGGCAGATTGCATGCGGTGATGTCGAAACGGCTGATATGGACCGGCCGCGGCTGGCGATCGACTTCCTGCCCGCGGCGGGCCAGCTTGTAAAGCGGCCTGCCATCGACCTTGATCGCGGAATGCATGGGCGGGATCTGCATGATGTCGCCAAGAAAGGCATTGGCCATGGCCTGCAGCGACTGGATCGTCAGAAACGGCACGTCGCATTGGGACACGGGCTGGCCGGTGAGATCCTGGCTGTCGGTGCGCACGCCGAGCATCATGGTACCGGTGTAGCGCTTCTGCCTGGCCATGAGGGCGTCCTGCAGCTTGGTGGCTTTGCCCAGCAGGATCACCAGCAGGCCGGTGGCAAACGGGTCGAGGGTGCCGCAGTGGCCGGTCTTGTCAAGATTGAAGCGGCGGCGAATGCAATTGACAACGTCGAAGCTGGTCCAATCCGCCGGTTTGTCCACCAGCAGGATGCCGTCGATATGGTTTCGTTCTTTTTTCATGCGGGTGGCACTTCCAGGGAAAAACGCCCCAGGCGGCCATTGCGGTAGTCCTTCAGCAAGGCGTGGGCCGCGTTGAGCACGGCCGGGCGTCCGCCGGGCAGGAGCATCCCGCGCCGCAGTGCCAGTTTCTCCAGCAACTCCAGCGGCGTGTCCGGGAGGCAGTCCAGGCCGAGCACGGCAAATGGCGATGCGCCGGGGCTGATGGCGCACAGGCGGCTGATCAGGAAATCACAGGTCTCGACGGGGTCGGTGGCGTCGTCGGAGATGTTTCCCAGCGCGGTGAGCAGCAATTCCTGCTGCTTGTCGCGCAACTGCGGCCATAGCACCCCGGGGGTGTCGAGCAGCTCGATTCCGCCCGCCAGCGGCACCCATTGGTTGCTGCGGGTCACTCCCGGCTTGGGGCCCATGATGGCGACGTTCTTCATCCGCATCCGGTTGATCAGGGTGGATTTGCCGATATTGGGAATGCCGACGATCATCAGGCGGACCGGCCGCAGCAATGGCCGGGTTGCGCCCCGTTCCTGCCGCGTGCGCGCCACCAGCGCCTTCCATTTCTCCGCCAGGACGGCGGGGTTGCGCAGATGGGCGGCGTTGATGAAATCGACTTCGTCGGCATCCCGGTGAAACCACTCGGTCCATTGGCGGTTGATGGCCGGCGAGGCCAGGTCGGCCTTGTTGGCGATGACAATATGCGGCTTGCTGGAGAGTATCTGCGCCAGCTTGGGATTGCGGCTGGACAGCGGCGCCCGGGCATCGACAATCTCCGCCACGATGTCCACCAGCGGCAACAGCTTCTGCATTGCCTTTTCGGCCTTGAGCATGTGGCCGGGAAACCATCCGGTTGTCCGGGAGTCGTGGGCGGGATCGTTGTTCATGAGGGGGGGAGAGCAGGGGATGATGCAGCCGGCTACCGTTCGCGGATGGGCATGGCGCGCCTGGGTTTGGGAGTGCTGCCGGGGCGCACGTAGGTGCCGGTGCCGCTGTCAGTTGATGTGTCTGGCGTGGTCACCGACGGGCGCGTCGGCATGGCGCGCTTGGGCTTGGTGGTGCTGCCGGGTCGCACGTAGGTGCCGGTGCCGGATGGCCTGGTCAAGGGCGTCGGCATGGCGCGCTTGGGCTTGGTGGTGCTGTCGGGGCGCACGTAGGTGCCGGTTCCGGATGGCCTGGGCGGCGTCGGCATGGCGCGGTGGGGCTTTGGGGTGCTGTCGGGGCGCACGTAGGTGCCGGTGCCGGACGGCCTGGGCGGCGTCGGCATGGCGCGGTCGGGCCTGGTGGTGCTGCCGGGGCGCACGTAGGTGCCGGTGCCGGACGGTCTGGGCGGCGTCGGCATGGCACGGTCGGGCCTGGTGGCGCTGCCGGGGCGCACGTAGGGGCCGGTGCCGGACGGCCTGGGTGGCGTCGGCATGGCGCGGTCGGGCTTGGTGGTGCTACCGGGGCGCACGTAGGGGCCGGTGCCGGACGGTCTGGGTGGCGTCGGACGTGGTGCCGGTGGCGTCGGACGTGGCGATGGTGGCCTGGGCACGGGTGCCGGAGGACGGGGCGGGGTGTGGTGGTATGACGGCGGCTGCGGCGGGCGCGGCGGGCTGCCATGATGGCTGGGGTGCGGATCCAGATCCACGATGCATCCGGGGGTGAATGCCAGGCAGATTGCGGCATACAAACAGAGGAATTTATTCATGGCTGGCCCTCCTTGGGGATGAGTTCGGCGATGCGCAACAACCATTCCAGATTGATTTTGGCGGTGGCGCCGTCAATTACTATACGGCCATTCCCGAAGGATTTCAAAAGCGTGCGCATGAAATCGGCATGGAAATGGCTGTCGGTGGTGTGAAGGCGCCGGAGGTTCATCTGGAAATTGCCCTCGTGGTCGCGGCAGCCCTGGCAGTCGATCCGGCAGCCATCCAGTTCCAGAAGGCGGTGGTTGGTGGCGTCGGGGGCATTGGGGAGCCGTCCGCACGCCAGTTCGCAGTGCAGCGGCGGCAGGTCATTGCCGACGCAGTCGAAGCTCACGCGGGTGCAGGCGCCGTCCACTGCCGCTTGCAGCGATCCGGCGTCCGGAATCCGCCCGTCGCTGACGCCCTGGGCGGCGGCAATCAGATGCGGCCCCAGGTCAATCCAGGTTTCACGGGGATCGGCGGAATGATGCCGCTGGACGGTGAAGAGCTCCATCTTCAGGCATTCCACCGGCTTCTCAGGGTTCTCCCGCAATCCGCGGCAATAGCGGGTCTGCCCAAAATACTGCGAGGTCATGCCGAGCATCCGGTGCTGCGAGGCGGCCAGGCCGACCAGCTCGTCAGCCTGCACCAGCAGTGCCTCCGGCGAAAGTGTTGCATCGAAGAGGAACGGCTTTTCAATGATGGTGTGGACGCCGTGGGCGAGGGCGGCCCTGGCCGCCTGGCAATGCATTTCCGGCGGCAGGCAGATGTCCACGATGTCCGGATGCTCGCTCTCCAGCAGCTTCTCCAGGTCGGTATATCCGCGTGGCGGCTGCTGGCCGCCCAGATACTGATGCAGGACGGCGGCGGTATGCTGCAACGACGACGCAGTGGAGCCCAGAAAGGCGATGACATTGGCGCCATCCACCTTCCACCACCTGGCATGATGGCGGCCGATGCCGCTGGCGCCCAGCACGGCCACCCGGGGATGGCGCGGCGGCATCGGCCATGGCGGCGACGCCTTGCCGTCAGATGGCTGGTGGCGGCTGATGCGGTATTGCGAGAGGGCCTGGCGTGCCTGGACGGCCAGCGAGGACTTCCGGAAGCCGGCCACCCGGCAGTTCATGAGGCCGAACAACTCGGCAAGATGCTGGCTGGCCAGGGCGCGATATTGGGGGCAGCCCACGCCGCGGGTGATTTCCGTGACGGTGTTTTCAGAGGCGTCGGCGGTGATCAGCACGAATTCCAGCTTGTCGGCCATCCGCGACAGCTTCTCGCGGCCGGTGACGACAATTCCCGCCCGGCGGATGAATGGCGCAATGGGCCGGATGGCCTGCAAAATGGCGTTGAAGCCGTCGTCGGCGGACATTATCTGACTGCTCCAGTAGCGAGGAATTTGTCCACCGCATTCGCGGTGATGACGCCGTAATTGGCGGCCCCAAGCCATCCGGACATGATGATTCCGACCGACCCGGTGTGGAACAGCCCGGGGACCTGTTCGCACAGCCCCTGGGAATACTTGAGGCCCTCGAATTTGGTGCCGAAGGTGGCGCCGTTGCAGTGGCCGGTGTAGCGCTGGAAGGTCAGCGGGGTGGCGGCGCAGGTGCAGTCGATGAGCGAACGGATGTTGGGGATGTACCGCTCCAGGCAGCCGATGGCGTCGTCGGTCATCTTCTGCTTCTGTGCGCGGTACTGGTCGCGGTCCATCGACGCCCAGTCCTGGTAACGGGCGTTCATCGAGGCCACCACGGAGTACTCGTTGGTGCCGGGGCGGATCTGCGGATAGTAGACCGAGAAGGTGCGGCTGGTGACATGATGGGCGCAAAGGGCGTCGGAATCGAATTCCGGGTATTCCGAGGTGAAGAGCAGGTCGCCGATGTACGGGAGCTTTTCGCCGGGCTTGATGCCGATGTACACCTGGCAGGATGAGGTGGAGAGCCGGACCTTGTCGAAGCCTGCCAGGAACTCCGGCGAGAAATGTTCCCGGCCAGTCCATTCCAGGATGGTCCGCGGAAGCGAGCCGTTGGAGACGACGGCCCGGCAGCCGACCACCTTCCCGTTGAATTGGACGCCCTCGACCCGGCCCTTGTCATTGACGGCGATGGCCTCCGCACGCGTGCCCATCGCGATGTCCACGCCGTTGTGCTCCAGCTCGGCGGTCATCATCTCCAGCATCCTGTCGGTGCCGCCCTCGAAGGTGTATACTCCCTCGCTCATGAAATTGCCGAAGACGATGCCGTAGGAGATCGCCGGCTCGTCCAGGGTGGAGCCGTTGGCGTAGGTGATGGGCTCCATCAGGAAGCGCCAGACGTCGGTGCGCCCGGGGAAGAACTTGCTGAAGAACTCCCGGGTGGTCATGGACTGGTCGTCATAGTAGTTCATGGCGGCAATGCCGTCGAAGAACGCGGCGACCGTCGTTTCGGGGATGCCGAAGTGGCCATGCAGCTTGGCGGCGAAGTCCCGGGTGTCGAAGGTGGATTCCAGGCGGTATTGCGGATTGTCGAAGCGGATGGACTTGACCTGGACCACCCGGTCGGCAAAGTCCTTCCCCCAGTATTTGCGGAGGCTTTTGCGCATTCCCGCCGGGAAGCCGTGCAATGCCACGTCGAAGATGTGCCCCTTGCGCTTGAAGCAGGTGGCCAGGCCGCCCAGCTGGATATGCTGTTCGGCCAGCAGGACGCGGTATCCGGCGCGGGCGAGGCGGTTGGCGGCGGTCAGGCCGCCAAGTCCGCCGCCGATGACAATGATGTCGTAGGAATCCTTGAGCATGATTTGGGTGTTGTGGAAAAAGGCGGTTTGCCGGCAAAGGCCGTCGGCAGCCTCGGCCGGCTTTCACGGCCTCAGGCTGTATGAGAAGGGTATCTGGCAGTCGGAGGGCAGGGCGATGGCCTTCAGGCATTGCCCGATCTGCTCCGACAGCGCCGCGGGATCCCGGATGGCGGCCTCCTGCGCATCAGCGCCCGGGAGCCCCCGCAGGGACAGGAACCGCAGGTGGGTGCCGGGATGGATGATCTGCGGCCAGGTGCGCCGCATCTGGGCATAAAGCTGCCGCAGGATGGCGCGGGCGGCGCCGCACGCCTGGGCCAGCCGCACCGAGAACTCCAATTCAAAGAGCGACTCGCCGACCGGCGGCAGCAGCCTCCGCAAATCACAGTCGACAATTGCAATCGGAATGATGTCCGAGACCGGCAGAAGCCGCAATGTCCGCTGCCGCAACAGCGATGCGGAGGCGTCGTCGCACTCCAGCTCCCAGTCGCTGGCACGGATGTATCGGGTGCGCAGCTGCAGCTGCGGGGGAAGATCCGCGCAGTCAAGCAGCTCCGGCTGGAAGGCGCCGGCGGCGGCCAGCGCCGGAGGCGTCTCCGGCGGGGGGGTGTTCCAGGTGAAGGCCAATGCGACGTCACGGAAGCCGGTGTCGTTGAGCACCGTCTGCAGGCAACGCTCAATGTCGGTGGTGGAACACTCCAGGCCCATCCCGGAACAGGCCCGCACCCGCCGTTCCAGGACCTCGACCAGGTTGTCGGCGATCCACTCCTCGGTCAGGCCGCAGGAGGCGAAGGCGGCCTGCAGCCGCCGGCGCCATTGCATCGTGTCCAGGGAGGCCAGCGCCCCGCTGGCGCTGTCGCGGATCAGCAGATTTTTCGAATACAGCTGGATCATTCCCTGGGGGCGTCGGCGGGGCGGGAGGCGTCGCCGGGATGCGCCAGCTGCTTGACTTCATGCACGAAGGCGTCCGCGTCCTTGAAATGCCGATAGACCGACGCATAGCGCACATACGCCACTTCGTCCACCTTCCGGAGCGCATCCATCACCATCTGGCCAATCACCTCGGAGGCAATCTCGGTCTGCGGCATCAGGGTCAGGCGGATGGTGATGTCGCCGACCATGCCGTCGATTACCTCGGCGCTGATATTGCGCTTCCAGCAGGCCATCCGGATGCCGTCGCGCAATTTGTCCGAGGAAAAGTCCTCCCGGCGGCCATCGCGCTTGATGACGGTGGTGATATTGACGGGGATCACCGTCTCCAGGGTGCTGAAGCGGTAGTTGCAGTTGAGGCACTGCCTGCGCCGCCGGATCGACAGGCCGTCATTGACCAGGCGCGAGTCGACCACCTTGTCTTCCAGCGAGTGACATTTCGGACACATCATGGCGGGGATCTCCTTTCCTTGGGGAATTGCTCCATCCCGGCGGTGTGAAGGCCGCCTGTCTCCGCGTGCCGTCCAAGGCGCCGGGGGCGCCCCGTGAATCCACGGCATCTCCGCGCGCTTCCGGGCATCGCCGGGGCAAGCGGATCATGCCTCAATGCACCACTGCCTGCGCGGGCGATTTCATCAGGCCGGCTCAAAAATGGCGGCGGAGAACCCCGGCGGATTCACGATACGGATTCACGGCACGCCGCCCTAGACGCAAAAAGCACGGGGCATGGCAGCCTCGTGCTTTTCGAAAATGCGGTATTTGGGCTCTGAAGGCGCGCAAACAACCCCGAACTATGCCTCGGCTGCCTTGGCCTCGCCGGCCTTTGCAATGATCGCGGCCAGCTTCTTCGGGGCCTTGAGCTTGATGCGAAGCTGGTCAACCGGCATCTTGGCCACGGTGGCCTCATCCATGCCCATGGCGACCAGGCGGCGGCGCTGTACCAGGCAACGGCGGCGCTTGGCGGCGCCGGTCTTGCGGGGACGGACTTTGTTCTTGTTGCGGAAAGTACTGGTTGCCATGGATTTGTTCTCCTAAGACGGCGAGTATTCTATAATTTGATTCTGATTTGAAAACCGAATGGTTCAGTCGAACGACAGAATATAACCCCTACGGCACAAATTGCAAATCCCGCCTCCACTGGCGCCGGCTATGCGGGATCGCCACGGCGGCATATATTCTGCGCGGCCGCGCCCGACAGCCCCGCGGGCGCACTGGCTTCACGGCTCCTTTTTGACGACTTTTTACCTTCCATGCTGAAATTGCCATTCATTCCAATGGAACGCACGGTGGAGGTCACCGTCCCTCCCGAGGTCTCCGCGCCGGTGGCGCTGATCGACTACCTGTCCAGCCGCTACGACTATCTGGACCGCGACCAGTGGCTGGAGCAAATCGCCATCGGCAACCTCTTTGTGAACCGGACGGGCGCCTCCGCCGCGCGGCTGGTGGCCTCCGGCGATGCCATCTTCTTCCAGGCGCGCGACTTGACGGAACAGGAGGTGTCGTGGGAAATCAAGGTGCTGGCGGAAACCGATGAGTACATCATCGTGGACAAGCCGGGGAATCTCCCCTGCCACCCCGCCGGGCGCTTCTTCAACCATACCCTCTGGGCCTGGCTGCGGCAGGCGCGCCATCTGGAATCGATCCATTTCGTCAATCGCCTTGACCGCGAGACCTCCGGCGTCGTGCTCGTGGGGAAAAGCCCGCGATTTGCCGCCGCCGCGGCAAAAAGCCTCCATGCCAAGGGCGATGGATCGCGCAAGGAATACACCGTCATGGTGCATGGACGCGTCCCCTGCCAAAAGCTGGCGACCAATGGCTTCCTGGCAAGGGACCCATCTTCGGCAGTGCGCAAGAAACGCGCCTTCATCCCCATGCAGAATGACGGCGACAGCGATGTGGTGGAGCTTCCGGAGGATGTCGAGGCGGTCACCTCCCAGACCGACTTCGTGCGGGTTGGGTTCTTCCGGCCGCAATTTGGCAATGACGGCATGGCCGGGTCATTCGCGCCGGATGAAAAGGGCGGCTTCACGATGCTGCGGGCATTCCTCCATACCGGCCGGACCCACCAGATCCGGGCGACGCTGTGCAGCCTCGGATTCCCGGTCGCCGGCGACAAGCTCTATGGACTGGATGAACGGCTGTTCCTGAAATTCGCCGCGTCGACCCTGGAGATGGACGACTGGCGGCGGCTTATGATGCGCCACCAGGCGCTGCACGCCCGGCGTCTGGCCATCCCCGCGCTGGGAATCGACGTGACGGCGCCGACTCCATGGATTCCGCCGGACGCGGAGATGTGACCCCGGACGCGGATGACGAAACCATGGCGCAAAAGCACCAACCCTCACGACATTCATGTGCCGACTGGACCCGCTTCACGAATCCATGGTGTAAGAAATTCAATGACGGCAGGTAGTAGTTCCGTGACATGCATCCCGACATCCCATGCCCCAGACGCCTGTCCTGTGCCGCCCCGCTCCGGCAGGCCAAATCAAGGATACGACATATACCATGAAAGTCTTCAACATCGTGCTGGCGCTGGTCGCCGGCATCGCCATGGTCCCCATCTGCTCGGCGGATGAATACGAGGACACGGTCGCCACCGCCGCGGCGTATATCGCCAACGCATACAACACCCCGCTGGCCTACCGGGCATCCATCAAGGGGCTGGTCGCGATCATGGATGACGACAAGCTCCCGGTGGAGAAGAAGATCGCGCAGATCAAGGACAAGTACAAGCCTGCGTGGGAGAACGGGGCGATTCCGGGACAGCAGGAGTTTGGCCGGGGGGACGCATATTATTCCCTGGCGCAATACTACAGGGATTGCGGCCGTGACGGCGAATGGAGGAAGTGGTTCGTGGCCGCGGCCGAGGCCGGCAGCGCCGCCGCCCAGCTTCGGCTGGCGGAATGCCATGCCGGCGGGCTGGATGGCTTCAGGCAGTCGTCTTCGGAAATGTTCAAATGGTATGTGAAGGCCGCCGAAAATGGCGTCGTGAAGGCGCAATGCGAGGTCGGTAACTGCTATAACGATGGCATTGGAACCCTGAAATCGGATTTCGAGGCCGTGAAGTGGTACGAAAAGGCCGCCGTGCAGGGATATGCGGAGGCGCAATTCTATCTGGGGCTTTTCCATGCCAATGGGCGGGGCGTGGAGAGCGATGTCTTCGAGGCGGCGCAATGGTTTCGGCTCTCCGCCAATGAAGTTGGCAGTTCTGCATTCAACCTCGCCCTGCTGTATGACAAGGGGAGCCTGGGACGGCGGGATCCCGTCAAGGCTTCAGATGGTACAGGAAGGCGGCGGAGATGGAGGTCAGCGCCGCCCAGTGGAATCTGGCGCTTTGCTATCTCAATGGCGATGGAACCGGGAAGGACAACGAGATGGGGCTGGAATGGCTGCGCAAGGCTGCCGCCAACGGCGTGGATGCCGCACAGTACAAATTGGGATGCGTCTACGAGGAGGGCGCGCTTGTGCCAAGAAACATGGTCGAGGCGGCAAAGTGGTATGCAGAGGCGGCGAACGCGGGAAATGCGCAGGCGCAGTTCAGTTTGGCAAAGTGCTACGTCATGGGCGAAGGCGTGAGCCAGAATTATGCCATGGCGGTGCGCTGGCTTCGGCCGGTTGCGGAAAAAGGCTCGGCAAATGCACAGTATCTGCTGGGGCTTTGCTACGAAAATGGCCAGGGCGTCGAATACGATATGCGTGAAGCGGCAAAATGGTATTTGAATGCCGCCAACCAGGGGCATGTCGACGCCCAGGTCGCATTGGGAAAATGCTATTTGACCGGCTCGGGCATGAAAATGGATTACTCCCGCGCGGTGGAGCTGTTCCGGAAGGCGCTCGCCGCCGGCAATGTCGAGGCTTGCTACCTGCTGGGCAAATGCTATCTCCATGGATACGGAGTCCCCATGGACGAAATCATCGCCACGAGGTACTACAGGGACGCGGCACGCCGGGGGAACAGCGACGCCCAGCGGGAAATGCGCAACCAGAACATCGACTGGTGACATGAGGGAGGAAAGGAAGAATGAAGATCGCTTTTTCCAATATGGCCGCTGAGGATTGCCGCATCGTGCAGGAGAGGTTGATGGTCGCCATGAAGAGTGTCGTGTTGTTTTCTGCCTGCATTTCGCTGGCGCTGGCCTCCTGCGGCAAGGGCGAAAAGAAGGAGACGCAAAGCGCCAGGCCGTCGGTGTCGCTGTCGTCGTTGTTTGGCGGCAATGACAGGGCGGGATACGAGGATGCAATTGCCTTGATCGAGGGATATATCGACCGCACCTACCAGGATCCGGCGGAAAGGCGTCGGGCGCGGGGGAATCTGGAGGCGATAATTAACCGCTCGGCGTCGCCGAAGGAGGCCATGGAGGAGTTCAAGGCGTCATACCCCGCGGAGGTCATGGACATCCTGGAGCTGCAGCGCAAGGCCGGGAAGGGTGATGTGGAGGCGCAACTGGAGATGGGCAACCGCTGTTATGACGGCGATGGCGTCCCGCAGAATTACTTTCTGGCGGTCAGGTGGTATTCCCTGGCGGCGGACAAGGGCAATGGCGAGGCGCAATACAAGCTGGGCCGTTGCTACGACAATGGCTTTGGCGTGGCCAGGTTCCCCGAACAGGCCTTGAAGTGGTATCGCGCCGCCGAGGAAAATGGCGTGGCGGAAGCCCAGTTCTCCCTGGCCAGGCTCTATGAGACTGGCGACGACGCCACCCGGAACATGCCCGAGGCGATCCGCTTCTATACGATCCTGGCGCAAAAGGGCCTTGCCGCGGCCCAGCTTGCGCTTGGCAACTGCTATGCGGATGGCAGAGGCGTGGAGCAGAACCGCGGGGAGGCGGTGAAATTGTATCACCAGGCGGCGGAGCAGGGGGATGCCGCGGCCCAGCTCATGATGGGCAAGGCCTGCTACTACGGGCTGGGAGTGGAGGCCGACGCCGGCGAGGCGTTCCGCTGGTTCAATGCCGCCGCGGAAAACGGCGACGCGGTGGCGCAATGCTTTCTCGGTCTTTGCTTCCTGAAGGGGACGGGCGTGGAGCGCAATGTCTCCGCCGCCGCGGATTGCCTTGCCAGATCCGCGGCCAGCGGGGTGGCATTCGCCCAATATCTGCTGGGGTATCTTCACGACCGGGGCCTTGGGGTCGGCAAGGACGAGGAGAGCGCCTTTGAACACTACAGCAAGGCGGTGCTCAAGTGGTACAGGTCGTCATTGGATGGCAACAGCGCGGTTGCGCAATATCGTCTGGCGCGCTGCTATGCGACGTCACGGGGATGCCTGCCCAGCCTGACCGGCGCCTTCCGCTGGTATTCCAGGGCCGCGGGGCAGGGGCTGCCGATGGCGCAGTTCCACCTGGCCAACTGCTATGCCCTGGGCAACGGGGTGAAGCAGAATCTGAAGGAGGCGCTGCGCTGGTACAAGGAGGCCGCGGAACAGGGGCTGGCCGAAGCGCAGTACTGCGTCGGATACTGCTACTATTACGGCGAGGGCACAAGGCAGTCCCCCGACAAGGCGTTGGAGTATTTCCTCCGGGCGGCGGAAAATGGCTCGGTCATCGCGATGCGCCAGCTGGGAAATTGCTATTACCTTGCGGACCGGGTCGCCCGCAATCCGGAAGAGGCGGTGAAGTGGTATGCAAAGGCGGCGGAGCTGGGCGACGAGGCGTCGATGCTCAATCTCGGGTACTGCTACCTGAATGGCGATGGCGTGCCCCAGTCGGCCGATGATGCACGGGAGTGGTTTGAGAAGGCCGCTTCGGCGGGGAATGCCATGGGCGCCGGCAATGCCGAGTTGTGCAACACGCCGGGCAGGCTGTCCTTCGATGACGACCTCCAGGGGGCATACGGGTACAGGCAAAGCGAGCGGAAATGCCGGCAGATCCGGGAGCAGGTGGTGCTTTGGGCGCGCCGGCACGCGCCGACTCTCCTGGACGGCGGCCGCACGCTGGTGGATAGCCAGAAGGACGAGTGCAGGACTGAAATCAACCGCCTCTTCAACTGCCGCTTCGCCGACGCCGCCACCGCATATCGTGAATTGGATATCCGCAACGACGGCCAGCTGTGGAAGGACGCCCAGAAGATGGTGGATGAAATGCCGCAATACCAGGTGGATTTCGAGAAGAAGCGCCAGGATGAAATCGCCGCCGCCAAGGAGAGATATCCGCTGTACCGCGAGGGTCAGCGGGTGAGCATACAGTTCCGCACCGGCAACACGCCGATGCGCACCTACACCGGGGTGTTCAGAAACTGCGGCTCCGCCAGGATCTGGATCAGCCAGAAGACGGTCGTCAAGGCGGATATGCCGGAGGAAATCCGCGCACGCTTTGAACCGGAGCTGAATGCCGCGGTCATTGAACGCGAGGTCAACAAGATAATGGAGGTCTTCACCAACCGCCGCAGCAAGTCAATGCGCGACAAGGCGGAAGAGGTGAACAAGGAGCTGAAGGAGAAGCGCACCCAGACGCTGCTTGCCGCGCGGCTGGTTTACGAAAATGGACTGTGGCATACGCCGTCCGAGCTGGTGGAGGATGCCATCGCGGGATGGATTAAGGAGAATGCCGTCCCGGAGTCGGAGCAGAAAAAGGCGGAGCTTCACCGCCGCCAAAAGGCAAGGCCGATGATGAGCCCCGCCGCCATCGCCACCGGCTCCAGCGATGACGGCATGCTTAACTGCATGGTGGATAATTTGTAGAGGCGGACGCCGCGCCCCGCCCCATGCCCGCCGTCGGCGCGCTTTTGACGCCGGAGGCGGGCAAAATATCTGCGGCGGTGTGTCCGGGAGCGCGCTGGAGGGGTTATATTACGCGAATTACGCGTCAAGTCTGTCGATTTACGTCATGGTCCATCCCGCCGCGCCCTCCCATGCGGCGGAGAGGAGAATCTAGCAGGTGAAAGTCTTAGTAATCAATTCCGGCAGTTCGTCATTGAAGTTCATGTTGTTTGACATGGCGGACAAGTCAATGTTGTGCAAGGGTATTGTTGAGCGCATCGGGATGGACGGCACCAAGCTGACCTACCAGGCCCGCGGGCAGAAGGTCGAGGAGCCGCTGAGCATCAGCAGGCACAGCGAGGCGCTCAAGTCCATCTGCGGCAAGATGGCCGATGCGCAGGTCGGAGTCATTGGCAGCCTGCAGGAGATTGGCGCCATCGGCCACCGGGTGCTGCATGGCGGCGCAAAGTTCTCGCAGCCGATTCTGGTGGATGACGATGTCAAGAAGGTGATCCGCGACTGCTTTCTGCTGGGGCCGTTGCACAACCCCGCCAATCTGGGCGGCATCGAGGCCTGCGAGGAGGCATTCCCGGGCGTGCCGAATGTCGCGGTGTTCGACACTGCGTTCCACATGTCCATGGGGCCGGAGGCGTACATGTACGCCATCCCCCGCAAGTACTATGACAAGTACGCGGTGCGCAAGTACGGCTTCCATGGCACCAGCCACAAGTATGTCTATGGCGAGGTCTGCCGCTTCCTGGGGCTGGATCCCGCCTCCGCCCGGGTGATCAGCTGCCATCTGGGCAATGGCTCCAGCGTCTGCGCCGTCAAGGGCGGCAAAGTGGTCGACACCTCGATGGGCCTCACCCCGCTCACCGGGCTGGTGATGGGCACGCGCTCCGGCGATTTGGATCCGGCGGTCGTCACCTTCCTGCAGCAGCAGGAGGGGCTCTCGGCGGCGGAGATCGACACCATCCTGAACAAGAAATCCGGCCTGCTGGGGGTTTCGGGGATTTCCAGCGACATGCGGGATATCGACGCCGCGCGCGCGGCGGGCAATGAGCATGCCCGGGAAGCCTACGAGATGTTCATCCACCGCCTGGTCCAATACGTCGGCGGATACTACTTCCTGCTGGGCGGAGCGGATGCGATCCTCTTCACCGGCGGGATCGGCGAGAATTCCCCGGAGACCCGCGAACGAATCGTCGGCGCCCTCGGCGTGGTGGGATGCCGTCTGGACGAGGCCGCCAACCAGAACCGCGGGAAGGAAATAGTCATCTCCAAGCCGGGAAGCGTTCCGGTTGCGGCGGTGATCCCGACCAATGAGGAACTCATGATCGCGATGGAAACCGTGGCAATCTGCGACAAATAACCACTGGAAGAATCAAGATTATGGCCAAGTTCATTGACAGTTTGATAGAGAAGGCCACCGCGGCCTGCAAGACCCTGGTGATGCCGGAAGGCAATGACCCGCGGGTCGTCAAGGCCGCCCAGATCATCGCCACCCGGAAGATGGCCAAGGTGGTCGTGCTGGCGACTCCGGAAGAGATCGGCGACCCCGCGGTCTTTGCGGGCATGGACGTCCAGGTGCTGGACTGGACGAAGTCGCCGTGGCTGGAGGAGTTCACCCAGGTTTTCTATGAACGCCGCAAGAAGAAGGGCATCTCGATGGACGATGCCGCCAAGGCGGTGCTCAACCGGCTTCATTTTGCCAACTTGATGATGAAGACCGACAAGGCGGATGCCATGGTGGCCGGCTCGATCGCCTCCACTGCCGACATGCTTCGCAGCGCCTTCGCCTGTGTCGGCACCGCGCCGGGGATCAAGTCCGCGTCCAGCTGCTTCATCATGGATCTGAAGACTCCGGCGCCCAATGGCGAGAACACCCTGGTTTTCGCCGATTGCGGAGTCAATATCAACCCCGATGCCGACGGGCTGGTTGACATCGCCATGGCGACCATCAAGACCTGCCAGGCACTGTTGGGAAAGCAGCCGCATGTCGCCTTCCTGAGCTGCTCGTCGAAGGGCAGCGCCAAGGATCCGATCATCGACAAGGTGGTCGAGGCCGCCGGAAAGTGCGCCGCCAGGGTGTCGGAGCAGGGCATCGACGCGGTTGTCGACGGCGAGCTCCAAGCCGATGCCGCGCTGGTGCCTGCGGTTTCCGCGCAGAAGGCGCCGGGCAGCCCGCTTGCCGGCAGCGCCAATGTGCTGATTTTCCCGGATTTGAACTGCGGGAACATCTGCTACAAGATGGTCCAGCGCCTGGCCGGCGCCGATGCCTACGGGCCAATCCTCCAGGGGCTGGCCAAGCCGGTCTCCGACCTGTCGCGTGGATGCTCCGCCGAGGATATCGTCGGCGTGGCGGCAATCACCATCTGCCAGTCGCTGGGCTGACCCATCCCGGAGACAGCCGTTCACCCCATCATGCACCGGTAGCTCAGTTGGATAGAGCAAAAGTTTCCTAAACTTTAGGTCGCGAGTTCGAATCTCGCCCGGTGTACCATCATCTTTTGCCATCCCCCCGTCGGCGGCCCCCTCCGCCAGCTGGGGGATTTTTGTTGTCGGCCCAATCCGGGCGGTGGCGCCAGGACAGGTGCCGCCGCGTTGCCAGGCCGCCAATTTGCGTTTTTTTGGCGGACGGCGTGATTTTTTTGCCTGCATTGTCGTATAATATGGCTATCGACAATGGCAGCTGCAACCCCCAAAAACAATGAAGCCCCGCGAAATTACCTCCGAAAACCCCATCCAGTCCGTAGGCCGCAATATCCAGGAGATGGCGTCGGTCATCTGGAATGTCGCCAATTCCCTGTTCGGCGCATACAAGCCCCACGAGTACGGACTGGTCATCCTGCCGATGACCGTCGTCAAGCGCTTCCATGACTGCCTGCTGCCGACCCGCCAGGCGGTGCTGGACAAATACGAGGAGGTCAGGCACCTCGCCGTGAAGGACGGCTTCCTGCGGAAGGCGTCCGGATACGCCTTCTACAACACCAGCCCCTTCACCTTCGAGACCCTGCGCGCGGACGCGGAGAACATCGAGGACAACTTCCGGGCATTCATCAACGGTTTCTCCGACAACGTGCAGGACATCCTGGCGCAGATGGGCTTCGGCGACCAGATAAAGCGCATGGCCGACTCGAATCTCCTCTACCAGGTCATCGTCGACTTCTGCTCCGAAAGGGCGGACATGAGCCCCCGGAAGGTGACGGCGGTGGACATGGGGTACGTCTTCGAAAATCTCGTCCAGAGGTTCTCCGAGAGCTACGACGAGGAGGCGGGGGCGCACTTCACCAGCCGCGACATCATCTACGCCATGTGCGATCTGCTCGTGACCGGCAACGCCGGGGGCGACACCAGGACCATCTACGACATGACGATGGGCACAAGCCAGATGCTGACCTGCATGGAGGAGCGCCTCCACCAGCTTGACGCCGAAATGGAGACCACCAGCTTCGGGCAGGAGCTCAACCCCTTCACCTACGGCATCGCCAAGGCGGACATGCTCATCCGCGGCGGCAACCCCGACAACATGAAGTTCGGAAACACCCTGAACAACGACCAGTTCGACGGATATTCCTTCGACTTCATCATCTCGAATCCACCCTTCGGCATCGACTGGAAACGCGAGGCAAAGGCGGTGGAGGCGGAGGCCCGCAAGGGCGCCCAGGGGCGCTTCGGCGCGGGATTGCCCTCCAAAGGCGACGGACAGATGCTCTTCCTCCTCAACGGCGTGGCCAAGCTCAGGGAGGGCACGGGCCGCATGGCCATCATCCAGAACGGCTCATCGCTCTTCACCGGCGACGCCGGCTCCGGACCCTCCGAAATCCGGCGATATCTCATCGAAAACGACTGGCTGGACGCCATCGTGCAACTGCCAAACGACAGCTTCTACAATACCGGCATCGCCACCTATGTGTGGATTGTGACCAGGAACAAGCCGGAACCACATCGGGGAAGGGTGCTGCTCGTCGACGCAAGCCAGTGCTACGAGCCACGCCGTAAGCCCATCGGCAACAAGCGGAACGACATCACCGACCCCTGCCGCGCCCTCATCGTCCGCGCCTACGGCGAGTATGCCACGGCGGACTACCAGGAGACGCTGGACAACGGTCGCGAAATCGTCTGCCGCGCCAGGCTGATGGAGAACGACGACTTCGGATACCGCAAAATCACCGTGGAGAGCCCGATGGTGGACGAGAACGGCAATAAGGTGCTGAAAAAGGGCAGGCCAGTCGCCGACACCGACCGCCGCGACACGGAAAACGTCCCCCTCGGAGAGGATGTCAATGAATATCTCGCCCGCGAGGTACTCCCGTACAATCCCGGCGCGTGGATTGACAAGACCAAGACCAGGGTCGGCTACGAAATCCCCTTCACGCGGGTCTTCTATGTCTACAAGGAACTGGAAAAGGCCGCCGATATCGCCACGCGCATCAAGGCCCACGAAAAGACTCTGACGGAAAAGCTGCATTCGCTCTTCGGGGAGGATGCATGACCATGCCACAGACACGGCACTACGAAATGAAGGACTCCGGAGTGGAGTGGATTGGAGAAATACCGAGGCATTGGGAACAATCCGACATAGGGGCACTATATACACTTCGCAATACGAAGGTTAGTGATAAAGATTATCCTCCCTTGTCTGTGACAATGCGAGGCATTTTGCCGCAGTTGGAAACTGTTGCAAAAACTAACGATGGTGACAATCGTAAACTTGTCATGGCTGGTGATTTTGCTATTAATAGTCGCTCAGATAGGCGCGGCTCATGTGGCATATCATCTTATGACGGTTCAGTCTCCTTGATAAACACTGTATTGACTCCTCGTGGCGCAATGCACCCGGGTTTCTATGACTGGTTGTTTCATGCCGAGCAGTTTGCAGACGAGTTCTATAAATGGGGGCATGGAATTGTTGATGATCTCTGGACAACGTGTTGGTCTGAAATGAAGTCAATAATCGTTCCAACACCCCCGCTTTCCGAGCAGGCCGCCATTGCGGCCTATCTTGACGAGAAGTGCGCGACTATCGATGCTATCATCACGGAGGCGAAGGCGTCCATTGAGGAGTACAAGTCCTGGAAGGCCTCCGTCATCTTCGAGACCGTCACCAAGGGACTGAATCCCTACGCCGAAATGAAAGACTCCGGGGTAGAGTGGATCGGGGAGATCCCGAAAGGGTGGAACCTGATGCCGTTTGGGAAAATAGCATCAATTAAGGCTTGCCTCGTTCCTCCAAAAGAATACCCTTTTTTGCCTCAGATTTCTCCAGATAACATAGAAAAAGGAAGTGCGAGACTCCTGCAGAATTATAAAACTGTTCAGGAATCAGGAGTTATTAGCTGGAATCATCATTTTTATAAAGGGCAAATCATTTACTCCAAGGTTCGGCCAACGCTTAATAAACTGTTTTTAGCACAATTTGAAGGTCTGTGTAGTGCTGATATGTATCCGATAGAGACTACTCAGGACGCTCGCTATTTGGTTTATGCAATGTTGTCTGGGTATTTTGTACAGCAGGTTGCCGCAATTACGGCAAATAGAGTAAAAATGCCCAAGATTAATAAGCAAGAATTATCAAAAATCACGGTTTTGCTCCCTCCCCTTTCGGAGCAGGCGTCCATAGTGTCCTATCTTGACAGGAAATGTTCATTAATCGACGGAATCATTTTGGAGAAGGAGGAGCTTATCAAGGAGTTGGAGAATTACAGGCGTTCATTGATTTTTGAGGTTGTAACTGGGAAAAGGAGGGTATGCTGATGTCAGACAACAACTATTTGCAGAAGACGGAGTTTTTGCTGTTCCAGTCCCAGGATGGCGAGGACGATGCGCGCATCCAGGTCGCGGTCAAGGACGAGACCATCTGGCTGACCCAGAAGGGGATGGCGGATTTGTTCGGCTGTTCGTCGGACAACATTTCGTTGCATCTCAAAAACATCTACGAATCAGGCGAATTGTCGTTTTCGGCAACTGCCGAGGAAATCTCGGTAGTTCGCCAGGAGGGGTCTCGGAGCGTCTCGCGGAAAGTCATGTTCTACAACCTGGACGCCATCATCTCGGTGGGGTACCGTGTGAATTCCCGTCGTGCGACCCAGTTCCGCATTTGGGCGACAGGCGTCTTGAAGGAATACATGCGGAAGGGCTTTGCATTGGACGACGAGCGTCTCAAGCAGGGTCGTGCGGTCTTTGGGAAGGACTATTTCAGGGAGTTGCTGGAGCGTGTCCGTTCCATCCGTGCCAGCGAGCGGCGCATTTGGCAGCAGATTACGGACATCTTTGCGGAGTGCGCCATTGACTATGACAGGGGGTCGGAGGAGGCCAGCGACTTCTATGCGATGGTGCAGAACAAGTTCCACTACGCCATTACCGGGCAGACGGCGGCGGAGATTATCATCTCCCGTGCCGACCACACCAAGGAGAACATGGGGCTTGAAACCTGGAAGCACGCCCCGGATGGGCGCATACTGAAGAGCGATGTGACCGTGGCCAAGAACTACCTTCCGGAAAAGGAAATCAAGCGGCTGGAACGGGCGGTCACCGGGTTCTTCGACTACATAGAAGACCTCATCGAGCGTGAAAACACCTTCACTATGGAGCAGTTCGCCTCCAGTGTGGACGAATTCCTGCATTTCCGGCGATATCAGATTCTGCCGGACAAGGGCAAGGTGAAGAAAGCCGATGCCGAGAAATACGCGAAAGGCGAATACGACGTTTTCAACCGGACCCAGCCAATCGAGTCGGACTTCGACCGGGAAGTGAAGAAGCTTGTGAAGAGCCAGGAGGAAGAATGACACCGGATACTGAAAAGAGCTTCGAGGCCGACATCCAGGAGTGGCTGATTTCCGAGGAATCAATTGGGTCGGGCCAGCGGATATGGAGGATTTACTGATGGCAGACGAGCGTCTCATGCCGCGGACGACACGGGATTGCATCCATGCCGGACATCCAAGACGAAATATATTTTCATAAAACCCGTGTCAAAAATACAGGGTATACATTTCGTTTCAAATCGTGGAGACTTCGCAGGGAGGTCGCTTATGAAATACATGTCGGCCGCCACGGCAGCGGCAAAATGGGGGCTGACGCCGCGCAGCGTGCAGCTTCATTGTGAAAAGGGGAACATCCCTGGGGCGACCATCGAGGGCAAGTGTTGGCGGATACCAGCCGATGCGGGACGCCCTGGCCGCAAGCCGCGGGCGCACGGGCTTCCGTCCAGCATCCGTTCTGCGTTGCTGTCGGAGAAGCGCGGCCGGGTCTCCGGCGGGCTCTACCATCGTCTCCAGATTGACTTCACCTACAACACCAACCACATCGAGGGCGGCCGACTCACCCATGATCAGACGCGCTGGATTTTCGAGACGAACACCGTCGGAAGCCTGCCGGGCGACCTGCCCATTGATGACGTGGTGGAGACGGCGAACCATTTCCGATGCATTGACATTGTACTGGAGACCTCCGGCGCGGCGCTGACGGAGCGATATGTCAAGACCTTGCACCGCCAGCTCAAGAGCGGCACCACTGACAGCAGAAAGGAGTGGTTCGCCGTCGGCGATTACAAACGGCTGGACAATGTGGTCGGCGGCATTGAGACATGCCCGGCCGCAAACGTGCGATGCGAGATGGCAAAGCTGTTCTCCTGGTGGCAGACGGCGGACAAGTCCTTCGCGAATCTACTGGAGATGCACGTGCGCTTCGAGGGAATTCATCCGTTCCAGGACGGCAACGGGCGCATTGGCCGCCTGATTTTGCTGAAGGAATGCCTCAAACATGGCATCACCCCGTTCATCATCACCGAAAGCATACGTCGCTTCCACTACCTCGGGCTTCAGGAATGGCGCGGGGGAAGCAGATTGCGCCTCATGGATACCTGCCGCGCGGGACAGGACATCTTCATAGACATGCTCTGCGAGGCCGGCTATTCCAGGCTGGCGGAAAAAGCGCTGGCAGACCAGAAAAAAAACGACATCCGTTGAGCCAGGAGGGAGAATGACACCGGATACTGAAAAGAGCTTCGAGGCCGACATCCAGGAGTGGCTGACTTCCGCAGAGGGCGGCTGGACCAGGGCGACGGATGCGGGCTACCGTGCCTCCGTCGAGAGGGCATTGGACCTCGACACGCTGGTGGACTTCGTGCAGCGGACCCAGCCGAAGAACTGGGAGCGCCTTGTCAAGCAGACCAACGGCGACCCGAAACAGCGCTTCTACAAGCGCTTCGAGGACGTGGTGACCGAGAATGGCCTGGTGCATGTCCTGCGCCATGGATTCAAGGACCGGGGCATCGACTTCCGGGTCTGCTACTTCAAGCCCGAATCCACCCTCAACGACGACCTGACGAAAAAGTACGAGTCGAACACCTGCCAGTGCATCCGCCAGTGGCACTACTCGGCGCAGAACACCAAAAGCGTGGACATGATGCTGGTGGTCAATGGCATCCCCGTCGTGGCCATCGAGCTCAAGAACCAGCTGTGCGGGCAGGACATCGGCAACGGCATCATCCAGTGGAAGACCGACCGTGACCAGCGTGAGGAGTGCTTCCGCTTCCGGCACCGCGTCCAGGTCTTCATGGCGATGGACCTCTATGACTGCGCCATGTCCACGAAGCTGGAGGGCAGGAAGACGTACTTCCTGCCATTCAACCAGGGCTCCAATGGCGCGGGGCGCGATGGCGGCAAGGGCAATCCCCCGGTGGAGGGGAACGCCGACTACGTCACCAGCTATGTCTGGAAGAAGGTCCTGCAGCGGGACAGCCTCCTCGACATCCTCCAGAAGTTCATCAGCGACACGGAGGAGAAGGAGAATGTCCGGCAGGACAACGGTGAGGTCAGGGAAGTCAGGAAGCGCAAAATCATCTTCCCCCGCTACCACCAGCTCGACGTGGTGCGCAAGCTCCTCGACGACGTGCGCGGCAGGGGCGCGGGCAGGAACTACCTCATCCAGCACAGCGCCGGAAGCGGCAAGTCCAACTCCATCGCCTGGACGGCATACCGCCTGGCCGGCCTCCACGACGCGGGGAACAGCCCGGTCTTCAGCTCCGTCATCGTGGTGACTGACCGCAGGGTGCTTGACGCCCAGCTGCAGGCCACCATCGACGGCTTCGAGCACAAGGACGGGCTGGTCAGGCTCATCGACGACAAGAAGACCTCCAAGGACCTGCGGGACGCAATCAACGACGGCATCCGCATCATCGTCACCACCCTCCAGAAATTCCCCGTCATCTTCGAGGAAGTGGACAAGAGCAGGAAGAAGAACTTCGCGGTCATCGTGGACGAGGCCCATTCCAGCCAGACCGGCGACAGCGCGATGAAGCTGAAAATCGCCCTGGCGGACACCTCCGACGCCCTGCGCGAATGCGCCGAGCTCGAAGGCAAAAGCGAGGAGGAGATCGGCGACTCCGAAGACCGCATCGTCAGGGAGATGCTGAACCACGGCCAGCACAAGAACCTCGCCTTCTTCGCCTTCACCGCCACGCCCAAGGCCAAGACCCTCCAGCTCTTCGGCGAGAAACTGCCCGACGGCAGGGTCGGAGCGTTCCACATCTACTCCATGCGGCAGGCCATCGAGGAGGGATTCATCCTGGACGTGCTCCAGAACTACACCACCTACCGCAACTACTACAGGCTGGCCAGGAGCATCCCCGACAACCCCGAGATGCCGACCACGCCGGCGATGAAGGCGGCACGGCGCTTCGAGGAACTCCACCCCTGCAACCTGCGGGAGAAGGCGCAGCTCATCGTGGAGACCTTCCGCGAGAAGACCCGCCCGGCCATCGGCGGCAAGGGGAAGATGATGGTGGTGACTGCGTCCCGGCTGGCCGCGGTGCGCTACCGCCACGCCATCAACGACTACATCAAGGCGCAGGGATACAAGGACATCCTCGTGATGATCGCCTTCTCCGGCGCAATCAGGGACCCCGCCGACCCGCAGGGGCCGGAGTACACCGAAAGCGGCATGAACCTCGACTCGAAGGGCAACCGCGTCTCGGAAAGCCAGACCAAGGCGGTGTTCCATGACGAGGGCAGCATCCTCGTGGTCGCCGAGAAATACCAGACCGGCTTCGACGAGCCGCTGCTCCATACCATGGTCGTGGACAAGAAGCTGCGCGACGTCAAGGCCGTGCAGACGCTGAGCCGCCTCAATCGCACCTATCCGGGCAAGGAGGATACCTTCATCCTTGACTTCGTGAACACCGGCGAGGAGATCAAGGCGGCCTTCCAGCCGTACTACCAGGAGACGGGACTGGCGGAGGAACTCGACGTCAACCGCATCTACTCGAAGCGGAAGGAGCTGCGCGAACTCCATGTCTATGGCGACGCCGACATCAAGGCGGTCTGCGCCATCTATGCGGAGATGCGCGTTACGGAAAAGACGCGGCAGGGACGCATTTCCAGCGCCCTCAAGCCCGTGGTGGATGCCTACAACGGCCTTGACCAGAAGAATCGCTCGCTCTTCCGGCGCACCATCCGCGCCTTCGTCAAGTGGGAGCGATTCATCGACCAGGTCACCCGGATGTTCGACCGTGAGCTGCGCGAGGAGGCCGTCTTCTGCGATTACCTCTCCCGACTGCTTCCCGATGACCCGGCCGTGAACATCGACTTGGACAAGAGCCTCACCCTGGAGTTCTATAGGCTGGAGCAGACCTTCCAGGGAGCCATCGCCCTGGAGACGAAGTCCTCCGACCTGCCCGCCCCGAAAATCAAACCCACCGCCCCGAAGATGGACGAGAGGCGGAGCCTCCTGGACGAGGTGGTGGCCGCCATCAACGAGCGCTACCAGGGCGACTTCACCGATGGCGACCGCGTCATCATCGACGACCTCCTCGGACGCCTGCTCAATGACGTCAAATTGCGCAAAATCGCCCGATCCTCCGACCCGCAGATCTTCAAGGACAGCCAGTTCCCGAGATTCTTCGAGGAAACCGCGCAGGAGGCATACATGGAAAGCACCGAGCGCTACACCAAGATGTTCGAGGACAAGGCCAAGTATATGGCAATCATGGACGCGGTCGGCAATGCCATCTACCGCGAATGCCGGGAATAGCGAAAAAAAACGTTGCCGGAGGGGTTGGCGCCGGTCATGACGTGCGTCCATGCATGGCCGTTAAACGACCGCGCTCACGTTTTCAGGACAAGAAAAGCCTCCCCTGCAAGGGGAGGTGGCGCGCCAGCGCCGGAGGGGTTGGCGTCGGTCATGACGTGCGTCCATGCGTGGTTTTATAAGAACGCGCTTTGTTGCAACAACATAATTGTCCAAGGGCGAGACGCCCTTGCTACCCCCTTTGTTCAAGGGCGAGACGCCCTTGCTACCCCCTTTGTTCAAGGGCGAGACGCCCTTGCTACCCCCTTTGTCCAAGGGCGAGACGCCCTTGCTACCCCCTTTGTTCAAGGGCGAGACGCCCTTGCTACCCCCTTTGTTCAAGGG
>CAKUJM010000013.1 GCA_934661755.1 uncultured Lentisphaeria bacterium | reverse complement strand
GCAATGCTCGCAGCGGAACTTCGCAGGAACATGCTCCAGCCACACGTCCACGCGCTTTTCATTGTCATAGCATTCCATACGGGACACAAACCATGGTTCGGGTGGGGAAAGAACGCGTTGATAAAAGGATACAAGATCCATTGACTTTCTCTGGCTGATGCGAATGGGGGGGGAAAATTGCACATTACTGTAGCGCTTCTTTTTCACTGTCGCTGGCGCTACCCATTATTTTTGTTGAAGAGCCCATTTTCTTGATTAAATGGAGTTTTCAGTGGGTGCATTACGGCAGGAAGAGGAATTCCTGCCGTACGTAAGCGTCAAGTCCGGCGCCAACCCCACACAGACTCGCCCGGGGTAGCAAGGGCGTCCCGCCCTTGGTCCGGGGTAGCAAGGCCGTCTCGGCCTTGGCAATTGTGTTATTACAACAAAGCGCGTTCTTCAAACTACGCACGGACGCACGTCATGACCGGCGCCAACCCCTCCGGCGCTGTCGCGCCACCTCCCCTTGCAGGGGAGGCTCTTCTTGTCGTGAAAACTGGAGCGCGGTCGTTTTACGGCCATGCACGACGGCACGTCAAGCCCGGCGCCAACCCCTCCGCTCTTCAGCCTCCCCCGGGGTAGCAAGGGCGTCCCGCCCTTGGTCCGGTGTAGCAAGGCCGTCTCGGCCTTGGTCCGGGGTAGCAAGGCCGTCCCGCCCTTGGTCCGGGGTAGCAAGGCCGTCCCGCCCTTGGCAATTATGTTATTACAACAAAGCGTGTTATTCAAACTACGCACGGACGCACGTCATGACCGGCGCCAACCCCTCCGGCGCTGTCGTGCCACCTCCCCTTGCAGGGGAGGCTCTTCTTGTCGTGAAAACTGGAGCGCGGTCGTTTTACGGCCACGCACGGACGCACGTCATGACCGGCGCCAACCCCTCCGGCGCTGTCGCGCCACCTCCCCTTGCAGGGGAGGCTCTTCTTGTCGTGAAAACGTGAGCGCGGTCGATTAACGGCCATGCACTTATGTACCAGAGGCGGGACTCGAACCCGCAAGAGGTTTCCCCCCGGAGATTTTAAGTCTCCTGCGTCTGCCATTTCGCCACTCTGGCATCAGGTATCTTATATTTCGTTGGTTCGATGGAAGATTGCCTGGTTGCGCAATCCGATCTTCATATTCAGGTATCCAAGTGATTGTTCGAGATCCTGTTTCAGGTTGCGCACGTCGGTTCCCGCCGGCAGGTTGATAAGCCACACCATGGTATATTCGCCGCGTTCGACCACGCTGGCCAGGTCGATGATATTGACATTGCGTTCACGCAGGTATCCGGAGAAGGCCATGACCAGTCCGGGCTGATCCGGTCCGGACGCGGTCAGCACATACAGCTGGCTGTCCGACGCGATATTGTCCGGGACATTTCCGGCATTGTCAGCCACATCCTGTTCCTGCGCCCGGATCACTCCGATCTGCGCACCGGAAAGCCCCTTGATTTCGTGCATTGCGGCGCGGATGACATCCTCGGTGACCCCTTCCGGGAAGGCGGCCAGCAGAATCATGGTGAAATATCCACGCATGACAGTCTGGCTCACATCCGCCAGATTGCCATTGAGCTGGCGAATCGCCGACGACACATCCGCGACAATGCCGACGCGGTCCCTGAACATTACGGAAATTACGAAGAACTGTCTCATAGGAGAGTGCCCCTGAACACCGCGCGTGACGCCGCGCTAGCGCCTGCGGATGACATTGCGGTCGATATCAATCAGGTCATTGATGACCGCACTTCCAATGGCGCAGTTATTCCGGGCGCAGAATTCGTCGTAGACGGCTTCCCAAGGCATGGCCTTGAGCTCCTCCAGCATCGCCAGCTTCATTGCGCCATCGCCGGCATTCTCGAAATCGCGGAGCATCTGCGAGGGTTCGAGCAATGCGCAAAGCATCGCCCGCTGTGTAGCGCGGCTTCCGACCACCCATGCACCGATGCGGTTGATGCTGCCATCGAAGAAATCAAGCGCCACTGCAGTATGTTTCAGCATTCCGGTGCGCACCAGCTCCTGGAAGAGATTGCGCAAGTCGTCATTGAAGATCACCACATGATCGGAGTCCCAGCGCACGCCGCGCGAGACGTGCACCAGCAGTTCCTTGCGGAACAGGGATATCGCGGAGATCTTGTCATGGATGGTCTCGGTAGGATGGAAATGCCCCATATCGAAGGTCAGCATGACGTTCTGCCGATTCATCACGTATCCCATGTAGAACTCATGCGATCCGACCACATAGTCTTCGCTGCCGATTCCGAAGAGCTTGCATTCGACGGCATCCTTGCAGTATTCACGGCTGACATCGGCGGCGAAGATTTCGTCGTATGATTCGACCAGCCGCTGCCGTGGCGCGAGCCGGTCCGCCGGCTGGTCCTTGGCGCCATCGGGGATCCAGTGGTTTATATAGCAGGGGCCATTTTGTGCCCTGCCCATCGCCTCGGCGATCCGACGGCAGGCGATTCCATGGCGGATCCAGAATTTTCGCACTTCCGGGTCGCCCGACGAGAGGGTATATCCGGAATTGGCCAGCGGATGGCCGAAATAGGTCGGGTTGAAATCCAGCGCCAGCCCCAGCTTGCCGGCCCATTGCATCCACTTTTCAAAGTGTTCCGGCCCCAGCTGGTCGCGGTCCACCGCCTTGCCATCGGTTTCGGCATAGATGGCGTGCAGATTGAAGCGCTTGGCCCCGGGGATCAACGCCAAGGCGCGGGCGGCGTCCTCGCGCAGCATGTCGGCATTGGCGGCGCATCCGGGGTAGTTGCCGGTGGACATGATGCCGCCGCCGGCAACCGGTCCGTCATGGACCTCGAAGCCATGCACGTCATCGCCCTGCCAGCAATGCAGGGAAATCGGGGTCTCCGACAGGGTCTTGATGGCCTTTTCGGCATCCACGCCAAGATCGGCATAGCGTTTTTTCGCATCCGCGTAGCGTTGTGCGGTTTCTTCCCTGGTGGCGGCAATGAAGGTCATGTTTGTCAGGTTATGATGATGTTTATGTTCAATGGACTAACGGGGCCTTGAATTCGATTTTCTGCACGGGGATGCCCCAGCTGTCGGAAAAGCGGATCTCGGCGTAGGCCATGCTGGTCAAGTTGTCGGCGTCGGGTTTAATATAGCGTGTAAAGGACGCGCTACTGCCAGGGGGGATGGCGCCGAAATAGAACAGCCGGCCATTCATCCCGGGGATGCGCGAGAAGGATCGCGCCAGCAGGCAACTGGTGGCCTTCCGTCCGCGGTTCGCCACCCGGACGGTGACGGGGATTTCCACTCCGCTGGCAAGCACGCCGGACCAATCCGGGATTTCAAGGGTGCATTCCAGTTCGTCCTGTTCGGGTTTGCCGTTGCCGGGGCGGAAGTCCAGCTTGTAATTGACCAGCAAATCCTGTTGCGGCGGCTCGTCCAGGCGTTTTTCGTCATTGGCGCGCCGTTGCGGCATTGTCCGGTACACCGTGAAAGTTGCCGGATAATATCCCTTGACGGCGATGGTGTAGTTCTTC
Organism: uncultured Lentisphaeria bacterium; assembly: GCA_934661755.1. GTDB lineage: Bacteria > Verrucomicrobiota > Lentisphaeria > Oligosphaerales > Oligosphaeraceae > CAKUJM01. Next base: position 55,302 of record CAKUJM010000013.1, on the reverse strand, counting down.
ATCCGCACCGAGAGGTTGTCGAAGTCAGCCAGCAAGTCGAGCCTGCCGCCGGGGCGGCGGACCACGCCATCGCCATCAGTCATGCAGGGCACTGCGTCAACCGAGACTTCGCAGTTCGCCAGCGGCGCACCGATGATGTTCCGCACCACCTGCCGGGGCGGATCCCGCCAGACGGATGCCGGCACGACCGTGTAGGAGTAGCTGCCATTCAGCCCGCTGTCATCGGGCGTAAAGTCGCGATAGAGCATTTCATAGACGTTGGTCTCCTCGACGGTATGCCGTTCCATGGCAGTCATCCGGAAGGCCGGCTGGTTGAAATTCTCCTTTTCGATTACAATTTCGCAGCTCATGGTTTTGCTGCGGGCGATGACCTTGGCGTCGGTGCGCAGGTATTTTCCGCGGCAGTAGCCGCTGGCCGTCGTCCCGGCGCGCGGCGGCTCGGCGCGATTGAGAATAGAGGCGGGGATGCCAACCGTGTCATCTTCCTGCGGCAATCTGGCCGCGCCCTGGCCCCGGACGCCGGCGGCGGCCGCCAGCCAGACGGCCATGGCCGCAATGGCGCATGGCGCGACATGGATTGTGCTATTCATTTTCTGCTTCCCCCTTTCCAGAGTCATCGTCGCCGTCATCCGCCTCCGGGTTTTCGGCAATTTTCCTGGAGACGGCATCATATCGTGCCGCCACCCCCGCCTGAACCGGCGCGGCCAGGCAGATCCCCAGGTCGCGATAGGCGGCCTGCGGCAACTCGCCGCAAATCGCCGGCAGCTGTCCATCCTCCTCATCATCATCATGGTGATTGCGGAACAGCCGCGACGACGGATCCCACAGCGCCGCCATCTTCATTCCAAAGCGTCCCATCGCCTCTTTTTCGTCGGGATTGACGGCATATTTATCCGCCAGCCACGGCGTCCCCACCCAGCAGGCAACCGGCATCGGCGGCATTTTCCCGGATCTCTCCAATGCCGCGCATTGCGCACTGGTGGGAAGCGAGTATGCAAAAAACAGATACCGCGACACCGCGGATGCGAATTTTTGCGCTTCCTGGAAAGCGATCTCCACGCGCGGCCCATCGTCATCCGGTTCGGCCGCCGAAAGGCTGTCACTGCGTTTCGCCATGCGGTTCCACTGGGCCCGGCTGACCGGCCCGTCGGTGATATAGAATGGCGCGAACTTCCTGACTGCCACCAGCCGCATTTTCATGCCCAGGGCATTCTCATAGGCCGCAGGCGGCGGCAATTTGCGGATCAGCTCCTGCACCCGTGACAGCATCGACTTGATTGCGCGGCTCTCGGCATCCTGTGCTTTTCCGAATTCCCGCAATGAATCTGCGTATCCGTCAAGATAGCGCTGTTCCTGCGGCATGATCCCGGTGCCATTTTCCGCGGCATAGCGGTCGGCACCGCCCTTGAACTCGATATTTCCAGTGCGCTCCAGATCCAGCCGCGACAGGAATTTCTCCGACGCGAACTGCAATCTGAGCGCGGCCTCCAGCACCGCCTCGGGATTTTCACCGCGTTTCAGCAGCGCCTCGCCGCGCAGCAGCCGATCGCATCGCGCGTGATTGGCATTCCGTTTATCCTGCAATTCCTGAAAAACCGTCATCAGCCGCTGCAACGAATCAGGCGGTTGCGGAATCGCGGCATTGGCACCAGTCCCGGCGCCGGCAGCCGGGACCGCGGCAACGTCAGCGTCAGCGGCGTCAGCGGCGTACAGCCGCCACTGGGGGGCGCCGGCAAGCAGCAGCAGCGTCATTGCCGCGGTCGGGATGGACTTGGCGATCTTGTTCATACGCTCAGGCGGGTGAATTTTCCGAATGCCTCCTGCCACTTGGCGTTCTCGCCTTCCTGGGGCAGGAAGGTCTCGCCGCCGAAGCTACGGCCGATGATCTGGCGTCCCTTCCACAGGCTCTCGACATCGCCGGCAGCCAGCATCTGCCCAAGGATATTCCCCGCGGCGGTGGCCTCGACCGGCCCGGTCATCACCTTGCATCCGATGGCATTGGCGGTGAATTGGTTAAGCAACTGGTTCCGGCAGCCGCCTCCGACCAGATGGAGCACTTCCAGCTTTCTGCCCAGGATGGTCTCCATTTCCTGCCAGCACTGGCGATAGCGCAACGCCAGCGACTCAAAGGCGACCCGGGCGATCTGTCCGGGAGTGGCGGGGACCTTCTGGCCGGTCTTCCCGCAGTATTCGCGGATGCGCCCGGGCATGTCGCCTGGAACCACGAAGCTGGCGTCATCCGGATTGATGACCGCCAGGAACGGCTCCGCCTGGGCGGCCATGGCGGCCAATTCCCCGAAGGAGTAGTCCTGCCCCTCCCGCTTCCACTGGTTCCGGCATTCCTGGATGATCCAGAGGCCCATGATGTTCTTGAGGAATCGGATCTTCCCGGCAATGCCGCCCTCGTTGGTGTAGTTGGCGGCCAGCGCCTCCGGGCTGATCAGCGGCTGATCCAGCTCGACTCCGAGCAGGCTCCAGGTGCCGCTGGAAAGATATGCCCACGAGGACGACGAATCCGCAGGGACTGATGCCACCGCCGAAGCGGTGTCATGGCTGCCGATGAGGCTCACCGGGATCGCCCCGCATCCCAGCTCGTCCTGCAATTCCTTGCGAAGGGCGCCGACCACGGTGCATGGCGGCACAATCGCCGGCAGCAGCGTGCGTTTGATGCCGATGGCGTCGACAATCTTCCAGGCCCAGTCGCCGATGCGGGAGTCAAAGAGCTGGCTGGTAGTCGCCACGGTATACTCCGCACTCCTGTCGCCGCAGAGCATGTAGGTGAAGGCGTTGGGCATGAACAGCAGCTGCGCGGCCTTGCGGATGCGCACGTCATTGTCGCGGCGCGACGCCGCCAGCTGGTAAAGCGAGTTCAGGGGCAGGAACTGGCTACCGGTAAGACGGTAGATCTCCGCCTTGTCAATCCGCTGGAAGGTCCACTCCATGGCGCCGTCGGTGCGGGGGTCGCGGTAATGGAATGGCTGTCCAATGAACTTGCCGTCTGGGTCCAAGTAGCAGTAATCCACGCCCCAGGTGTCGACCGCGATCCCGGACAGCTCGCCGCCAGTGGCCAGCGCCGCCTTCAGTCCGGCTTTGATTTCCGCCCAGAGAGCGTCGAAATCCCAATGCAGATGGCCGTCAATCGTCACCGGCCCGTTGGCGAAGCGATGCACTTCCTCCAGCGTGATCCTCTCGCCGTCGAAATGGCCGATGATTGCGCGCCCGGAAGAGGCCCCGAGGTCAAAAGCAAGGTAGTGTTTCATTGCGATTCCGGTTGAAAATTGATTATTTCCGCAGTGGTCTTCCCGCTGACGGTGTCGATGCTCACAATTGCACAGCTGTTGCGGATCGTCAAGGACCCGGCGCCGACCGCCAGGCAGCCGGCAGCGCCCAGTGGATGGATGAACGGATAGTGGACATGGCCGGTGAGCATCGCGTCAAGCCGGCGTGATGCAATCGCCTCCATGAGATGACGGTCGCCGTCGATCAGCTTCGTCCGCCACGAAAGCGGCCTGGCGTCGTGGCCGATCAGCGGGAAATGGCAGGCCAGAAGCCGCGCTTTGGCGGGACGCCGTGGCCGTGAGAGAATATAATCCAGCCTTTGCCACGCGTCCGGAGGCATCTGGCCGGTAGACTGCCAGATGCGGCAGGGCCTGGCGGCATTGGCCGCGACAATTTCAGCGACGCCGCAATCGACAACCGCCGGCAGGCCGTCAAGGGCTGCCGGGCAGGCGGGGTTGAGCCGACGGAACGCCTGCCGCAGCGCATCGGCATTTTGCCGCACATACGCATCGTGGTTGCCAGGGACAAACAGGAAGGCGTCGCCCGCGGCCTCCAAGATGGGCTCGAGCAGTCCGATGGCGTGGTCGAATTCCCCGGGGGAGCCGATGCTGGTCAGGTCGCCGGTGCATATCGTGAAATCTATATGGCGGGCGCGATGCAGCTCAGCCAGACGGCCGATATTGTCCAATGAAAGCGACCGCTGACGGCGGCAGAACTGGTTCAGGCGGCCAAAAAAGCGCTTGTCCAGCAGATATCCGGCGTGGAAATCGACCAGACCGGCATGGACGTCGGAGAAATGGAGGATCCGGAAGATGCCCATTCAGCGATCCAGCTCCGGATACTGCCGCAACTTCCGCTGGAGGGTGCGGCGGCTGATGCCCAGCAATTCCGCGGCGCGTGTGCGGTTGCCGCCGGCGCGCTCGAGCGCCTGGCGGATCGTCGCCAGCTCGTTGTCACGGATGTCCAGCGTCGCCGCGGCGACGTCCGATGGCGACCCCGGCGCATCGACGACGCCTGGCGGTGCGGCCTCGTCCGTGACAACGGCTGCGTCTGCGGAGGATCCCGGCGTCGCCGCGCTGAATTGCGCCGACACGGCATCCATGATGTCCCGCGGGATGTCGGAGACCGTCAGCACCGTCCCCCGGGACAGCACCACCATGCGCTCGACGCAATTTCGCAATTCACGGATGTTTCCCGGCCAGTCATAGGACATCAGCACCGCCGTGGCATCCGACGCAATCCCGTTCAGCTGGCGTCCATTGTCCTCGGCCGACAACTTGAGGTAATGGTCGATCAGCATCGGGATGTCCTCCTTGTGCTCACGCAGCGGCGGCAATTTCAGATTGACCACATTGAGCCGATAGAAGAGGTCTTCCCGGAAGGTCCCCTCGGCCGCCATGGCCTTCAGGTCGCGGTTGGTGGCGGCGATCAGGCGCACATCGATTGGAATCGTCGTCGTGCCGCCGACCCGTTCCAGATTGCGGGTCTCCAGCACCCGCAGCAGCTTGACCTGGGTCGACAGCGAGATCTCGCCGATTTCGTCCAGGAAGAGCGTGCCGCCATCCGCGCGCTCAAAGCGTCCGATGAAGCGTTCGCCGGCGCCGGTGAACGCGCCTTTTTCATGGCCGAAGAGCTCGCTTTCCAGCAGATTCTCGTTGAGTGCGGCGCAATGGACCGCGACGAACGGCTTGCGGGCGCGCGGGCTCCATTGGTGGATGGCGTGGGCGAAAAGCTCCTTGCCGGTGCCGCTTTCGCCGGTGATCAGCACTGTTGAACGCGCCGCCGCCACCTGGCGGGCCTCTTCCAGGCAGGACTGCATCGCCGGCGAAGTCCCGATGATCCCGGCCGGCGCCGACGCCGTCCCGCCATTGGCGCCGCCGCTGCGTTTTTCCGCCTGCACCGCCAGGCCGCGGTCGATCATCATCTCAAGGTCATTGAGATTGACGGGCTTGGTCAAATAGTCGTAGGCGCCGGCATGCATTGCCGCCATCGCGGTCTGCACCGAACCATATGCCGTCAGCAGGATGATCAGCGGCGCATCCGGGCGGGCGGACACCCGGCGGGTGAACTCCAGTCCATCCATTCCCGGCATCCGCAGATCCGTGACCACGATATCGGCCGGATGGGACTTCAGCGCCGCCAGGCCGGCCTCGGCATTCTCGGCCAGGGTGATGTGGTATTTGTCACCTAAGGCATCACGCAGCCCCTCCCGGGTGTTGCGTTCATCATCTATCACCAGGATCTCCGGCAGGCTGCTCATGCTTCCGCTCCATTGATTTCGGAGCCGCTAGGTGCCGATTGCGGAGCCGTCAGCCGCCGGACCAGCCGGGCATGGCGCGGCAGGCTGATAGTGAAGGCGGCGCCCGCTCCGGGCTTGCCGTCTATCGCGAGGTCGCCGCCATGCGACCTCACGATCCGATCGACGATCAGCAGCCCCAGTCCATGGCCGTCCGGCTTGGTGCTGTAGTAGGGTTCAAGCAGATGCGCCATGTCCTCGCGGCTGATGCCCACTCCATTGTCGGCAAAGCGCAGATGCACAAAGGCGTCATCCACCGTGCAGGTGATATTGATCACCCCGCCATTTGGCATCGCCTGCATGGCGTTTTTCACCAGATTGAAGAAGGCCTGGGTAAGCTGGCCGCAATCGCCGTTGATCGGCGGAACCAAAGCGGGGAAATTCAAATTGACCTCGATGCCCTTGGATTGAAGCTCCGGCTCCAGGAATCCCAGCGCGGATTCCAGAAGCTCCTGGAGATTGAGCGGCGACAGCTCCAGCTGGGTCGGCCGGACCGCGTTGAGGAAATTCTTGACGATCGCATCCAGGCGCACCAGCTCCTGGTCGGCGATTTCGGCAAAGTGCTCGGCAGCCTCCCGGATCTCCTCCGGATCACCGGCTCCCAATTTTCGCTTGAGGATCTGCAGCCGGATTCCCAGGGCATTGAGGGGATTGCCCAATTCATGCGCCACTCCGGCGGCCAGCTGCGTAATCGCCGTCACCCGCTGGGTCTCGACAGTCTTCTCGTTGTCACGGCAGCTCTCGGTGATGTCGTGGAAGATCAAGGTCGCCAGCAGCTGCTCCTCACTCTGCCCGTCCGGAGGGTCGGGCGCCGGCAGGAGATAAAATGACAGGAACCGCCGCTCGGGATAGAATATCTGGATTTCGCGACGCGAAAAACGCCCCCACTGGCTTGCCGGAATCCTCAGCAACTCGCTCCAGTCTATTTGACGGAAGTACTTCGCGATCGGCTCGCCAATCGCCTCCTCCGGCATCCCGAACAGCTGCAGCGCCGCCGGATTGGCGATTTGGATGCACAGCCGGCTGTCAATTACAATTATGCCTTCCTTGACAGTGTCAAAAATATCCTCGAAAAAGCCCTTCTCGCGAATCAGCATCAGGATCAGCTTCTGCAGCGAGGCGTTGTCCAGCTTGCCGAGTCGTGCCTTCAGGCGGTCATAGAATGTATTGTGGCGACCATGCATTTTCCTGAACGTCGTTCCCGTCAAGGCCTGCTGAAATCCGGATAAAGGCCAAACCGCCCGGCGGCAAACAACAGGGAGCACCAGCATCCAAGGCGCCGGCGCTCCCGTCTGGGCATCTCCGCCGCCATCACCGGCGGCGATCCTGCCCCGCTACTGCCTCCGCCACTGCCCTAATAGCGCTTGTGGAAAGACGGACGATAGACTTTCCAGGTACCGTTGCTGACGCCGCCTTCCAGGACATACTCCGGCTCGATGATCGGCTGCCAGCCAAACGGGAAGGTGACGACTTCGACCACGCCGACGACCTCGCGGCAGAGGAAGCGCCAGATGCCCACGCCCGTACCCTTGGTGAATCCCGGGAAATCGCCCTCATTTGCGGTGGTGCGCATGATGGTGACGGGGATCTCCACCACGCCGAAAAGCACATTGCACAACCCGCGCCCCAGCTGGTCAGCCGGGCGGCGTTCCTGGGTGGCGTCCAGCTTCATGTCGTCCTTGCAGAAGTCATAGCCGACAATGCCGGTGAAGAAGTCGATGATCTGGGTCGGCCGCACCGCCACATAGAGATGCACCAGCGCCAGATCCAGCTGGACCCGGATATCCCATTTGCCGCGTTCGAAATGATAGCTCTCCGCATCCGCATCCATGGCGCGGGTCTCCTTCCGCCACGGGCCGAAGGCCGCCGTGGCGTAGGTTCCGCCGTGGAACTGGAATGCATCCTGGTTGTCCTCGTAATAGTCGACCAGCCAGAAGGGCGGGAAGCAATGGGGGAAGGACATCCCGCGTTCGCAATTGGCGTAGGCGCCCAGCTGGAGATACTCGGTGACCGCCACTTCGGCGCCGAGACCCGGTCCCAGCGCGATTCCGCAGCGGAAGACGTCCAGCAAATCGGAGAAGCGATTCCACAAATAGAGTTCGGTCTTCACCACCGCCGAATTGACATCCAGCAAATCGGAATTGCGATAGTCGGCCGCGGCCCTGGCTTCAGTGAAATTCACGGTTGCGACCAAGGCGACGAGCGCCAGCAGGATTTGGTATTGGCGTTTCAACATGGCTGAGGATTGTTCCTTAAGCAGGTGGTGACGTGGATTCCTGATCCTGAATCAATACGGGGAATCCATGAAGCTGTTTCTCTCATGCGCATCCGGGAGCCGCCTTCAGGCCACGGCGTCCCGCAATGCACCATCAAGGTTCCGGGCGCTGGCGCAAAAATTCTCCGCCGCGCGAATCCATGGCGGAGACACCCGGCTTCACGGAATCCAGGTGCAAATTTGCGCAACAGTCAGAAATTTAGCCCATCAACGGCAATTTGTAAAGCACTGCCGCCAAAAAAATCAAAAAAAAGGGGCGGAACGCGCGGCATTCATCCGCTCTTCCGCTCCCGGCAGGCTGCGGCATTTCGCCACCCTGCCCGCGGCATCTGCGGCGAAGCGTGAAGAGCCTGGGCGCAAATCCGTCCTTGCCCCATCGTGCCGCATCCGCCACGCGTCCTCCCCACGTCCGCCGCAAAAAGCCCTGGGTGACCAAGCCGCAGGCACTGCCGCCCAGAACGCCAATCCGGACGATGCGGCGCTTCGCGCACCGGGACGGGAAGCCCTCCCCGTTTTTTCCCGCTCCCGGGCCGCGATGCGCCGCATTGACGTCCGGAGCTATTTGTCGTAGGCGTGACCGGCGGACCCCAGCACGTCGACGACCTTATGCTCATAGAGCGCCTTCATGCGGTCGCGGGCGGGCCCCAGATACTTGCGGGGATCAAATTCCGCCGGCTTGTCGTGGAAGACTTTGCGGATGCCGGCAGTCATGGCCAGACGCGAATCGGAGTCGATGTTGATCTTGCACACCGCGGATTTGGCCGCCTCGCGCAACTCCTCCTCCGGGATGCCGACTGCCGCCTTCAGGGCGCCGCCATTGGCATTGATGATGTCGACCTCTTCCTGGGGAACCGAGCTGGATCCATGGAGGACGATCGGGAAGCCGGGCAGCTGCTTCTCGATGGCCTTGAGGACATCGAAGGCCAGCGGCGGAGGAACCAGCCGGCCGGTCTTCGGATCGACATGGCACTGCTCCGGCTTGAACTTGTATGCGCCATGGGAGGTGCCAATGGAGATCGCCAGCGAATCGACGCCGGTCTTGCTGACAAAGTCGACGACCTCCTCCGGCTTGGTGTAATGGGACTCCTCCGAGGAGACCTCGTCTTCGACGCCGGCCAGCACCCCCAGCTCGCCCTCGACGGTCACATCGTACTGGTGGGCATAGTCGCAGACCTTCTTGGTCAAGGCGACATTCTCGTCATACGGCAACGCCGAACCGTCGATCATGACCGAGGAGAAGCCGAACTCGATGCAGCTCTTGCACAGTTCGAAGGAATCGCCGTGGTCCAGATGCAGGCAGATCGGGATCGCGCCCTTGCCATTGCTGATTTCCTTGGAGTACTCGACAGCACCCTGGGCCATGTAGCGAAGCAGGGTCTGGTTGGCGTAATTGCGTGCGCCCTTGGAGACCTGCAGGATCACCGGTGACTCCTTTTCAGTGCAGGCCTGGATAATCGCCTGCAGCTGTTCCATATTGTTGAAGTTGAAGGCAGGAATGGCATAATGCCCCTTCATCGCCTTCGCAAACATGTCCCGGGTATTGACCAGCCCGAGGTCCTTGTAGCTTACCATAGCCGGATTGCTCCTTGGAGTGTTTGTCGGCGGCTGCAAAAAAATCATCCCGTGGGCGCGCCATTGCTTCAAAGCCGCAATGATCCGCCACCTGGACAGACAGCCTTGCCACCGCCTCGTTGTTGTTACTTGACGGCACCGTCACGGCCCGAGGCCATGAATCCGGTCTTCACCGGCTTCATGGATTCGAGCCATGCACTTTCGCATAATATAACCGGTTCGGCGTCCCGCCTTCCCGATGCGGAGATGATTTTTCACCCCTGCTGCTCACGACGCCACTGTCCGGGGGTCCTGCCGGTCTCGCGGCGGAAGATCTTGATCAGGTAATTCGGGGTGCAGAATCCGCATTTCCGCGCGATCTCCTCAATGGAGCGGTCGCCATCGCGCAGATAGTGCCGCACCTGCTGCAGGCGGACCTTCAGCAAATAGCTCATCGGCGACATCCCGGTGGCCTCGCGGAATTTCGCGGTGTATGACGCCACGCTCATATTGGAGACATGCGCCAGCTCCCCCAGGGTGAACTGGCGCTCCGGGCTCTCCTCCATCATGCTGACGGATTCCAGGACCCCGGAGCTGCCGCCGTCCAGCGGCTGGATCCAGTAATCCGGATTGCGGATGGCGGGGATGAGGAACTCCAGCAGCAGCGCGATCATCACCGCTTCATAGCCGTCCTGGCGATTCCTTTCCTCGCGGATCGCCCGGTCCAGGCACTGCGATGCAAAGATGCGGTCGGCAACCGACAGATGGATGCTCTCCGTGCGTGCGGTCGTGCGGTGGAAGAGCCGGCTCCACCCCGGCAGCCGGAATGGCTGCACATACGGCGCCAGCAGCTGCTCATGCAGGTAGATGTTATACAGCACCAGGCTCCGGCCCTGGTGGAACTCGTGGCTCTCCCCCGGCAGCACCGAAAACAGGTCGCCGGGAATGAGCCCCTCGTAGCGCGTCTTGCCCTTAAGGTCGGTGTGGGAATGCAAGGCGCTGCCTTCCGCGACAAATGCCAGCTCGGTGAAGGTGTGGGTGTGCTGCGGCACACAGGTCATCTGGCGATCCCGGACGATCCGGAGCGGGAAATCCGCCCGCATTCCGACGCAATCCTCGGAGAATATTGCTGTTGATGGTGTTGTGTTCCTTGGCATGGCAGTTCTTGCCTCCGACACTGCTGGCACGGAAGGCCGCGTCCTCCGCAATCCGACGCCACCGCGTCATTTTCCATAAGATGCACGCACTTCCACAATTTGCAAGCACCCCCGACAGCAAGTCAGCCTCTGCCCGGTATCTGGGCGATGACCACCGCCGTGAAAATGATCACGCACCCGGCCAGCTCGACCGGAGTCAGCGGCTGTCTGAGTATCAGCCATCCCGACAATGCGGCAAAAACCGACTCCGTGCTCATCAGCAGCGACGCCGCCACCGGATGGACATATTTCTGTCCGATGATCTGCAGGGTGTAGGCCACGCCGCTGGACAGCACCCCGCAATAGAATATCTCAAAAGCGGCCCCGGAGAGCGCATCCGGCGACAGCGGTTCGCCGAGCAATGCCGCCATCGCCAGCGACACCACGCCGACGACGAGGAATTGCAGGCACGACAGCCTCACGCAATCCACATGCGGCACAAAGTGGTCGATGACGAGAATCTGGCAGGCGAAGAGCGCCGCGCACAGCAGCAGCAGCAGGTCGCCGGAGGCGATCCCGGACTCGCCGGCGCAGCACAGCAGATACATTCCGGCCACCGACATTCCCGCGCAAAGCCAGGTCAGCCGCCGGGTCCGGCGCCCGAGCAGCAGCCCGAAGAGCGGCACCAGGATGATGTACAAGGTGGTGATGAACCCCGCCTTGGTCACTGTGGTGTACTTGATGCCAATCTGCTGGACCAGCGAGGCGGCCGCCAGCGCCAGCCCGCAGAGGATTCCTCCCCGCAGCAGCATCCGCCGCGCAAGCGCAGTGGTGGCGCCTCCCCACCAGGTCGGCCGCCGCCCCCGGATGCAGTCCAGGATGATGATGCACGGCAGCATCACCACCCCGGCCAGGAATGACCGCGCGGCATTGAAGCCGCACGGGCCGAGGTGCCTCATGCCGGTGCTCTGCGCCACAAACGCAGTCCCCCAGATGATTGCGCACAGTATGAGTGCGGCCTGGCCGCCATATTGCTTCATTTTCATGGCCGTGGTTGGACGGTGCCGGCAACGCCGCCGGCAGGGCTTCAATTCCTGTACGCCACTTCCCGTCCCTCGTAGCTCATGAAGACGGGCGCGCCGGATTCATCATGGCGGATGACATGCTCCGGCTGAAGGCGGATCTTGCCGGCGCCGCCGGGCAGGTCAAAGGCGAACGCCGGCAAGGCCATCCCGGAAATCCTCCCGCGCAGCTCGTCCATGATCTCCAGTCCGGCCTTCACGCCAGTGCGGAAATGCATGGCGCCGGTGATGGGATCGCCGTGGAAAAGATAGTACGGCTTGATATGCATGGCAAGCAGCGAAGTGAAAAGCCGTCCCAGAACTGCGGCGGAGTCGTTGACGCCCTTGAGCAGCACGCTCTGGTTCACCAGTCCAATGCCATGGCGGGACAATATCCCGGCGGCCTCCCGCGACTCCGCGGTGATCTCCTGCGGATGGTTGAAATGGGTGGCCACCCACGCCGGCTTCCCGCTGGCCAGCAATGCCGCCAGTTGCGGCGTGACGCGCTGGGGCAGCACCACCGGAACCCGGGTGCCAAAACGCATCATCTCCACCGATGGCACCGCCGAAAACGTCTCGATGACCTGCGACAGCGACTCCTCCGGAAGCATCAGCGGATCCCCGCCGGAGATGAGCACCTCGCGCACGCCGGGATGCGCCCGCAAATACGCGGCCGCCGCCGACAACTCACCTGCGGACGGCGGCGGCAACGCCACCGCCCAGTCGCGCTTGCGCATGCAGTGGCGGCAATGCACCGCGCAAAGATTCCCGGTGATGAACAGCGCACGGTCGGGATAGCGGTGGACCAGCCGCGGCACTGGCGAACAGCGCCCTTCGTCCAATGCATCCGGACCGCCGCCGTCCTGATCGCGGATTTCGGCATTGTCGGGCAGGCATTGACGCAGCACCGGATCTTCCAGGGAAGGCGATTGCGCCAGCGACAGATAGTACGGAGTGGCAAAAATCGGATAGCGCGCCGCAGTCGGCGCCAGCGCGTCAAGCGCACCGGGCGACAGGCCAAGCATCGACTCGGCGCCAGGCAGAGTCCTGACGGCATGGGACAGTTGCCAGCGCCAGGAACGCCATTGCGCCTCGTCCGGAGTCGCGGATGGAGGGAAAAATAGCTTCATGACCGTAAACTCCCGCCGAAAAGGCGCGACGGCAATTACCATGCCCCAGGCGGAAGCCCAAAAAAAATACCGCACCTGTGGCAAACGCAGATGCGGTGGTGGAAAAACTGGCGGAGTTGACGGGAGTCGAACCCGCGACCTTCGCCGTGACAGGGCGATGCTCTAACCAATTGCGCTACAACTCCAGTTTTCCAAGATGTGCAACCGAAGGCTCCAAGTGGCGGAGTTGACGGGAGTCGAACCCGCGACCTTCGCCGTGACAGGGCGATGCTCTAACCAATTGCGCTACAACTCCACTTGAGTCTTCAGGATTTCGGAATGCGGCATAAGATATACCCTCTTTGAAAAATTGCAACCCGGAACAGCCATCAAGAAAAAAAAATCGCCCGCGCCGCCGCCAGCCTGAAAGCACGGCGGCAGCCTCTACTCCGGGTCGGCGGTTTCAAAACACAGTACCGGGAACTCATGGTCGCTGCGGTTCGCGGCAAGTCCGTCGGCAATTTCCGGCAATAGCCAAAATGACTGATTTTTTAACATATGTGATTATGGGGGGGCAGCTCTTCGCAAAACACCGGCGCCTCACCACCAGCCAGACAATTCTGCCTGATGCCCACCCCCGCCCCCTCAAAAAAAAAGCCGATGCGCTGTTTTTTTACCCCAGCAATATCATCATGGCATTCAGCGGCGGCACCGACAGCTCCAGATGAGACACGCCGGCAAATCCTTCGGGCGCGCCCTCCAGCCTGGCGACCTGTCCGGATGCGTGCGCCTTGAACCGCACGGCGCATACCTCCGGACCAGTGCCGTAGTTTGCCAATATGATGCAATGGCGGCCACCGGCGCTCCAGGATGCGGCAAGCACCGAAGGCGTCGTCACCGGCGGAAGCTTGCGGCGGAAGACGACACGGCTGCCGCAGTCGATTTCCGCCGGCAGCTCCTCCATCCGTCCGACGGCAAGGAACTGCGCCGCTTCACCTTGGCGCCAGGCGCACAGGTTGTGCAGCAGCTCATGCAACGGCGCCTGCTCCGGCTCGGGCAAATCCCATGACAACCCCCAGTTCCAATGGATTTTGCCATTGTCCTTGAGTACCACGGAAAGCAGGTTGCCATTGACAAAATTCCATGCCAGGCTCCACTGGGCGAAAAACGGCGTGCGCCCGGTATCGATCCATTCAGAGAGGCAGACGCCATTTCCGGCAAATCCCGAGCAGTATTGGTGGAAAAGGAATGGATAGACAGGCACCGGCTCGCCTCCGGCGCCCCACGCCAGATGGCTGCGGTTGTCGTTGAGCCGGCAGAATTCCATGTACGGCTCGGCGGCGGCATTTTCACACCCCAGGACGGTGTCCCCTGCCGCATCGACGGCGCTGGCAAGCAGCTTCCGCATCGCGGCGGTGCTCCAGGCGCCCGGCAGCGACGGGTGGCCATGATGCCGTGAATAGCACAATGGCGCGGCAGCACCCTGGTTCTGGTCGAAATATTGCAGGTAGTCGATGCCGGCGGCCGCAGCGGAGCGGATTTCCCCGACGACGGTCTGCCTGGTGAATTCCCTTGCGGGGCATAGGTCATATCCCAGCCGGATGGACTGCGCGCCGTTGCAGTTTTTCGACCACGCCTCGCCATGCGGACCGGTACAGATTTCATCGGCGATGTGCTCCGCCTCGAATTGCTCCCGCCGGTCGTATTCCGGCAGCAGCACGCTTTGCTGGGTCCAGCCGATTCCGGAGGCATACAGCCCGATGCGGTCGCCGTGTTCATGAAGCCTGTCGGCAAAGGCCTTCAGAAGCTCCACTCCCCCGTATGGCGGCCAGATGTACGGCGGCGCCCAGGGCGCGGTGCCTTCCCAATGCATCAGCAGCGCCAGCAGCGGCGAATGCCAGCGACGGCGGAACTCCTCCAGATACGGTAGCGCCCGGCAATAGGGGAAGTAGTCATTTGGCGCCATTCCTGCACAATCCAGTCCGCGCCCGCGGACGGCGAAGGCGACCACCACCGGCGATTGCGCCAGCCACGCGAGCCGCTGCGTTGTCATCGCCGCCGGCAGAAACGGATCATGACGCTCGATCCACTGGCGGCCGATGGCGGCGGCCGACTGCCAATCGCCGTCGAATCCACGGGTGACCACTTCGAAACCGGGGCTCTCTTCGCCGCCGGTGAAGCATTGGCAGACGCTGCAACGACCGTCACTGCCACGGGTGGAAAAATCCATCAGCTTGGGCGCGTGGGACTCATCCTCGCAGCCGATATAAAGTCCGGCGGAACCGTGGAACACCGCGGCGAACTGCATCGCCGCCGGTCCGGGATAGCAGCTGCCGACGCCGGAAAGCGGATAGCTCGCATATTCGACCCGGAAATCGCCCCGCTCCTCGCGCCGGGGCAAATCGCGGATCAGCGTCCCCTCCGCAAAGGGAATCAGGAACGACTCCGCCGGATCACGCCGCAACGGCAGCCGCGGATAGTCGATCCACTCCACCTGGCAGGAGTCCCGGCCGGGAACCGCCGTGATCCCCCAGCGCCATGAACCGTCCGGAGATGGTGAAATGCGCATCGTGACCACCACGCCGCGCAATGCCCGGCATTGCGAACAGACGATTGTCCAGCCGCCGTCATTGCAGCCGTCCACCGCAACCTGGTCGAAATCACCCTGGCTGACGCGATACGCGGTGCCGATGAAATCGCGAAATTGCAGGACAAACAGTCCATCCTGCTGATCCGGCAGGGCGGCAAACTCACATTCCCCCCACCGCAACGAGCCGATCCGGCCATCGCCATCAACCGATAACTGCAGCTTCTTTATGGAATTAGTCATAATTGGATAGTGTTATGCGCCTTAAAGTTGCCCCAATTATACTAAATCCGGGTATGAATCCAAAGAAACAAAAACGGAAGATGATGTAATAATCTGCCATTTTTCGCCATCCGCGCCCGGCAATCCGGCTATCGGGGATGACGGAAGTGAATCCTCAGGAACCGGCGGCTCTTCGCCAATGGCTTCAGCTTCCAGATCAGCCACAGCCCCGGCAGGATGAAAAGCAAAACCGCCAGGAAGAAATTCCGGAAGCACTCGATGGTGTTCTGCTTGACCAGAAGCCTCAACAGCATGGCGCTGACGCCGGTGGCCGCCACGCCGGCCAGGAAGCCGCCGCAGACCGAGATCAGGATCGAAGCGGCGACCTGGTCGTCACGGCTGGTGTTCTTGATGAAATAGTGCGCCTGCGCGACCTCCAGAGCCGCGCGCGCGCCGCCGCAGACAACCAGCATCGCACAGCAGAACAGCCAGACCGGCCTGTCGGGGGACAGATACCACGCCAGGCAGCTGGCCAGCAGCATCGCGTATGACGCCAGCAGGATCTGACGCGGCCCGAACAAATTGGAAAGCCGCCCGACAAGATAGGAAAACAGCGCGCATCCGCAAAATTGGAAGATGCTGTAGAACATCGCGGTATGGTCATCGATTCCGTATCCGCGCTTGAGCGCAAGCATCGCCATCGGCACCGTCATCGCAATGCAGGTGTTCATGGCGAAGACCACGTACACCTGATGGCGGATGTCCGCAATCCTCCACAGCCTCCTTACCTGCGGGAGAATTGGCTTCTGCGCGGACTTCTTCAGCGCATCCGGCTCGTCGATCTGGCGGAAGAAGTGAAAGCACCCCGCCCCCATGGCGGCGCCGACCACCATGATCGACGCCAGAATCCAGATGTTCGATTTCCATTTCAGGATGAAATTCAGCATCACCAGCGCACTGATCGACATGATGTAGAAGATCGCATTGCCGATGCCGACCACGGCCGCCTGCTTTTCACCGCTGCTGATTCCGCCGATCAATGGCTGGGACATGATGACTCCGGCCGCCCGGAAGCCATAGAAGGCGAACGCCCCCAGCAGGATCATCGCCACCGCGGTCAGGTGGAAGCCAAGGCAATCGACCAGCGCCGACGAGGCAATGAAGCATCCCGCCAGGTTGCGGCAGACCCACGCGATGGCCTGGGTCATCGCCGCGCCGTAATGCCTGGTGAGCACCAGCCCCAGCGGCAGCAGCAGGAATCCAATGAAGATCATCGCGCCCATCGCGGAAATCGCCCAGTTCGGCGCCCCCAGCCGCACGGCAAAGAGGATCATCATCGTCTCGCCGACGCACATGTAGGAAAAGCCGTTCAGGGCGCAGAACTTGTAGTAGTTCCGCTGGGATTTGTCCTGCTGCGCCGCACTCAGGTTGCCTTGGATAATCATCTGCCATCTGGCGTCCCGCCGCGACGGGATGCCCCTGCCATGTCTCGGGCGTGTGATAACTGTGTGTGATACGTAAAGGGACGCCGCCAGCCATGCAACGCCGGCGGCGTCATTGGACTATAGCTCCAATACGGCGCAGTCCGGCGTGCGGCCATTTTGCACATAGCGGAAATGCATCTCGAATTCGGGGAGGTACTCCGCGGCGAATTCCTCCGCCAGCGGCAACCGTGCGCTGTCGGCCAGCACGTCCCGGCACAGCAGAAAGCCGATGAAGGCGATGGTCTCCAGCCGCACCACGCTGAACGCCATCTGGTCGAAAAAGCGCGGGTTGTCCTTGACCGCCTCGATGGCCGACACCGCCTCGCCAACCCGCCGGCGGGCCTGGCCGAAGCACGCCGCCAACTCCGCCAGACGTCCGGAGTACGGCAACGCCGACAACTCGTCGTATACCGGGTCGAGCGTGCGCTTGACCACTCCGGCGATCGCCGCCACCACCTGGAGCTGGGTCGTGCCCTCGTAGATATTGGTGATGCGGGCGTCGCGATAGTAGCGTTCCGCCAGCTTGTCGCGCATATATCCCTTGCCGCCATGGACCTGGATTGCGTCGTAGGCCACCCGGTTGCACATCTCGGTGGTGAAGGCCTTGGCCATCGGCGTGAGGGCGTCGGCAAGACGGCCATATTCACGCGCCTTGGCACGGTCATCTGCATCGCCGACGCCATTGCGGCAGCGGTCGTCATGGACATCGCGCAAATCGACGTAGCGGCTGGTGGCATAAAGCAGGGTGCGGCCGGCCAGCACGGCAGTGCGCATGCGCACCAGCATCGCGCTGACCGCGCCGATCTGGTCGATGCTCTTGCCGAACTGGACCCGGGTGGCGGCGTATTCGCGGGCGCAGCGGTATGCGGCCTCGGCGATCCCGACGGCCTGGGAGGAAATCGCCAGCCGGGCGCCGTTCATCAGGCTCATGACGTAGCGGATCAGCCCCATCCGGCGACTGCCGACCAGCTCGGCCGGGACATCCTTGAAATTGAGCTCGCAGGTCGGCGACCCATGCAGCCCCATTTTGTCCTCAATGCCGCTGATTTTCAACTCGGGGCAGGACTCCACCAGGAACATCGAAAGCCCCCGCCCGTCACGGGTTCCCGCCTCGGATCGCGCCAATACCAGCAACGCCTTGGCACGGCCATTGGTGATGAAGCGCTTATGGCCGTTGATGCGCCATTTTCCAGTGGCTTCGTCCAGGGTGGCAGAAGTCTGCACCGACTGCAGGTCACTGCCGAATTCCGGTTCGGTCAGCGCCATGGCGCCATCGACCTGGCCGGTGGCAAAGCGCGGCAGCATCCGCTCGCGCTGCTCATCGCTGCCGAAGCGATAGAGCGTCTCGGCAATCGACTGCAACCCGAAGAGGTTCTGCAATGAGGCGTCGGCACGGGAGACCATCTCGGTCATCATCGTGTAAATCGTGGTCGGCAGGTTGAGCCCCTTGTAGCGCCGCGGCAAGGTCACGCCGCACAGCCCGTGTTCGCGCAGCACCTTGAGATTCTCCTGGGTTCCATGCGGATATTCCACCCATGAATTGGCCAGATGGACATTTTCACGGTCCACCTGCGTGGCGCGCGGCGCAAACTCCCTGGCCGACAACGCCCCGACCTCCTCCAGGCGCCGACGGCAGGCCTCCCGCGCCGCCGACAGCGACGCCGGCGCATCAGCAAACTCCCGGACATCGGCAAAATCATTCTCGCGCAGACGCAGGACTTCGTCCAAGTCCAGATGCCTGAAATGAAATTCCAGATCCGGGTTGTCAAAAAAGAAATTTTCGCTCATGATGCAAACTGGCTGTGGATAGAGAGGATACGCTGCATGGGAAACGGGAATCGCGCAGAATATATACCCCTAACAGGGCATTGCCGGGAAAAAAGCGCCCATGGCCGGCATCTGGCGCGGCGACCCGTGAATCTGACAATGCCCTCGCTTTCGTTATTGATTGAGCCGCTCTGGCGAGAAAAAAAAAATCAGTCGCGCCGCGGATTCGCAAGCCGCACCCCGGACACAAAATCGGCACGGGCGCAGATGCAGAATCGACGGCGGATATTACATTTCCAAGCAATGCACCGCCTTGTTTCGAAATCCCAGCATCCATACCCCAAACAGGAGCAAACCGACACTCATGAAAAAATCACAGTTGGCCGCGCAGCTGTATACCGTGCGCGATTTCATCCAGACCGGCTTCGACATCGCCGGGTCGCTGGAGAAAATCAAGAAGATCGGCTACGACGCCGTGCAAGTCTCCGCCATGGGCAAGATCGACGAGTCCGAGCTGCTCAAAATCTGCGACGGCCTCGGCCTCAAGATCATCGCCACCCATGACGGCTCCAGCACCTACTTCGATGACCTGGACAGCGAGATTGCGCACATGAAGGCGCTCAATTGCCAATGCACCGCCTACCCCTGGCCGCACATCCTGCCGCTGACCCACACCGGCGCCGTCCTCTATGCCCGGCGCCTCAACGCCATCGCCGAAAAAATGGCCGCCGCAGGGCTGGAGCTTAGCTACCACAACCACGACATCGAGTTCAAAAAGCTGGACGGCGAATTCCTCCTCGACATCATCTACCGCGAAGCTCCGGCACTGAAGGCCGAACTGGACGTCTTCTGGGTCGCCGCCGCCGCCCAGGATCCGGTGAAATGGATCAACAAGCTGTCCGGCCGCCAATCGCTGATCCACCTCAAGGACTTCGGCGTCGGCGCCAAGGGCGGACGCCAGATGCGCGCCATCGGCGACGGCAACCTCGACTGGAAGGCCATCATCCCCGCCGCCGAGGCCGCCGGCGTCAAGTACTTCATCGTCGAGCAGGATGACTGCAATGGCGCCGACCCATTCGATGAGCTGGCGCGCAGCTTCGAATATATCAGCCGCAATTTCATCAGCGGCTAAGAGTGAACCGGCGCTCCCCAAAGACGCCGACGCCTTTGGGAGCGCCGCATCGGGAGCGCCTTCACCGCAGGGCGGTGGCCGACGGCGCGGAGGGCGGCCTGCCGTCCCCGTCGTCCGGCGGCACCTGGAGGTATTCCAGCGTCCGTGCCGCAATGCGCCCGAAAACCGGCGCGGAGACGCCGCTGCCGGTATGGTAGCCCTTGCGGGGATTTTCCGCCGACACCAATAGCAGGAAGCGCGGATTGTCGGCAGGGGCGAATCCGATGAATGACGCAAAATACTCGCGCTCGCTGTAATGGCCCTTCCGGCCGGTCGCCGGATCCGCGGGAATCCAGAATTGCGCGGTGCCGGTCTTGCCGGCCACCTCGTATCCCGGCACCGCCGCCCGGGTGCCGGTGCCGCCCTTTTTCGTCACCAGCTTCAGCGCCTGCACCATCTTGGCCACTGCCGCCTCTGAGGCCGGGGTGTACTTCACCCGCGGCTCCGAATATTCCACCCGGCCGTCAGGATATTTCACCCGATCGACAATATACGGCTGCATGATCGTGCCATTGTTGGCCAGCGCCGACCACGTCTGCATGATTTGCATCGGAGTCAGCGAAACCCCCTGCCCCATCGGAATGCGGGTGATGGTCAGGGTGTCCCAGTTGCGATAGGCGCGGAACGACCCGCGGGCTTCGCCCTTGAAGACCACCGGCGGACGGCCATGCGGATAGAAGCCCACGCCGGTGCGCTGGCCCAGCCCATAGCCATCCAGGTACTTGAACATCTCCTCCTCGCCCATCTGCAGCGAAAACTTGGCGGTGCCGATGTTGCTCGATTTCTGGATCACCTCCGCCAGGCTCAGATCGCCGTAGCCATGGGAGTCCCGCAGCGGCCGCCCGCCATAGTACCACCTGCCGCCCTCGCAGTCCACCATGGTCTCCAGGCCAGCCACCCGGTTCTGAAGGACGCCAGTCAGGCTCACCGCCTTCATGATCGACCCCGGGTCGTAGGCCTGGACCAGCGCCGGCGCCTGGCAACGCGCCGGATCCGACAGCGTCGAGCGGTCATTGGGGTTGATCTGCGGATACTGCGCCAGCGCCATGATCTGCCCGGTGAGCGGATCCATCATGATGGCGTAGGCACGGACAGGGTCGTTCTTCTCGCACATCACCGCCAGCTCCTCCTCGACAATCTGCTGGATCGGTTCCTGGATGGTGAGATAGACGTCAGCCCCCGGCGACGGCTCCACCTTGAACACCAACCCCTCGCCCACCGGACGGTTCCACCGGTCATGAAGGAATGTGGCCACCCCGCGGGTGGGCTTGAGATAGTCGTCCATCAAGGCCTCAATGCCAAAGACGCCATTGCGGCTGCTGTCGGTGAAGCCCAGCATGTTGGCCAGCTCGTTGTTGCGGGGATAGCGCCGCTCCCAGGAGTCAGCCAGGCGCACGCCGCTTTTGATTCCCGCATCGCGCAGCTCCTGCCTCACCCGGTCCGAGACCTCGCGCTGGACATTGCGCATCACCACCACCTCCCGGAAACGCTTCCGGGCGCGGTCACATTGGTTGTTGAGGTCGTCCTCATCGACGCCAAATGCCTCGGCCAGCAGATGGATCCGCTGCCGCAGCTCGACCGAATTCCCCGGCGGCGGACGGAAAACCACCGAGTAGCTCATCCTGCCGCCGTCACGGCGCGGCACCACCTCGACGCCGTCCAGCTTCAACAGCTGGGCCTGACGGCGGTTCATCGACGGCACCCGGGCAATGGCCACCCCAAAACGATATGATATCGCCGATTCGAATTTGCGCTTCAGCGCCGCCGGCTCCAGACCGAGATTCCGGGCGATGATTTCAACCGCCGCATCCAGCTGGGCGGCAAAGCGACGGGGTTCCGCCATGATGTCCTGGGTGGCCACGTCGCTGGCGAACAGATTGCCATATTTGTCATATATGCGCCCGCGCGCTTCCTCGTAGATGGCGTTGCCCAGACAGAACTTCAGCGACTTCCGGGTCAGGATCTGCGCGTCGCGGATCTGGACCTTGTAGGTGTGCTGCACCAAATAGGCCAGCCCTCCGGCAAACACGAAAAACACCACCACCGCCCGGCAGATGATGCCAAGGCGGATCCGCTGGCTCAAAATCCCGCCGCAGCCAGCCGATGGCAGGGTCGCGTCCCACAGGCGCCGAAAGCCGCCACCACCGGAAACACCAGCGCCCGCCGCCTTTCCAGGCTGCGGGTCGGGGGATTCCTCTGTTTTTTTATCTCTCCGGAAAAACAACGTCAGAATTGCGCCACACGATTTCTGCCTTGAAACATAATCACCCGTCCGTCGACGATTCCACAGGTGATCTGCTGAGTGCTGTCAGTCGGACGCAGCCCGAGCCGGCGCGCCCGCAGAAGAATGTTGCTGCCGCCCTTGAGCCGCTCCAGCTCCTCCACGCCGTTGTCATAGCGCTTCTGCAGCTCCAGGATCTCCCGCTTCATATTGCGCAGCTGCAGGGCATCCTCGGTCTGGGCCTGCACCGCTTGGTTGCGCTGGATGCTGCCGCAAATCACCACCGCCAGCAAACCCCCCATCGCCAGGCCAAATTTCAGGATCTCCGCCAGATTGCTGCGCATCACCGCGCTGCTGCGGTTGCGGCGGCTGCCGGGAATGGTGCTGAAATTGCTCGAAATGGCGGTCATTTGATGAGTATGATGAGTAGGATGAGCAGAATGAAGATGATGAGGAAGATGAGGAGCATGAAGGGGAACGGGGGGGGGGGCTCTTACGCCTGAGCGCCAGTGCGCCTGGCGGCGCGCAGCTTGGCACAGGCCGCACGGGGATTGGCCACCAGCTCGGCTTCATCGGCCACCACCGGCTTCCGGGTCAGGATTTCAAAGGTCACCCGCTTATGGCAGGTGCAGGGAAAACCCGGCGGACAGATGCAGGGGAGGGCCGCCTGCTGAAGAAAATGCTTGACGCAGCGGTCCTCGAGGGAATGGAAGGAAATCACCACCAGCCGTCCGTCCGGAGCAAGAAGCCGTTCGGCGCCTTGCAACGCGGACTCCAGCTCATCAAGCTCGTGGTTGACCGCGATCCGCAGCGCCTGGAAAACCCTCGTCGCCGGCGGAAGTCCATGCTGATGCCTGCGGCCGATGCAGGACTCCAGCAGCTGCGCCAATTCGCCGGTGCGCCGCCAGGCCCGCAGCCGCCGCCGCTCGACAATTTGACGCGCCACCAGCCGGGACTTCTTTTCCTCGCCGTACTTGAAAAAAAGCTCGGCCAGCTCCGCCTCGCCGGCATGGTTCAGGATGTCCGCCGCCGTCGGCTCGCCGCTGTCCGGATTCATCCGCATGTCCAGCGGCGCATCGAATCGGAAGGAAAAGCCGCGCTCCGGAGTGTCAATCTGCGGTGAAGACACTCCGATGTCCAGCAAAATGCCGTCGACCTTATCCCATCCCCGGGAATGCGCCGCCGCCTCAAGCTGCGAAAAACAACCGTGCCAGGCATGAAAGCGCGCACCATAGGCGGCCAGACGGCGGCGGCTGGCCGCGATGGCGGCCGGATCACGGTCAATGCCCAGCACTTCGCATTGCGGCGACGACTCCAGGATCGCGGCGCTGTCCCCTCCGCCGCCCAGCGTGCCATCGATGAACCGGCTTCCGCCGCCGCCAGTCAGCAATTCCACCGCCGGCCGCTGCAAAACCGAAATGTGCCGGAATTCCTCCGCCATGACGGGCAAAAAAACTACTCCTCCGCGGGCTTCCTGACTCTGGCGCGCTTCACGGCTTCCTCAAGCTGCTGCAGACGATCGAAACTGCTCTCCGAAGGCGAGCCATTGTCGCCGGCGCCATCGGGCGACACCAGGGTGCCGTAGTTGAGCGATCCCAGGAACACCGCCTTGTCGGAAATCCCGGCAAATTGCGCCAGTTCGGAATTCAGGGCGAAACGCCCCTGCTTGTCCAGGCTGACAACCTGGATGCGGGAGGCGATGTCAGTGAAGGAGTCGGCAACCTGGCGGTCCGCAAGCGAGCTGTTCTCCTCCAGGGCGTCGAAAATGGCGCCCATGCGCTCCTCGGTGACCACCTGGATGCGATGGTCACGCCCCGGAACCAGATAGAATTGGGTGTCATCCGTGTCGCTCTTCAGACGCCACAGCTTGGGGAAGGTGACACGGCGCTGGCCGTCCACGCCCACCGGAAAGCGCCCGGTGAAGAGACGTCGAGTTTTTGCCGTGTTCTCGCTCATGAAAAATGCCATCCCCGCCATCAAAGCCGGCGGCCGGACACTCCTATTCTACCCTTTTTTATCCTTTTTAACCCTTTTTAATCCTAAACACTCCTAAAATATCCTGTTTTTCCCAAATTGCAACCCGCAACGACAACTTTTTCAAATATTTTTTCATGAACGGCGGAAAGCGGAGGCCATGGCACGCCATCGCGCAGGTGGCGAAAAATGCCTGGATCCGCGAGGCTGGTGGCTTTTGACGCCATTCCCATCCGTTCCGACTGAGACAAAAAAAAAAGAGGCGCGTCCGGATGGTCTCCGATCGCGCCCCTCTCTTGGCGTCTGACAGATATCTCTTCTATTGCCCGGCTAAAGGCAAGGTGATTCCAAGACTGGGAATCCGTATTATTCGGCGACCAGTTCGTAGACACAAACCGGCTGGCCATCGACAAAATTCCGGGCGGTGAAGGCGATGGCGCCGGCGCCGGCGGCGCGCACCGGGATGGCAAAGAGCCGCCCTCCCGTCGTGGAACACGCGTACAGCTTCATTGCCGGATCGCATTTCAGGACAATTTCGGCGCCGCCGCGTTTCATCAGCATGGTGTCGCTTCCCCAATCGCCGACGACTGACATGCCGCGATCCAGAAAGCGCATGCCGTCGCTCTTGAGGTCAGTGAGGTGGCAGATGAGGATGCGCCGGCTTTCGGAGAGCGGACGGCTGTCGTGGGAGGCGACATACACCGCGCCGAAGGCGCCCTCGATTTTGATGGTCGCAAAATCGCCCGACAGCTGTGTTCCGGGTTCTCCCAGGACCGCCTCGCTCCTGGGGGTGACGACCTTGAGGCTTTTCCGGGACGCATTCAGTTCGATCTGGCCAGTCTCGGAGGTAAAGCGCCCCTGCCGCAAGTCAATCAGGTTGCGGGGAATCGCCCCGTCAGCCACCATCTCCGACAGGATCTGCGAAGTGAATTGACCGGAATACACCCTCCGTCCCTCGATTGGCGGCATGGCCTCGGGGGCGACAAAGGCCCGGGCCTCCGAGGGAATGGGATTGCCTTCGACAATCATCCCGGTGCGCATGACCAACCCCAGGCGCTGCATCACCTCCGGAAAACTCCGCCAGGCGTAGCTGTCCGGCAGTTCCGCCGGCACCACCATCGGAATTGCGGTGGCGGCCGGCGCGACGTCGCCGCGCAGGAAGAAGCAGCTCCCCGCGCGCATGGCCAGCAGCTGCAACGGGTCATTGCAGAACACAAACCCGCCCATTTTGCCGCGGTCGGCGACAATCCCCCACTCGAACCGGCAGAATCCGGCGTAGTTGTTCAATGCCCCGTAGGCGCCATTGAGGAAGGCGCCATCCACGTTGTAGGGATTGGGATCCACGTAGTTCCATTCGGTGATCGTAAACGGCTTGCCGAACAGCCGGGTCGGGAACATCACATTGAGCCCCCCGGCAAAAGCGCCAGTCGCGCTGGCGGCGGTGATCGCCACCGGAGGCACCCAGAGCTTCCCCAGATAGGTCGGATGCCCCCAGTACATGTGGTTGTCGACAAAATCCAGGCCATTGCGCATGATGCCAATGCGCGGATCACAACCGACATTGAGGTCGGTCATGGGGACCTTGATGCCCAGGCGCCGCGCCTCCGCCGCCAATTCAGCCAGGTGGATGCGGGTCTTCTCCATGACAAACCGCTCGCGCAGGGCGCTGCGATTGGCATCCGTGGCCTGGAGCCCATTTTGCACGGCATACTCGTCAAATTGACGGTTGATCACCTCCTTCAAGAGCGGACTGCGCTCCACCGAGTCCGGCAGCATGCTCTCGTTGATGAGGCCAATGAAGGCGAATGCCGGATCATCCTTCCACGCCAACCCGGTATAGGGATTGACCGGATCCAGCAGCGATCTGGCAAACTCCAGCAGGTCCGCGCGAACTTTGGGGTCGAAGAGCGCCAGCACCTTGTATTCGACGGGGGTCAGCCGGCGATCCGGATAGCCAAAGGGCTTGCCGTAAACAAAGCGGTAGGTGAACAGATCCAGCGTCAGGTAGATCCCGCGCTTCTTGCACGCCGCCACCAGGTAGTCGATACGGTCGCGGCGCTCCCTGAAATCGCTGATCTTGCAATAAGTCCCGGCGACATATTCCTGGTCGAAGTGATGAAGCCGGACGATGTTCATCCCCGCCGCCGCCATGCGATCCACCATGCGATCCGTCTCCCCATGGGTCAGATAGTTGGCCAGGAAGGTGAGGTTCGCCCCCCAGAAACGCACCGGCACGCCGGGGCGACGCTCAAATTCAAAATTCTCGCCGCTCACCCGGCAGAAGCCGTATTTGCCGGACGGCGCATCCAGCATTCCCGAAAAATCGATGATTGACCCGGGAACAACGTCGTTGTCCTGGGGAATGACGCCCCAGACGGCATTGGCGTGAAGCTCGACTGGCCCAGACAGCTCAGGGCGCATTGCAGTTTTGGTGATCGACGCCGCCACGATCATCCATACCGCCCCGCGGCTGCGGAAGCACAACCCCTTCAGCGGCTGGTCGCGCAGGTTGATCCCGGTGGCGTACAACCCGATATTGGAAGTGGCATTGACCCCCTCCCAGACCACCGTGCCATTCTTCAGCGGCGGCGGAAACCAGAAATTGCCGGTATCGACGCCATTGCGCAGCTCCACGGTGTCGCAGCTGCCATCGTCGTAGGTGATCTCGACTTCGCCGCATACCTCGCCGGCGGCTGGCGGCCACGCCAGCCCATTGAGCAAAAAGAGCATCCTGCCCTGCCCCTCCACCGCGACTTGTGCTTCTTCGGGGAAATACTCGCGATTCCTCCCCCGCAGGACGATGCAGGATTTGCCGCCATTGTCCTGCGGATCGACGATCCGGAAGACGACCCCGCCCAGGTCCTGCACCCCGGCCGTCATCATGGAGAGGTCGTTGTCCGGCCCCTGGTCAGTCCATCCACCCTGCCGGTCTCCCGCAAGCTCATCCCTGAACCCCATGTTCATGGCTGACGCCAAATCCAGGGGAATTGACTCGTATGGGCGCAGCTCGAAGTCAAAGGAGGCCTCGGCGTGGCGGATGCCGCCACTCAATTTGGGACGGAACCCCAGGCGCAACTCGGCGTCGTTGCCGCCGTATTTCCGGTTGTCCTGCCACATCGCCGAAAAATTCCCGCGGATCACCAGCACCCCCGATGACAGCGGCAGCTCCAGGGTGTTGAATTCCCAGTTGTCGCCCCAGAATTGACAGCGCTGGCCGTCGTATTGCTCCGGAATGACAAAGGGCTTGCCATTGTACTTCACCAGCCGCTTCGCGGCGCTCTCCACCGGAAAGGAGGCACAAAGCGCAACGGTCCCCGTCGACACCGGAGTGTCTGAATCCAGCTGGTAGCTGACCTTCAGCCGGCTTGGGGAAATTGCCTGCACCGTCTCCGCATAGCGGAAAACTCCGCCAATGACCTTGAAGACCCCGCGGCGGCGGACACCCTCGCCCTCCATGGCCTCGCCACCCTCGCCCGGGAGGACCACGCTGAGGCGGTTCTGGATGGTCGCCCCCCAGCTGCCGCTCCAATGGATGATCCGAAAGGCGCTGTCACCCGCATGGACAACGCCTTCGGCATCACGGGTGATGGCCGGCGCCACCTGGCTGCCGGCGGCGGCCGCTGCCAGACCCGCCATTGCCGCCAGCGCCATCGATTGAACCCACCGCGACATCAGTGCTGATCCCATTTTGACTCACCCTGCTTGCTGGTGCATGGACGCGGCAGCCAGGTTGCCGGACGGCATCGCAACGGCGCACCCTCCACATCGGCCATCGCGCCCTGGACGCCGGCCAACCCCTGGGCGCCAAGAGCGATGGTGGTGACATGCCCATCCACCCACAGCGTGTTCAAGGCGCGGCTGTTGCTATGCCCCGGCCAGACCTGCCCGGCATATGGGTTGGTGATCAGGACGGTATAGCCGTTGGTTTCAGAGCATCCGGTGTCCTCGGTGGTGCAGGTGCTGCCCCTGCGCGCCTCGATCTGCAGCACCGTCTCCGCCGGCCTGCGAATCGATGTGACTCGGGTATCGGTCAGGAAGATCCAGTTGAAGGCGTAGTGGGTGCCCAAGCCGAAATTGTTCGCGGTCCAGTCCGACATCGGGGTGACCAGGGTGCCGACGACCCATGGGCTCCTCCGCTGGTTCGGACAGGAGAAGGTCCCCGCCGCCAGCAGCTTGGATTCATAGAAGGCCTTCCCCCAACTCTGCAGCATCGGTTCCGTGGAATTGATGAAATAGTCGTCATTCTGCCCCTGGTACATCACCCACCCCAGGCCGTGCTGCTTCATGTTGTTGACGCACGAGATGGTCCTGGCCTTGTCGCGGGCCTTCCCCAATGCCGGCAGCAGCATCGACGCCAATATGGCGATGATCGCGATCACCACCAGCAGCTCGATCAGGGTGAAGACGTGTTTCTGTTGATGTCGTTGGAGGCGTTGGATGATGGCCATGGTATTGTTGCTCCTGTTCATGGTATTGTTGCTCCTGTTCGTTTTTAAAAAAATCATGCATTCACCGGCCGCACCGCGTCGCCGATGCGAGCCACGGATCCGCGGATCACCAGCTCGTTCTCAAAAACCACCGGCTTGGAGGACACCT
The DNA here is from genome assembly GCA_934661755.1 of uncultured Lentisphaeria bacterium. Classification (GTDB taxonomy): domain Bacteria; phylum Verrucomicrobiota; class Lentisphaeria; order Oligosphaerales; family Oligosphaeraceae; genus CAKUJM01. The sequence goes on along the minus strand of CAKUJM010000013.1, from coordinate 26,573 downwards.
GCTCCCCGGACAGAATCCGGTCCAGCCGCGACATGATTTCCGCGACCATCCGCTCAAAGGGCTGGCGCACCGCGGTGATCGGCGGAATCCCCAGATCCAGCACCCCCGGAAGGTCCTCCATGATCACCGACATCTCCTCCGGAATGCGCACCTTCATGACATGCCCAAGCAAATACGGGATGCGCATCTCGTTTTCGGAGAAGACCACCAGCGCAGTGACGCCGTCCGCCCGCGCCCGCAGCAGAATGTTCTCCACCGGCTCGCAGTCAGTGTAGGCGATGCGGTCGTCGCGCAGGGCGTGGCGGCCAAGCGTCTCCCGAAAGGCGGCGGTGCGCTCCAGCATGCCCCAGTCGCCGATGCTGCCGACCACCCTCTTGTGGCAGATCATCATGATGTCCCGATGGCCCATCGACAGCAGATACTCGGTGGCAATCCTGGCGCTCTGGCGGTGGTCGGAGTGGATGTCGTAGATCTTCCTTCTGACCAGCGGATTGTTGAGCGAGATCACCGGCGCGGGATACTTCGCCATCAGCCGATTGACGCTTTCATCGTAGGCCAGCGACACGATGGCGTCGAAATTGCCGTCCTGCCCCCAGTCGTCCATCTCGCCGTTGAGCAGCCGGATCACGCAGTTGCGGCGCACCAGCTCCAACATCGAGAGCCGCAGCAGCTGCGAGACATAGCTGGTAAGCTGCGCCCCGGAAAGATTGGAGACCAGCACCCCGATCTGCGGCACCCGCTTGCGGGTAATGAATTTCATTTCCCGCATCACCGACAGGACCCGCGACCGCGTCTCCGGATTTACCCGGGTCGAATTGGTGAGAACCCGCGATACCGTGCTGGGAGAACATCCCGCTTTTTTTGCCACCGTATAAACGCTTTGTGACTCTCTTGGCATGAGGCGCCCTTGCTTTTGGTGAAAGAAGTTGCAATGTATATGAAATTTGTTTCACAGAAATTATAATAAAAAAATGGAAAAAATCAAGGGGGCGGAAGCAAAAAAACACATGCGCCGGCAAATTCCACTCATGCCCCCCCCCCCCCGCAGCCGCCGGTCATGTCCGCCCCTCCTCCCGGGACGTCACGATATTGCCGCCATCGCCGCTATTTCCCCAGGTACATCGTGTCCCGATATTGGCATGGCGTCATCCCGAGCTTCTTCTTGAACAGCCTATAGAAGAAATACTCGTCGTTGAAGCCGCATCGGCCGGCAATCTCGCCAATGGTCATGCCGGTGGTGAGCAGCATGACCTTGGCATGGTGGATCCGGGTATTGACGACATGCTCCTTGGGCGAGATCCCGAATTGGCGCCGGAACTCCCTGGAGAATCGGTTGCGGTCCATATGCAGCATCGCCGCCAGCTCCGGAGTCTGGATCGGCCTCATATAGAATTCATTGACATATTCCAATGCGGGCTCCAGGTTCTGCCTGCCCTCACCCATTGTGGTGGCCAGCCTGCCGTCAGTCGTTTCCAGAAATGGCGTGATCACCGCCCTGGCCAGCAGATGGGAGCGCCAGACATTGGCGAACGGGCGTTCCTGATGACTGGCGGCTTCAGCCAGAAACTCGTCCCATCGCCGGTCAAGCTCGGTAGTCTGCGGGCATGACAGCACGGCATTGAGATGGCGGTGTTCCAGGGCGCTTGACCTGAAATGCAGCCAGTCATGGGTGAAGCCGCCATCCGAGAGCATGCGGAATGGCATCTCCGCTGGAAAAAGGTAATATCGCCCGGGAGTGATCCGCGTGGTGTTGTCGCAGTCCATCACCCGCAAAGTGCCCCGGATCGGGCGGTAGACCCGGAAGAATGGATCGCTGCGGAAGGGATGGAATTGCTCCAGATCATCCTTGGCGTCGGCGTGGCCGCAGCACAGCAGCTGCAAGTCCATGGATGCCGCAAACCGGGTCATCTCATCATCATGATATTGATACAGCAATTCGACGCCCATGTTGCATCCTCCTGGCCTTATTTTGAAAAAGTACAGTATTTTCCACAATATAATCCATTTTTATTGTGAGAAGATTTAGTATAATATGTTCAAACCAGAATCATGGAACCCTTCAATCGGCGCAATATCATGGCGGAAGACAGATGCAATTGGTTTCGCAACGCCCGCTTCGGTGCGTTCGTCCACTGGGGGCTTTACAGCATCCCGGCGGGCTTCTGGCATGGCCGGGACTGCGGATACTGCGCGGAATGGATGCAGGCGCGCCTGCGCATCCCCGCCGCCGAATACGCGAAGCTGTCGGCGCAATTCAACCCCCGCGCCTACGACCCGGACCAATGGTGCCGGATGTTCCGGGACGCCGGGATGAAATACGCGGTGTTCACCGCCAAGCACCACGAGGGCTTTGCGATGTTCCGGACCGCCCACTCGCCCTTCAACATTGTCGACTCCACGCCCTATGGCCGCGACGCGCTGGCGGAATTTGCCGCGGCCTGCCGCAAATACGGCCTGCGCCTGGGGATCTACTACTCGCATGACCTGGACTGGCACGAGCCGGACGGCGGCGACCCGGGCCCCGGGGCCGAGAAGAATGTCGGCGGCGTATCCTGGGGCAACGACTGGGATTTCCCGGATCCTGGCCGCAAGGACTTCTCGCGCTACTTCAACGGCAAGGTGCTGCCGCAGGTGACCGAGCTGCTGACCAACTACGGCGAGGTCTCGCTGATGTGGTTCGACTGCCCGAACAGCATTTCAGCCGCGGACAGCCGCAAATTGCGCGAGACGGTCCTGCGCCTCCAGCCGCAATGCCTGATCAGCGGGCGCATCGGCAATGGCTGCGGCGACTTCGGATCGCTGGGGGACAACCAGCTGCCCGGCATCGCCGCCACCGGATTGCTCGAATGCCCCGCCACCCTGAATGACACCTGGGGATACAAGCGCAACGACCACAATTGGAAGAGCCCGCACGAAGTCGTCGGCCAGCTGCTGGAGCTGGCCGGCAAGCATTGCAACTACCTGCTCAATTTCGGCCCTGACGCCGAGGGCCACCTGCCGCAGGAAAGCCAGGAGGTCCTGCGCGAGGTCGCCCGGTGGTGGCACGACAACGGCGATGCCTTCGACGGCGACGCCGGCAATCCCTTCCACCAGGAGCTGGATGGCCTGCGCGTGCTCGCCGGCGAAGGCCGGATGGGGATCTTCCTGGACCACGCCCGCCCGCATCTGGAGCTGTGCGGCCTTGAAAACCGCATCCTCGCCGCCAATGTGCCGTTCCGGCAGGACGGCGACGTGATTTCGCTGGACACCGCGGGGCTTGACGGCCTCTGGCCGCAGGCGCGGCTGCATTTCGACGGCGCGCCCGTGCTCTCCGAAGTCCCGTCGCCAGTGGACGGAGTGCTGGAGCTGCTGCCAAATGGCAACGCCGAAGACTGGAACCACCCCGGCCGGCCGCTGGCCTGGCGGATCAGGCTGCCGCATCCCGGAAGATACCAGGTCGCCTGCGTCTCCGAAAGCGCAAGGCACTCGCGGCCATGGTGCGGAGAGCGCATTGTCGAATTCGGGGTGGACGGCCTCAGCAAAAGCGCGCGACTGCAGGCGGATTCGCCCGCCAGCGGAAGGTACTACCAGCGCTGCACCAGCATCATCGGCGATGTCGAAATCGCCCGCCCGGGATTGATGGATGTCACCTTGCGCACCACCCGGCTCCTCGCCCCCGAGGCCGAGCGCATGAATTTCATAATGCTGAAAATACAACGGAGATGACCGTATTTCTTCACCCCAAAACAGGAGGAACCACATCATGAACAGCCGTATCACGCATCAAAGCAGCCGCTTCACCCTGATCGAACTGCTGGTGGTCATCGCGATCATCGCCATATTGGCCTCGATGCTGCTGCCGGCGCTCTCCAAGTCCAGGGAGAAGGCGAAGGCGATCGCCTGCACCAACAACCTGAAGCAAGTCGGCACCGCGCTCATAATGTACGCCGGCGACAACAACGACTACCTGCCGCCGTCATACTGGAACCAGGAATACACGGGACATGTCGTCAGCTACCTGGGGCTGTCGCCCGCCTATGTACTCGGCACCAAAGCCTATTTCCTGAACCGCCATACTGTCCTGCATTGCCCTTCGGCGGTGACCACCGCGTTGCCCGGCCGACCGGCGGTGTGGGGCACGTCGTATGGCGTGACCCAGAAAAGATGGTACCTCCCCGGCAGCAAATATTCGTCGTACAACTTCGATGGCAACGCCGGGAATCCCAGTGAATGGTCGCGGATGCTGACCCGGCTGGTCCCCGGATGCGCCCTGCTCTGCGACATGAAGTTCAACATGAATAATGACGACCGCGGCGAAGTCTACACCATGGTCTCCCCCAATTCCCTGACTGCGGTTGACGCGCCGGGATGGGCGCACAGCCTCGCCAGCCCCATGATGTTCTCCGACGGCCATGTTCAGATGATCCGATACCGTGGCGGCGCCGCCACCCTGACGCAAGACTGGAAGCCGCTGTAACCGCCCTGAACGGAGGGGGGCGTTCCCCTCCACCTCCCACGCCACCCACCAGACCCGCAACTACCCCATCCCACCCATGTCTACATCAAAAATCCTAAAATCGTTTCTGCCGGCATTATGGCTTTTTCTGGCAATTTCGCTGCCTGCCGGCGAGATCCTCAGCGAGGAACTCGGCTGGATGATATACAACAGCAAATGCGAAGGCGCCATGGAATATCTGCCGGATGGCGGCGGCTATCGCCTCACCAAGCAGCCGGGAGGTGACGGCGTATACTTCTTCAACGAACACGGCGTCCCGGCGACGCCGGGGGCACGCTACCGGGTGAGCATCCGCCTGGCCAGCTGCGACGCCACGATCAATCCGGAGCTGATGGTGAATTTCCCGGGAACCCCGGATGCCAGCCGCGGACAGTACAGCACCGACATCCACGGCAATGCCGCCCAATTGGAGTTCACCGCCCGCGACGGCGACCGAATCCGCGCAAACTGCATCATCCGCGGCGACGGCGAGGCGGTGGTGAAATCAATCGACATCGAGCAGCTGCCTTCCGGAAACGACCCGGCGCCGAAGACCGGCGGAAAACGCAACCTGCTGGGACAGGGCAGCGGCTTTGAGGTCGGCCCCCATGGGATGAATGCATATCACGCCGAAAGCTGGTGGTTCGGGTGGATTGATCCGGCCATCCAGCCGGCGTTCGACGACACGACGGCGCACAGCGGCCGCTATTCCCTGCGCTTTACGGCACAGGACTACTCCAAGGTCGCGCTGCATGAAACGCACAACCGCGTCTGGTTCTGCCCGATCCAGCTGGACAAGGACAAGACCTACACCGTTTCCGCCTGGATGAAGGCCGACCGCCAGAACTTCTTCGCCTCACTGTCCTGCGCCGAATACGAGGGCCAAGGCAAAACCTTTGCGGTGGACACCGAATGGAGACGCTACACCTTGACCTTCAAGCCGGATTTCCCGCGGCGGAAGGAGAACTACTGCCGCATCTTCGTCAATGTCGGATCCTCCATGCTCGACGGCACCCTGTGGGTCGACGACGTGCAGCTGGAGGAGGGGGACACGGCCACCGACTACGAGGGCGAGCCCGTCGAGTTCGGCGCGGCCCTGGAGTCGCCCGGCGACAAGCTGCTGCTCAAAAGCCGCCTGGGCGACTATTCCTTCACCTTGCGCTTCCGCAACAACACCGGCGCCGATGTGGAACGCAGCGTCAAATACACGATCAAGGACTACTGGGACAAGGAGCGCGCCGCCGGCGACGTCGCCGCCGTCATCCCCGCCAATGGCAACCGCCTTGAGAATCTGCCGGTGCCGGCGCTGCCATGCGGCTACTACCGCGCGTACTTCACCACGGCGGACGACGAACTGTATGACGAGATCATCTTCGGCATCTATGAGCCGATGCAATACCAGGAAAAACTGCCGAAGGACTGGCCGCTGGGCTGCCATGACAGCGGCTGCGAGCCGATCCTGCGCGCCCTGGGCTTTGGATGGGTGCGCCCATTCCACGACTTCTCGATGAAGAAGATCGTCCCGGAACCCGATGTGGTCACCTTCGCCAACGCGGACAAAATCATGGCCAGGGCCGATGCGGCCAAACTCAACCTCATGCCGATTCTCGGCCCGGATTTCTTCAGCAACGACTTCCTCTACGGGAGCATCCCGAAGTGGGCGGTGGAGGAGCGCACCGATGACGCGCACGCCGCCAGCCATGAGCGGGCGGCATTCCCGAAACTCGACGCCTGGCGCAAATACGTCCGGGAATTGGCACGGCACTACAAGGGCCGCATCCCCGCCTGGGAGGTGTTCAATGAACCGGACGGCTGGGGCATCAAGCCCGAGAAGTACCTGGTATACATGCAGGCCGCCTACGAAGAGGCCAAGAAGGAGGACCCGGATTGCTGGATCGTGGCCGGCAGCACCACATCCGACTTCGGACAGATACCGCTGCCCTGGACCCGCGCCATCATGGAAAAGGATGGATACAGGCACTTCGACGCCATCTCAGTCCACATGTACTCCAACAAGATGCCGGAACGCACGCTGGACGGCGCCGAGAACTTCCTCGGGAAGATCCGCGACGGCCTCAAGGCCCACGGGCGCGACATCCCGGTATGGCATACCGAAAAAAGCCACTCCATCATGGAACTGGGATACAGCAGACGCAAATTCGCCGTGCCGAACAGCTACAGCTGCACCCCCGGCTACCGCGTAAACAGCTTCCGCGACCGCGCGGAATACCTGATGCGCGAGGCCATCATCGACTCCACCGTCGGCAAGGGCCCGTGCTTCTGGTTTGCCGACGTCACCGCCGAAACCCACATCGCCGCGAAGACCATCTCCGGATTTGACCCGTTCTGGCTGTGGCATACCGAATACGACGGCTCGCCATCCCCGGAACTGCTGGCCGCCAATGGCCTGGCGCGCATGATCGACGGCCCCATGACCCCGGTGGAGCTGATCAAGCTCTCGGACTCCGTATACTGCGGATTCTACGAGGGAACGGACAGCGCCGTGGCGGCACTGTGGAACATCAAGGGACAGGGTGAACTGCAGCCGCCAAAGGCCGCCAGCGGCTTCCGGCGCTTCGATTTCTTCGGCGAACCGCTGGCCACCCCGGCAAATGGCGCGCTGGTGATCGACACCGCGCCAGTCTATTTGCGCGCCGACGGCATGGACGCCGCCGCCATGAAGCAGATCGTCCAGCAATTCACCATGGGCGCCTCCGACTTCCAGATCCATGGCGGACTGGAACTGACCGGCGACGAAGGACTGGTGCTGGCGATCTATGCCGACAACGGCGGCATCGGCGGCCAGGCCGCAATTGCCGCGATCACCGACACCCCGAAGGGCTGGATCATGGCCGCCGACCAGCAACAGGCCGTCAGCCGGAAATTCGAGACCACCAGGATGGCCTTCCCCATCATCGAATACGCCAATTCCAATGCCGCCAACACCTTCATGGTCGCGGTCAATGACGCCAGCCCCGTCGCCATCGTCATCCCGCCCTTTGACTCCACGGCGGCCTTCGCCGTGCCGCCGTCATCCCAGGCCGAGGCCCTCCGGGCGACGGCCCCGAAGGCCATCGACGGCAAGCCGGATGACTGGCCGAATGCGCCCGCCGCGTACGCGATGCTGCCTGAGCAGGTCAAATACGGCATCGAGTCCTGGACCCACCCGGCCGAAATCTCCTGCGAGGCGCGCTTCGCCTGGGATGACAACTTCCTCTACGCCTTCTTCCGTGTCCATGACAACGCCGTCGTGCGCTTTGCCAGCCCCTCAGACGCCTGGATGTCCGATTGCGTGGAGCTCTTCATCGGCCTGGATCCGGATGCACCCGGGCACAAGCCGGCACATTCCGCAGTCATGACTCCGACGGATCTGCAGATCTTCCTGGCGCCGGGGACGCCGGATGGACCATACCGCCAGGCCACCGCAGCCGTCGCCGGCCGCCCCGGCCAATGCCCATGGCGGGTGGTGTCGCAAATCACCGACGGCGGATACCTGCTTGAAGCCGCCATCCCATGGCGCGATCTGGAGGCCGGATTCAAGCCGCGCGCCGGGATGAAGCTGCTGATGAGCTTCCAGGCCGCCGACGCCGATGACGCGGGCACGGCCGCGCTGCGCAAAATCTTCTGGACCGGCAACAACTCCAACTACAACTCGCCCCTCAACTGGGGGACGATGATCCTCAAATAGCCACGGCATGCCATGATGGCGTGAAGAGCGTCGCCGCCGCAAATGGGGTGCGACAATACGGCAGATGCCGCGGACTTCACGCCATCACGGCTTTCCGCTGATTCCGTGAAGCTGGTGATTTTGCGTCAGGGGTAGGAATTTTGAGGGGCGTGCCGGGAATACGCCACCGGAAAACGACGGAATCATGGCGCAAAAGAGCCAACTTCACGGAATCAGTTTTCGGGGAAACGGGGTCATAACTTTTTACTTCAATGAAAATCTCCGCTCAATGCCGCCGCTATTTCGCGGATGACGCCGGCGCCACCTATATCCCGGTTGGCCTCAATATCTGCTTCCACCGCTGCCCGCCTGACGCAACGGATGACGCCACTCATGACCGCGAGACGCTGGAGTGGTACGGACGCATGTTCCGGGACTTCTCCGCCAATGGCGGCAACTTCACCCGCCTCTGGCTCGGAAATCGCTTCTTCGACGTCATGCCCGACGAGGTCGGCAAGTTCTCTGCACGCGCCACGGAAAACCTCCGCGCGGTGATCCGGCTTGCCGAACGGCATGGCATCCGCATCAAGCTCACCATGGAGCATTTCCGCTTCATCAAGAGGCGCGAAGGTAAAAGGCAATTCGAAAAATGGAGCGCGGCAGCCTGGGAGATCTTCAACAAGCCGATCTTCGCGCCATACGCCGCCACCATGGACGAGTATCTGGATTCGCCGATCTGCCGGCAGGCCTATCTCGACAAGGCGCGATATATGGCGGCACAGGGCTTCGGAGACTCCCCCGCCGTGGCGGCCATCGAGCTCTGGAACGAAATCAACTGCATCGGGACCGTCTATGACCACGGGAAGGTGGCGTCGTGGAGCGAATACATGGCCGGGCGGCTCCAGGGCATCTTCCCCAGACAGCTGATCGTGCAGAACATCGGGTCGTTCTCGGAAATCGACGGCTACCGCATCTACGATTACCTGGACACCATGGCGCAAAACGCCTTCCTGCAGGTGCACCGCTACCTGGATCCCGGCGCCCCCCTGGATGTCTGCCATGCCCCGGCGGATGTGCTTGCGGCAGATGCCATCCGCCATCTTTCCCACTTTCACCACCAGACGCCGATGATCCTGGCGGAATGCGGCGCAGTCGAGGCATGCCACGCCGGTCCCTCGAAGCTCTATGACGCCGATGCCGAGGGGACGCTGCTTCACGACATGCTTTTCGCGCCCTTTTTTGCCGGCGCCGCCGGATGCGGCCAATTCTGGCATTGGGACAGCTATGTCGAAAAACACCGCCTCTGGCATCATTTCAAACGCTTCGCCAACGCCATCGCCGGCATCGACCCGGCCGACGAAGCCTTCTCGCCTTTCTATACCGAAACCCGCCGGCTGCGGCTGCATGGCCTGCGCGGAAAACGCCACACCCTGATCTGGTGCCGAGACAAGCGAAATGGCTGGCGGGAAGAGCTGTCGCAGGGCATCGCCCCGGAGTTGCTTGATTGCGAGCGCCTCCCCCGGCTATATTATGGCGATTCGCCAATGGAGTGCTACCTGCCATGGGAAGACCGCCACGCCTGCATGACCTCCGGTGACGACGGCTGGTGGACTCTTCCCCCGTTCCGCCGATCAATCGTCCTGCGTTTTCAACACTGACTGCACCCCTGGCCCCGTGAAGTCTGCCGACCCTGCGCCAGAATGGGGAATTTTGAGGGCGCGGGCCGGGAACATGTGACCGAAAAATGACCAAACCATGGCGCAAAAGCGCCAGCTTCACGGATTCAGGATGCGCCATATTGCCCGCCATGTCCACTCCAATCAAAGCACTGCTTCCCTATGCCCACCGTCCGCTGCTGGCCATCCGCGTCGGCGATGAGGCGCCCCGCCCCGGCGTCTGGGAGGGCTTCCTCCATGCCATCCAGGAAAACCGCGCCTGCTGCGACGAAGTCTGGTTCTCCACCGGAATCGGGTTGCCATTGCTGGAAAAACACCGGGAAAACTCCCGGCGGATCGCCCAATGCGCCCGGCAGCTGCGCGAACTGGGGATCATCCCCAGCATCGAGATCCAGGCCACCATCGGCCACGGCGACGGCTTTCTGGAGCCCGAGGACATCCCCGCACGCGCCTGGGGCGGCTTCACCGGCGCCGATGGCACGCAGTGCCGATGCTGCAGCTGCCCACGGCAGCCCGCCTTCCTGCAGTATTTCGGCGAAGTCGCCAAAATCTACGCCCAGTGGCAGCCCGGTTCAATGTGGATCGATGACGACTGCCGCCTCGGCAACCACTACCCGGTAATGGAGAATGGCGGCTGCTACTGCCCGGACTGCCTGGCGGCGTTCTCCCGCGAAGAAGGCCGCCAATGGACTCGCGAGGCGCTGGCGGAGGCCTGCCGCAATGATCCCGCATTATGGGAACGCTGGCGCGCCTTCGGCGCCCGCTCCCTGGCCCAGCTGGCGTCGGTGATCGTCCGGTCCGCCCACGAAGTCTCGCCGGATACCGTATTCGGCCTCCAGCATAACGACGACCCGGTATGCGGCGCCGTCATGCGGGCACTTGCGGAGGCCTCCGGACGGCGCGCCTGCTCCCGACCCGGGGGCGGAGCCTACAGCGACCACAATCCCTATGCCATCATCAACAAGGGATTCAATTTCTCGCGCCAGATCTCCGAACAGCCGGGATATGACGTCCTCGGACGCATCTGCGCTGAAATCGAGACCTGCCCCAGCGTCTTCTGCTGCAAGACCCCGCAGGGACTCCGGCTGGAATCGCTGCTCTACCTGTCGTTGGGCTGCGACAGCCTGTCATTCTTCCTCAGCCGCATCCCCGGTGAATCCCCGGAATGGTATGGACGGGAACTGCTGGCACCCCTGGCTGCCGATGCGCCGTGCCTCCGGGATTATGCCCGGTACAACCTCGGCACCATGCCCGGCGGCGTCGGCATGCCGGAAAAAGAGTGGTGGCCGGAGAAAAACGGCCTGCCGCTCATTGGCGTCCCCGCCGGCGGCCACTCGCCATTCGCCCTGGGACAGATCATCACCGGTGAAGTCGCTCAAAATGCCAGTGAAGAAGAGCTTGCCCGATTGCTTTCCGGGGACATCATCATCGACGGCAAGGCGGCCTTCGCCCTCCAGAAACGCGGCTTGTCCGCACTCATCGGCGGCATGACAGTGGAAAGGCTGGAGGGAAATGCCAGGGAGCACTGCACCGACGACCCGATGAACCACGGCTTCGCCGGCGCCGCCATCCGCCAGCTGTATGAAGAAAAATACCGCTTCGCGCTCCCCGAAGGCGGCAATGCACGGGTCATCGGCGAATACCGCAACACTTCCGGCAAGAGCTTGGGCGCCGCCTCGCTGCTGCTGGAACGCCCGGACGGAACCCGCATCGCCGCCTTCGGCTATGGCGGAAACAACACCGAATATGCCGCCACCTACCGGGTGCGCAGCCTGGTGCGCGCCGCCGACTGGATCACCCATGGCCGCCTGCCCGTCCTGCCCGACGATCCCTGCCAGCTGCTGATAATTCCGCGCGTGGACGAATGCGGCACGCTTCGCAGCTTTACGGTGGCCAATACTGTGATCGGCGTGCAGAAACCCTGCCGCTTCCGGCTGCGCCACCTCCCGCCGGCGACAACCTCCGCACAATGGTGCGTACCCTCCCATGACCCCGTCCCGCTGAAACTGCAACCCGGAGACAATGGCGAGGCCACCCTGACACTGCCCGAAATCGCCCCCTGGGATCTCGGCTGGGTAAAATTCAACTGAACAAGCCGCAACGGAGAGAGAAAACCAGGGGCGGCGGCTGGCGGCGGAGAAGCCCCCCCCCCTCATCCCGCCCATCAGCCTCGTCATGACCATGAAATCCACTGTCTGCAAACTCGCGGTCGCCTTACCATTGCTCGCATGGCCGGCATTGGCGGAAAACCCGATGGAGTTCCGCGAATACCGCCAGGAATTCACCATCGCCTTCGAGTCGGCGGCACATGCCGAATCGGCGGCATTGTCGCTCCAGCCCCTGCCGGCGGAATACGAACTGGCCTATTCCTCGCGGTGGGACGACAGCAATGACAAACACTTGAAGACCCACGCCATCATGATGGCGCACGCAATCAGGGGCACCTTCTTCCTGACCGACTGGGGCAACGCCCAAATCATGAAGCAGCTGCTGGAAGGCGGATGCTCGATTGGCCTGCATACGATCAGCCATCCGGTCCTGCCGGCGCTGAACTCCTACGAACACTTCCACGAATACATGGAAAACCGGATCTGCCTGGAGACGGTCTCGCAATCGCCAGTCAATTCCCAGGTGCTGCCCTTCTGCAACTGGTGGGCTCCGGAGCCCATGGTTCCGCAAAGCATCGGCTGGGCAATGCGGGCAACCGGCGTCATCAGCGCCCCGGATGTAATGTTCCCCAATCGGGAACGCGAAATGGGCTACCCGGAAAACTGCCTGGCACAATCGCGTTTCATCGCCCCCGGCGACCTGAATCCGGATCTGGAGCGCTTCGACCGCGAGATGAAGGCCGCATTGGCAGACAAACGCAATCTGTCACTCCAGCCGTCGATTTCAATGGCGATGCACTCCTGGCATACCCCGGAGGGGCTGGTGAATCTCGACAAGGCCTATGCCAGCGTCGCCAACAACCCCAAATGGTGGTATTGCAACCAGAACGACTTCGGGGCCTACCGCTACGAGGCGCTCAATTGCCGGATCGCAACCCGGCGGGACGACAACAAGTTGCATGTCAGCATCAGCCGCATGGAGCCATTCGAACTTGGCGCCAATGTCCCGCTGTGGATCGCTGTCGAAAACGCCACCCCCACGGCAATTGACGGCGCCGGGGCGTCACTGCATGGCAGCCGAATCGAATTGCCGCATGACCGTGCCCATCGACTGCCGTCAGTCTACGGCCGGACGGATTCCCGGGGCGAATCAGCGCAGATCCCCTTCGCCAAAATGACATTGCGGCATCCCGCCGCCAATGAGTGGACCGCGCAATTCAACACCAGCGACGGCCTCCCCGTCGAAAATCTGACCTTCACCTTCCGATTCCCGGCAGCATGGGATCGCCCGACTCTGCGCCAGGACGCCGGCACCACCGGCGCCATTGCCGTAAGCGCCTGGCAGAAAGGAAGGAAGGACGGCATGTATTACCGCTATGGCCGGCCATATTACGCCGTCCAGGCCGACTTCGTCCGCAACGACGTCCGATACCGCCTCTATGCCGAGTTGCGCGAGGACGCCGAGCCCGGATTGCCATTGACCATCGGCGACGTGGCGCAGTACTACATCCAGCCGGAAACGCCGGACATGGCCGCAATCTCCAGACCGGAAAACAATCCGCTGGCCTTGGGCTTGACCCGTCAGCGCCCCGGCGGCAAGCCCAATAGCGTGCCCGGCGTGCTGTCACCATCCCAGATGAATGCCGACAAGTGGGGAAAATACGGCTATCTTGCCATCGCGCAATTCCGCCCGATTGCCCCCGGAAAGCTGACCGTGGTCTCCACGGCTTCCGACCCCCACATGGGCAGCGAAATCTGGCTCAACGGCGAAAAAATCACCTTCAATGACCGCAAGGCCCAGATCACCCCGCGGGATGGCGACAACCGCCTGGCCATCCGCAGCCCGCTGGGAAGAATGCAATTCGTCTTCATCAATGGCGAGACTGCACCCTGCGTGGAATTCCTCAAGGCAGAAGACGAACAGATGTAACGGAGGAGAACGGGGAATCCCCGCCGCACCACACCTCAGACCGTCACTTTCCCCCCATTAAAGATTGCCATGCACATAATTCTTGACACAGATCTTGGTTCCGATATCGATGACCATTGGGCGCTGGGGATGCTGCTCAACACCCCCGGAGCGCAGCTGGACATGGTGCTCACCGCCACCAGCGACACCGAGTACCGGGCCGCACTGGCGGCCAAATTCCTGGCGGCCTGCGGCCGCAACGACATCCCGGTCGGCGTCGGCGTCCCCTTCCCGGACGGCAGAATCGTCGAAACCCTGAGGGATTTCCTGGGCAAATACACCATTGCCGATGCCCAATGCCCGGTCGTCCACGACGGAGTCGAGGAGGCCATCCGGATCATCGAGCGCAATGACGAAACCGTCATCATCGCCATCGCCCCGATGACCAACCTGGGGCGGATTGTCACGGAAAGACCAGATCTGGCGGCCAAGTGCCGGCTGTTCTCCATGGCCGGCTCGATCGAAAAGAACTTCCGGGATGCCCCGGGGAAGATCGCGGAATACAATGTCGCCATCGATGCCCCCGCGTCGCAGAAGGTCTTTGCCGCAGATTGGAAAAGCCACGCCATCACCCCGCTGGACCATTGCGGGAACATCGTCATGGACGGCGCACCCTACCAGCAGCTGCTGCACTCGGAACGCACCATCCCCCGCGAAATCATCCAGACCTACCGCGCCTGGCAGAAATTCTGCAGGAACGACGACAACCCGGATCTTGCCAGCAGCATCCTCTATGACACCGTGGCGGTGTTTCTGGCAACCGACGGCCATGGCGTAAAATTCACTGACATGACATTATCTGTCAATGATCAAGGATATCTTCAAAATACGCATTATGGTAAGCATGTTCGCGTGGCCATGGGATGGGACGACAAGTCCGCCTACATGCGAAACCTTGCCGGAATCCTGATGCGGTAGCATTCCCGCCTTCTCCGGATCACTCCAAAAAAGCAAACCAGGAATCATTAGAAAAACATCATGTCCATCAACATTGGAATCACCGGGCTTGGCGGCCGCGGCCTTTTTCTCACCGAGATGCTGGCAACCATGCCTGATGTCAATATCATGGCGGTATGCGACCTCTACGAGGATCGCGTCAAGGCGGCGCAGGATGCCATAGTCAAGGCCGGCAAGCCGGAGCCAAGGGGATTCACCGACTACCGCCGGCTTCTTGAGCTCAAAAAGGATGGCATGCAGGCCCTGCTGTGCTTTTCCTCATGGCAGACCCACAACCGCATCTGCCGTGACGCCATGGAGGCGGGACTCTATGCCGCCAGCGAAGT
Source organism: uncultured Lentisphaeria bacterium (assembly GCA_934661755.1). Lineage (GTDB taxonomy): Bacteria > Verrucomicrobiota > Lentisphaeria > Oligosphaerales > Oligosphaeraceae > CAKUJM01. Next base: position 11,396 of record CAKUJM010000013.1, on the reverse strand, counting down.
CGGTGGCGCCACCTCCATCCAGGAATGCTGGGATCTGGTCCGCACCCGCGAGCGCACCGGCATGCCATTCATGATGCTGGAAAACTGCTGCTACGGCGAAGAGGAGATGATGGTGCTGCGGATGGTCCGCGAAGGCCTGTTTGGCGAACTGGTCCACGCTGAAGGCGGATACTGCCACGCCCTCGCGGAGGAAATCTGCATGGGCAAGGAAAACCGCCATTATCGACTGAACAACTTCAAGCACCGCAACGGCGAACTCTACCCGACCCACGAGATCGGCCCCATCGCCAAGTGGTTAAGGATCAATCGCGGAAACCGCTTCATCAGCCTCAGCTCAATCGCCTCCAAGCAGGCGGGACTCAACGAATGGGCGCGAATCCACCGCGGCGAACAGGATGAACTGGCCAAATACCGCTTCGCCGAGGGCGATGTCGTCACCACCATGATCAAATGCGCCATGGGCGAGACCATCACCCTCACCCATGACTGCTCGCTCTTCCGCCCGTACAGCCGCCGCAACCTCCTCCAGGGCACCAAGGGAATCTGGATGGAAGACAAGCACTCGATCGCCATCGAAGGCGTCACCAAACCCGGCAGCCTGTGGGACCCGGCCGCCTGGGAAGACCTCTTCAATTTCCGTGACACCTACGGCCACGCCCTCTGGAAGAAGTACCGCGAGGGAGAACTCAAGGGCGGCCACGGCGGCATGGACTACCTCGTGATGCGCGGCTTCCTCGAGGCGGTGCGAGACAACACCGAGACCCCGATCGACGTCTATGACTCTGCGGCCTGGATGGCGATCACACCGCTCTCCGAGGACTCCGTCGCCATGGGCGGCCAGCCGGTCGCTTTCCCGGACTTCACCTGTGGACAATGGCTCGACGACCAGCGCCCGTATCCCAAGGGCACCTACTGCCTCGACGAGGATGCCCCGATTACCGTGGACACACTCTAACCTCCGTCAAAGAAGAACCACATCCGCAAAACGCACCGATGCGGCATGGCATGATGCTTTTCCGCCATGCCGCATTGGCCGTGAACCGCCATGGAAATCTCAAAGATCGACAGGAATTTCGCAGCCGCCGAAGTAATCGAGGACGGCTTTGTCTTCCGTAACGTGAGCGCGGAGCCGTTTTCACTGGAGGGATTGGCGTGGCGGCAGGAAAATGAAGCCGCCGGACGCCTCTATTACCGGCTGCCGGCGCACTTCACCACGAAGGACGCCAGCCGCGATGCCATAGAAGGGATAGCAAACCAAACCGCGGGGGTCTGTGTCCGCTTCCGCTCCGACTCGCCGGAACTCACATTGCGCGCCACCCTGGCATACGGCTGCGACATGAATCACATGCCCCGCACCGGCAGCTGCGGCTTCGATGCCTACTGCCGACAGCCTGGCGACAGCCGGATTGTGTATCACCGAAGCATCCAGCCTGACCGCGACCAGGCCGAAATCACCTCGCTGTTCGGCATCAATTCCACCGGACAGCTATGCGACTGGCAGGTGAATTTCCCACTCTATGGCGGAGTGTCCAAAGTCGAGATCGGCGTGAAGCCCGGCAGCCAGCTGCTGCCGCCCACCCCGCATCGCGTCGGCAGACCGCTGGTATTCTACGGCTCCTCGATTACCCAGGGCGGCTGCGCCTCACGCCCCGGCAATGCCTACACCACCATGCTGTGCCGGCGACTCGACGCCGAGCAAATCAACCTGGGATTCTCCGGAAACGGCCTTGGCGAACCGTCAGTCGCCCGGGCAATCGCCAAATTGAAAATGGCGGCCTTCGTGATGGACTACGACTACAATGCCCCCACCCCGGAACACCTGGAAGCCACCCACGAGAAATTCTTCCAGATCATCCGCCAGGAACAGCCAGAACTGCCGATCATCGTCCTTTCAAAATGCGACTTCTACAATGACAACTGCGGCGGCAGCGCATTGAGGCGCGAGATCATCCGCAAAACTTGCCGGCACGCCGCCGATGCGGGAGATGAAAAGGTGTACTTCATCGACGGCGAGACGCTCTTCGCCGGCCCCCTCCGCGATGACTGCACCGTCGACCGCTGCCATCCCAATGACTTGGGATTCTACCGGATGCACGAACACATCCTCCCCGTCCTCTGCCAGGCCCTGGGCCTCCAGATGCCGCCAGAGTGAAAAAGGCCCTGTCCATCATCGCATCCATCCTCACCATTGCCGGACTGGGAGTGGGCATCTACCGAAGCCTGCGCACGCCACCCGGCGCTGCCCAGTCACCGCCGGCCGCAGTGAAGAATGCATCCGGCGATGACGCATTGTATGCCGATGACGACGAGTCACGCGACGGCGGCGGCTATTCCGACCCCACGCCATCGGCCAGCCTGAAAGGGCAACCGGCGGATATGGGAGAAAACGCCCCCGACAATCCCCCGGCGGATGCGGCGCCATTGAATGAAGAGCAAGTGCTCCGCCAGGCCGCATCACTGAGCGACTCGCCATTGTGGGCAAAATGGCTGGCACAGGATAACGCGTGCCGACGGCTTCTGCGCGCAATGGACGATATCGCCCAGGGACAACGACCGGTTGCGGCTCTCGATTTTATGGCGGTTCCGCAGCCATTCTCGGCCCAGCAAAACGCCGACGGGGCACTTGCCATCTCCCCTGCCGCCATTGCCCGCTACCAGCCAATAGCCGAGGTAATCCTGGCCATCCCGCCGGAAAAATGGGTGCAATGTTACCTGCTTGCCGAGCCGCTGCTACAGGAACAGTACCGACAGATGGGCAGCCGCGAGCCGGTGCGCACCCTGCTGGCATCATTCTGCAATGCCATCCTCGAAATCCCGGATTTCAATTATGAGCCCGAGTTGGTCCGGATGAACGGCGGCCTCTATCAATATAAAGACCCGGCATTTGAACAACTCACCGATGGACAGAAGCTTATTATCCGGCTCGGATGCAGGAATTGCGCCAGAATCCGCCAGCTATGCCAGGCCATCGCTGATGAACTGAAACTCCTGAATAATCCGTAGGAAAAACCGACTCAGCTTGCCGCAGCATGGCCGGCAGACTGCGGACCACGGAAGACCACGGAAGACCACGGAAGACCACGGAGGACCACGGAGATCACGGAGACCACGGAGGACTACGGAGACCACGGAGGCCACGGAGATCACGGAGATCACGGAGATCACGGAGATCACGGAGACCAACGGAGACCACGGAGACCACGGAGGACCACGGAGACCACGGAGGCCACGGAGATCACGGAGACCACGGAGACCACGGAGACCACGGAGACCACGGAGATCACGGAGATCAACGGAAATCCCCTATTTCCAGCGTGTGCGCCCCCCCCCCCCTCGCGCGCGCGCGATCCTTATAGGTGGGCCAATGCTCCCCCGCCCGACCACCCAGCGTTAAGCTAACCGCCCCGCGCAACATTGCCAATCGCCAACGCCATAATCCCCAAAAGTGTGCGATTGGCAGACACTTTACAAACATGCGCCATTGGCCAAAACGGAAACTTGCCACCCCGCCAGTCATCTTGGCCGTTCCCATTGGACGACTTGGGGCTGGACAGGGGCCATGCGAGTTATTTTCGGAAATAACACGATTTTTTTTTCAAAATTTAAGCCGTCATTCTTGAAAATCACCCTGATTTTTACTATAATATAGACATGCCGAGAAAAAAACAACCCTTCAACATCCGCCGGATTGCCGAAGAGGCCGGAGTTTCGCTGGCCTCGGTTTCGCGGGTGCTGAACAATCATGCCGACATCAGCGAGACTCTGCGCAGGAAGGTTCTGGCGGCGATTGAGGCCAACAATCTGGTCCCGGACAAGGCAGTTGAACGGCCATTGCGCATCAGCGTCATCTTCGATGTCGGGGACATCACCGATTTCATCTCGTCGATTCTCACTGGCATGGGCGATGCGGCCAACGATCTGGGAATTGAGCTGTCGATCCAGCGTTGCGTTGGCAACGTCTCGCTGCTGCGGGCATGCCGCAACTGGCGTTGCGACGGCGTGGCGATCATCTGCGGCAAGACGCTCAACCATGAACTGCCGTCATTGGCGGCGGCGCATTTGCCGTGCATGCTGATCGACAACTACTACGACGGTCCCATGTGCGGCTATATCGGCAACGCCTCCTACGACTGCACCAGGCAGATCATGCAGTACCTCCACTCCATCGGCCACCGCCGCATCGCCTACCTCTGCGGCGAGCCGCCCAACGAGGATTACGATGAGCGGCTGCGCGCCTACAATGGGTTCATGGAGTCGATCGGGCAGGCGGATCCGGCATTGCGCATCCCCTCGGAGCTGAACCTCTTCATGGACAGCATCGGTCGCGACAAGGAGCGCGGCTACCAGCAGGCCAAGCGGGTAATCAGTCAGCTCCCGGATGTCACCGCGATGGTCTGCGCCAACGACGAGATTGCCATGGGGTGCTACCGCGGCTGCTTTGAAATGGGCAGGCGCGTCGGTCAGGACATCTCCGTGGTCGGCTATGACGACCAGTCATTCGCCCGTCATCTGGCGCCTGGGCTTACCACCATCCACATTCCCTTGACGGATATCGGACGACGGATCATCCGTGTATTGCACGATTATCTGCACGGCACCATCAAAGAGCTCCCGCGTGAAATCATCACCGGCGAACTCGTCGTCCGGGGTTCAACCGGCTCGCCATGTCCAGAATCCATGAAGCTGGAGGGCGTTGCGTCGGAATAGGCTTTCTTTGATGGGGCGTGCCGGCGAAAAAGGCTCGTTTCACGAATTCAGGATGTTCCAAATCATCACGTAGGAGTACACCATGACTCGGAAAATGCATTCTACCCCCCCCCGCAGGCAAATTCATAACTCTTTCACACTCATAGAGTTATTGGTAGTTATCGCAATTATTGCCATATTGGCGAGCATGCTGCTGCCAGCCCTCTCGAAGGCCAGGGAAAAGGCCCGCGCCACCAGTTGCCTCAACAACATCAAGCAGGTGATGCTGGCGCAGCTCATGTACGGCAGTGACAACAACGACATCGTCCCGACCTGCGTCAACTACCCGAGGGCCAGCTGGGCCAGCTGGCTGTGCAAAGGCATGCCGCAGGGCAATTGGGTCATGGACTGGTATCAGGGGGGATTTGGCAACTACCTGGACTGGAAATCCACCATGTGCCCGTCATACCGCCCGGTGGCACAAGGCTCCCCCGGCGGAACTGGATATCTGGTGTCTTCATCCGTCTATGGTGCTTTGCGCTGGGCGGACGCCACCCCTGCCCAAAAGGAAAAGTACGGCACCTTTGCCATTGCCGTCAATGACAGTGATGCAACCCAGGGGCAGTATGCGGTGCTGGGGCGCATCAAGCTGACCGCCTCCACCCCGATGTTCGCGGAAACAAAATTTTTGGACGCCGCCGGCAATACCTTGCGTTACCACCGCTTCCAGCTCTTCGGCTACTGGGCATGGCAATGCGGGCTGTTCCAGGAGTTCCATGGCAATGTCGGCAGCGTCGCCTTTGCGGACGGCCATGCCGCCTTGCATCGCGGCAGCGACCTGCAGCGCATCTGCGAGATGAAGACATGGTTCAACAGCCATGGCGTCAAGATCAACTAGACCATCCCAGCACCACCATCGATATGAAATTCCCCTACCTCTTCGCATTCTTCGCGGCAGTCGGTGTCGCCTGTGCAAGCGGCCTGCCGCTGTTCGACCTGGGCGATGCCAGCCAGGTGCGGGTCAGCCCGTTCGGACCGAGCAGCATCGTCACCAACAATGGCGACTGCCTGGATCTGGTCTTGAAGGCCGGACCGGACCGCTGGCAGGGCTGCATCATCACTCCGGCGGCAACACAGTATTTCGACCTCTCCGGCGGTTCGGTGATGTGCTGCGACGTGGAGAACTGCAATGACTTCCCGATGAGCTTCCGCATGGAGATCGTCAATCTCAAGGAGGGCAAGGGCAGCAACGACTTCGCGCATATCGCCCATGGCGCAGTCGCGCTGCTCCCCGGTGAGAAGGCATCGCTGCGGGTGCGCTTTGGACGAATCATCCCGGAAACTGCCGGCGGCTGGGCGCCGCAAGGCATGCAGCGGCTTTTCGACGGCTTCGACTCCGAACAGAACCTCGTCCCGGAAAAGGTCGCCCAGTTGCGGCTGTGGGGGACTGCCGGCCGGGACAGCGACATGCTGCTGACCCTCTCCAATTTCCGGATCGAAGAGCCGCCGGCGCCGCTTTCGGATGCATTGAAAAGCGCCGAGAGCTTCTATCCCTTCATCGACCGCTTCGGACAATACCGGCACGCCCAGTGGCCGGGGAAGCTGCATGACGAGTCGGAGCTGGCGCTGCGCAAGGCCGCCGAGGACGCCGATCTGGCTGCACATCCGCGGCCGGAGGGGCACGACCGCTTCGGCGGCTGGGCGGATGGTCCGAAAATCGACTCCAAAGGCGGCTGGATGACCACCAAATACCAGGGAAAATGGTATCTTGTCGATCCAGACGGCCACCTTTTCTGGTCGCTGGGGATGAACAGCATCGACTACGTCGAATGCGACCCGACCGGCATTTCCTACCGTGAAAAATATTTCGCTGAGCTTCCCGCCCAGTCGTCCGCCATCGGCAGCCACTGCTTCACCGGCAAAGGCTTCCCCGCCTTCACCTTCTACAAGGGCAAGCAGGGTCCAATCAGCCAGTTCTACTTCCATCGCTATAACTGCGCGCTCAAATACGGAGTCGAAAACGAGTATCGCCAGTTCCTGGAGCGTTCCCAGAAACGCCTGCGCAGCTGGGGCTTCAACACCAACGGCAACTGGCTGGAACCCGATGTCCTCAAAGGCGATCACCTGCCGTATATCACCTGCATCACCTTCAGGAAATTCTACCGCGTCATCGAGGGATGCAAGCTCATCGGCTGGCAGAAGTTCCCCGACATCTTCGACCCCGGCTTCGAGGACGGCATGACCCAGGCGCTGCGCGGACATCACAAAAGCGCAGCCGAGGACATCTACTGCATCGGCTTCTTCATGGACAACGAACTGAGCTGGGGGAAAACCGACCACTTCCTGGCGGAAGGCGCATTGCGCTCGCCCGCCGGCCAGCCCGCCAAGATCGCGCTGGCGGACACGCTCAAAGCCAAATACGCCACCATCGACAGGCTCAATGACGCGTGGAACGGCGACTACGCCAGCTGGGAGGCCTTCCTGGAATCCACTGCGGATGCCCCTGACCTCGAAAAGGCCAAAGCCGACCTGGTCGCCTTCAACGACGTCATCGTCAACCGCTACTTCGAGACCTGCAAGCGCGTCATCAACCGCGAGGCTCCCGGAAAACTCTATTTCGGCTGCCGCTTCAACGACTGGAATGTCAAGGTCATCAAGACCGCCGCCAAATACCTCGACGGCACCAGCTTCAATTGCTACAACCCGGAGGTGGGGCGCTGGGCGTTGCCGGATGGCATCGACATGCCGGTGATCATCGGCGAATGGCACTTCGGCACCGCCGGCTTCGGACCGCCCCACTCCGGATTGCAGGCCGCCGCCGATCAGCGCGACCGCGCCCGTGCCTTCGACCGGTATGTGCGCTCCGCGCTGTGGAATCCCCTGATCATCGGCGCACACTATTTCAAATACGTCGATCAGGCGGCCACCGGACGCCCCGCCGACGGGGAAAATATCCAATGCGGCTTCGTTGATGTGACCGACACCCCATACGCGGACATGGTCGAAGCCGCCCGAAAAATCGGCGCCGACATGTACCGCTATCGCTCCGAACAGTAACGCGCGATTCCGTAAATCCATGGCATTTTCGCGGCCTTTTCTGGTCAGTCCGGCTTAAAAAGGCCGCGGGACAGCTGGTGGATTTACGGGTTGCCACCCTTGGAAAGGGGACGGAGAAAACGGCGAAGCCGGCGGCAAGACCGGAGCCTCCCCGGCGCCGCAACGCCGGGAAGGACACTGCCGCCCCCTTCCCGGCACCGGACGCCCCGCTGCCTCCACCACCATTATGAAAGCAACCATCGTCGTCGACCTGAACCGCGATTCAGGCGCAATCAAGCCGCTCAACGGCGGCAACATGGCGCCGCCGATTTCCAATGAGAATGCGGGACGGAACATCCGCCAGTACTTCAAGGAGCTGAAGCTGCCAATCACGCGGCTGCATGACGCGCCGCTGGACAATCCCGGCCTGAGCTTGGTGGATGTCGCGATGATCTTCCCGCTCATGCATGCCGATGCCAACGAACCCCGCAACTACAACTTCCGCGCCACTGACGACTATATTGCGAATTGCTATGCATGCGGTACCCAGGTCTACTATCGGCTGGGGTGCTCCATCGACCACAGCATCAACAAATACACCTGCTTCCCGCCAGCGGACACTGCAAAATGGGTAGACGTGGCCAGCCACATCATCCGCCACTACAACTACGGCTGGGCAAACGGCTTCCACTACAACATCAAGTACTGGGAGATCTGGAATGAAGCCGAGGGCACCGCCGGCAGGGATGCACTGCACACCTGCTGGAACGCCAGCTATCAATCCTACTGCCAATTCTACCTGGAGGCCGCCACCGCGCTGAAACAGCGATTCCCGGAAATCAAAATCGGCGGCCCGGCGTCCTGCGGCGGATGGGGCGACGCCACCTGCTGCAAGTACGCCCATCAATTCCTCGATTTCTGCGCGGCCCATCACGCGCCGCTGGATTTCTACAGCTACCACGCCTACAACTGCGCGTACGACTGGTTCAACCCGGAATGCCGGGGAATCCGCAAATATCTCGACGACCTCGGATATGGAGATGCCCAGATCCATCTCAACGAGTGGTCCTATCTGCCCCATGACGGCTTCCAGCGGATCAATGACAGCCGCTCGGGAGCCTTCGAGGTCATGGAGGCAATGCATGGCATGACAGGCGCGGCCTTCGCCGCCGCGTGCCTGGCCAATTGGCAGGACAGCCCGCTGGACATGGCGAATTTCTATACCGTAAGCGCATCGCGAAGCGCCGTCGGCTTCGGCATATACGACGCCTATACCGCCAAGCCGGTGAAGCCGTACTACGCCCTCAAGGCCTTCGGCGAACTGGCGGCTTCCTGCCCGCGACGCCTGGCCACAGCCGTCGCGGAGTTTGAAGCGCCCTGCCCCGTCCGCGAATGCCCCGCGCTGCGCAGCTACGGCTTCGAGGTGCTGGCGGCCAAAGGCGAGCATTGCGTCTGCGTGATGATTGCCAACTACCGGTACGGCGAACAGCGGTTGCGGCTGAAATTCGCCAATGCACCGGCGGATAAAGTCCGCGCCTGCGAAGTGCTGATGCTCGATGATGACCGCGACTTGACGCCAATCGCCACCAAAATCGACTGCGATGGCGCGCTGTGCATCGATTCGCCGTCGCAAAGCGCAGTCGCGCTGATCAGGATGCCGCTTGAATAGACAGGATTGGCTGGCTCGGACAGCCTTCAGGCGGGCAAGGCACGTCTCATCCACGCAACCGCCGCCCGAAACAGTGATCGACGGCGGAAGTGGCGTACGCCCAGTCCGGCGATGCCAGATGACGACGGCCGCTTGACGCAGCATGCAGCCGCGCCAGAAGACGTGCGGGGAGCGCACACGCGAGCAACTCGCGCAGCCCGTCGAAGAATGTACAGCCGTGATTGGCGGCACCGAAGAATTGCAGCGTCTCCAGCCGCGCCGACAGAAAACGGCGATATGCGTCATCAGCATCCGCCTCGTCCGGAGATGACCAGTATTGTTCGTCGAAAAGCCGTGCCTGACGCACCGCAAAATCCGGGTGTTCGCTGGCGCACAGGTCATGCGCATTGCCGCCGCCGGCAAAAAAACGCATCCCCGCCCAGGCTTGGCGCAACCGCGTGCCGGCGGAGAAATCCGGCAGCGACTCGTCCCGCCGCAAATACTCCAGCAGAATGCCGCGCTGGGTAACGCGCTGCGGCCAGCTCCACGATGGCCGCGATGCCATCGCCTGCTCGAACTGCGCCTTGTCGCGCATCGACGGCAGAACCAGCTGCAACGTCTCCTGGTCGTTGAGAAAATTCGCCCCGAGCTTTTCCAACCGCTCCGCCAGTGTCTGCAAGGCCGCCATCGATACCTCCCGACGCTCGATTTCCATGCGGATGAAGCCGCAGACGCCCTCCACGGCGTCACGATTGAGTCCGCGCAACTGCCCGGCGGTGAAGCCCGCCCCCAGCCGCAGTTGCCGATCCGACAGGACATGGCTGATATCGTCGTGGTGCGCCGAAAGACGGCGGCCATGCCCGGCCAATACCGCCGGACAGTCAAAACGCGCCATCACGCTGACCTGACCGTCGAATGTAGCGAGAAATTCAAAGGGATATGCCTTGCAGGCCAGCGGTTTGCAGTGGGCGCCAAAGGCACGGTGCATCCGGCATTGCGTCCGTGAATCAAGATAAATGCAGTCGCCATTGGCTTGATGGCGGATGAAGCTGCGGCCGCCGTGCACCACGTAGAAATCCCGCGTCGGAGTCTGGCCGGATGGCCATTGCAGCCGCGCCACCGCCTCGACCTCCAACGCAGTGATGGCAATGTGAAAGCAACGGCAACATTTGCCGCACTGGAGACAGTCATATCGCTGGCCGCCGGCAAATATCAACTCAGGGGAATGGCCGGATTGCATCAGTGTAAAAAAAATGGCGGAGAGAGTGAGATTCGAACTCACGAACGTGCAAGCACGTTAACGGTTTTCGAGACCGTCCCGTTCGACCACTCCGGCATCTCTCCGCTATAAAATATAGACAGCTACCGCAGGCCACGTGAAACGCTCTGGCAAATGGCCAGCCGGCTCTCACACCCCATCGGTTCATGGTCGTATCGCTGTAACGCCGCATAATTTAGCGCGTTTTCCCCGAACGGCAAATCACACCGTGGCTTTTTTTCACTTCATCCTGGCTCCGGAGACATGGCTGGAGCTTGCGGAAAGCGAGGATGCCACCCGAGAAAACAGAGGGGGTGGAGAAAAACGGCGGAAAAGAGCCTTCCCCGCAAGGGGAGGTGGCGCGACAGCGCCGGAGGGAGGGGTTGGCGCCGGGCATGACGTGCCGCAATGCATGGACGTAAAACGACCGCGCCCACGTTTTCACGACAAGAAAAGCCTCCCCTGCAAGGGGAGGTGGCGCGACAGCGCCGGAGGGGTTGGCGTCGGGCTTGACGTGCGTCAATGCGTAGTTTGAAAAACGCGCCATGTTGTAAACAGACTTTGTTATTGACAACACATGCACCGGCCAAGTTCACTCACGCGGTTAACCCCTCCGCCGCCTGTCGGCGGCACCTCCCCTTGCAGGGGAGGCTGAAGAGCCTAGGGGTTGGCGCCGGGCATGACGTGCCGTCGTGCGTAGTTTGAAGAACGCGCTTTGTTGTAAACAGACTTTGTTATTGACAACACATGCACCGGCCAAGTTCACTC
>CAKUJM010000012.1 GCA_934661755.1 uncultured Lentisphaeria bacterium | reverse complement strand
CGGAATTTCAGCTCAGAGCGTCACCTCTGTTTGAGAACGTTTGAACTCAAACCGAAAAGTCGGAGGTTCGAGATTCGTTCGAAAAGTCGGCGGGGGTTGTAAAAGTCGGCGTTTCGATGTTTTCAGAGTATCGCTTTGTCGAAGTTTCGAACTCTATGACGTTTCGTCCGCCTCAAATCCATTCTCTGTTTTTCCCCGCTTCCGATTTTGAGAAAATTTCGAAATTCTCAAAACCGAACCATTTTTACGTTGTTTCGAACCGTGTTGAGGTCAAGAGAATTTTTCGATTCTAAAGAAACATGGACGAGGGTTTATTTCCAACGAACGGTAATTCGCATGATGTAAGGCGTGGGATTGCTTTTTCAAGCCAGCCTGGCGGCTGAAGGCATAAAGTTGCCAGGGCGGGTGGCTGGGCAGGGCCTCCCGGGACGGACGGGGTCATGGCGTGATGACGGCGTGGCTAGACCTTCTTGCCATTGAGGCCGGCCCGCAGTTCGATCATGTGCCGGGCGATGCCGGCGATGCCAGTTTTCCCCTCTTCGCCGCCAAGGGCACGGGTGGCCTTGTCATAGGCGTCTCGGCACTGCTGCAGCCGTTGTCCGACAGCCCCCAGCTCCTCACGGAATTTCCCCACTGCGTTGAGCAGCTTCTGGGCGTCTTCGAGGATTTCGCCGGCCTGTTCGTTGAGCGTCACCCGCTGCCAGACGATTTCGACCATTTTCATGGCGACGATGAAATTCGCGGGTCCGGCGATCACCACTCCGAGGTGGTAGGCCTCGCTCCACAATTCCGGCGCGGCCTCCAATGCCGCCTGCAGTGCCGCCTCGTTGGGCACGAACATCATCACGCATTCCACGGCGTCATTGGAATTGGCACGGCGCCAATTGCTGGCATAATCCTTGTCGGCCAGCTCATGGATATGGCGCCGGATATTGCTGACATGCGCCTTTAGCGCCTTTTTCCGGGCGGCGTCGTCCAGTTCCTGGCGGCACGACTCCAGGTATTCGGGGAAGCTGGCCTTGCTGTCGATGATCAGCATCACATTGCGTTCCGGCAGCCGCACCACCGCGTCCGGGATCAGCGTCGATGACGACGGGCTGCGTCCCTGGTCGTCGCGGATCGTCTGCTGGAGGAAGAAGTCCTCGTTCTCCTTGAGTCCGGATTTGTCCAGCAGCCGCGCCAGCGTCTTTTCGCCGAAGAGCCCCTGGAATTTTCCGCCCACCGAGAGTGCGGAGGCCAGCCTGCCGGTCTCATTTCCAATCCGCCGGCTGCTGTCATTGAGCGCGGTGATTTCGCCGCGGAGCTGCCGCCCGGACTCGATGCTGGCCTCGCGGAGCTGTCCGACTTGCCGCGAGAAGATCTCCAGCCGTTCGCGGAATGGCTGAAGCAGCGATGAGAGCTGTTCGCCGTTGGCGCTGGAGAGCTCCTGTCGTCGCTGCTCGAGCACCGCCGCGGCGATTTCCCGGAAGTGCCCCTCGACATTCTGGAAGCGTTCGCTGATGGTCTCCTGAAACATCCGCAATTTCGACTCGGCGTCATTGCGCGACAGCTCGAGCATCCGCTGCGCCTGGCATTCCTGCGCGGCCAGCTGCCGCTCGTGATCCTGGCGGTCGATTTTGCCGCGGGCGCCCAGGTGGCATCCGGCCAGCAATCCCAGCGCAAACAGCATGATGGCGCCGGCAATTGCCGCGATGATCATCAACGGGGTCATTTGGGGCATTCCCTCCCCGGTTCCGGATTGGCTTTCCCGCCTTTCATGACGGCATGCTGGATGGCAAAATAGGCAATGCAGAAGAGCGCCAGCCCGGCGGCGACCCAGCCGAAATTGCGGTGCAGCAGCTCCTTTCCCTGTGAGATCAGCGCGGGGTAGTCGTCCTGGCGGGTGCGCATTCCCAGACAGTATCCGATGGCCGTCAGGATCGCGCTCCAGATGCCGGCGCCCAGCGCGGTGAAGGCGCTGAAGCGTCGCAGATCCATCCTGGCCAGCCCCGCCGGCAGGGAAATGAGCTGCCGGATTCCCGGTAGCAGCCGGCAGACGAAGGTCGCCACATCGCCATATTTGCGGAAGATCTGGGCGGCACGGTCGAGGGTGGCGGGCGAGATCAGCATGTACTTGCCGTATTTGCGTAAAAATGGCTCGCCCAGCCATTGGGCCAGGAAGTAGTTGAAGTACGCGCCCAGCATGGATCCCGCCAGCCCCAGCGCGATCGCCAGGGCACAGTCCAGGACGGGGATGCCCAGGGACAGCTCGCCGCGGGCCGCCAGGAACCCCGCCGGGATCATCACCACCTCGCTGGGGAAGGGGATGAAGGAACTCTCGATTGCCATCAGGATGAAAATGGCGATGTATCCCCAGACGGCGGCGTACTGCACCCACTCGCCCAGATGCGCGGCGACATATGCTTCCATAAACGGCCTTCAGCGATGCTATAGCGGGGTGACGGAATAGCTGGTGGAGAGCCAGTGCGACTGCCCCGGCTCCAGCGTCAGCCGGTCGCCGCTGGTATTGGCGGTCTCCACGCAGACCATCCGGCGGAATTCGTCTTCGCCGAAATCGGGCATGCCGGCGGATTTGGCGATCCACGGATTCCAGACCACGTAAGTCCGGCTGCCGCCCTTGGCAATGCCGATCCGCCGCTTGAGGACGGGGTCGATGATGGCGACATCGCCGCTGCAGTTGTCGAAGATGCGGTCCACTTCGCGTTCGAAGGTGATTGCGCCGATCTGCTGTTCCGTCTCCGGATGTTCGAAGGATGTGGCCTTTTCCAGGTATTCGCGCCCCTCCAGGCCGGTGATGGAGATCTTGTTGATTGCGCCGACCCTGAAGTATGAGTGCAGCGCCTGGCTCAGGATCATCGGCTGGTCGCCGCAGTTCACGGTGCGGGCGTCGATCGACAGCCGCCGGCCGATGCCGAAGCGGACCGTCAGCTGGCTGGGGAACGGCCAGAACACGCCGGGGGCGGGGGCATATCCCAAAGTCACCTCGCTGTATTCGCCATTGGGCGATTCGTATTGCGCGAGCATCTCCCACATCTCCAGGCGGGCCAGGCCATGGGCGGGCGGGCGGTGGTCGCACCCGTATGCCGCAGTGCCGCTGAACCACGGCCAGCAGACCGGAATGCCGCCGCGGATCGGCTTGCCCGGCTCCAGCCAGGATTTTGCCGAGAGGAAGAACAGCTCCTCGCCGTCGGCGGGGACGTATGAGAGCAGATGCCCCCCCATGAGGGATATGCGGGCGGTTGCGCAATGGTTGCCGATGGTGATCACCGGCAAATTGCCGAACTCGGGGAGTTTTTTAGTGGTAATCATTTGCAGTGGAATGTCATGAATGATCCGGCTTCACGAGTCCAGGGTGAAGTCAAAGGAAAGGCCGTCGTACGCCAGGGTGTTCCCTGGTTTCATCTTCGGCTGGTCGCGGGCATAGAGGACATCATGGGTGAGGTGGGTCAGCCACGCCCGGGCGGGGCGGATCCGCGCAATTTGCTCCTCGGCCTGCGAAATGCAGAAATGGGTGTCGTGCGGACGCCACCGCAGGGCGTCGATGACCAGGTCGCTGAGCCCTTCCAGCAGCGGGTAGGTGCCTTCGGGAATTCCGCTGCAGTCGCACACATACGCCATCGAGCCGATGCGGTAGCCGGTGATCAGTTGGCCGCCGTGCCATATCGGCAATGGCGTGACGGCATGGCCGCCAATTGCAAATGGCGCCGTCACCTCGCGGAAATCCAGTTGCGGGACGGTCCAGCGGATGCTCCCGTCCGGACGACGCCGCAACTTGTCGACATAGCCGAAGCGCTGGTGGACGACCCGGAGCATCTCCGGCGAGGCGTAGAAGGGCAGGCTGCATCGCATGCACTGGGTGAAGCCCTGCAGGTCGTCCAGGCCGTCGAGGTGGTCGGCATGGGTATGGGTGAGCAGCACGGCATCCAGCCGGGAAATGCCTTCGCGCAACGACTCTTCCCGCAGGTCCGGCCCGCAGTCGATCAGGATCGCGGTGCCGTCTTCAGCCTCGATGTATCCGCTGGAGCGCAGATGGCGATCGCGCGGGTCTGCGGAGGCGCAGGTCTCGCAGTGGCAGCCAATCATCGGCACGCCGCGCGAAGTGCCGCTGCCCATGAAGGTGAATCTGGCTTTCATTTCCGTGACGGCACGGACGGCTGCTGCTGGGATTGGGCAAGCGCGTTGCGCAGCGCGTGGTTTTCCGCAATCAGCCGCTCCTTCCAATTTGCAAGCTCGCGGTTCTGCTGTTCAAGCAGCCGGATCTTGAGCTCCAGGTCCTGGATGCGCGTACCGGCCAGCGAGCCGCTCCCCAGCTGCGAGAGCAGCTGCGATCGGCAGCTTTCCAATTGAAGGCGCGCCAGCGTCAGATCCGGCGCATCCGGATCCGCCATGGCGAGGTACTCCTGCAAGTGCCAGAGCGCCAAAGGCAGGTCGTCCTCGCTGCCCAATGCCTCCTGGGCTTCGCGAAAATGGGCCTGCGCATCCGGCTTGCCGCAGCCGGGGAGGCAAAACAGCATCAATGGCAGGATTGCAATCAGGTAAAATCGCATTTTTCGATTCTCTTGGCCGGGCGGGGCAGGGGCGGGGCCGCCCCCTCTAGTTCAGGATGTCCAGGCCGATGTCCACTGCCGGCGCGGAGTGGGTGAGGGCGCCTGAGGAGACGTAGTCGAGCCCCAGGTCGCGCAGGGATGGGAGCCGTTCCAGGGTGATGTTGCCGGAGGCCTCGGTCTTGGCCCGGCCGGCGATGATGGTGATGGCCTCGCGCATGGTCTGGTTCGGCATATTGTCCAGCAGGATATACTCGACTCCGGCCTCCGCCGCCGCGCGCACATCCGCCAGGGAGTCCGCCTCGACTTCAATTTCCAGCTCCGGGTATTTTTCGCGGCATGCCTGCACTGCGCGGGCGATCGAGTTCGGACCGCAGAGCCGTGCCAGGGCCCGGTGGTTGTCCTTGATCATCACCCGGTCGTACAGCCCGATGCGGTGGTTCTGGGCGCCGCCCATGAGCACTGCGTACTTCTCCACCAGCCGCAGTCCGGGGGTGGTTTTGCGGGTGTCCAGCAATTTGGTGTTGGTGTCGTTCCCCAGCGCCTCCACGTACTTGCGGGTCATGGTGGAAATGCCGGAGAGTTGCTGGAGGATGTTGAGCGCGGTGCGCTCGCCGGTGAGGATCGCCCGGGCATTGCCGGTGACCATCGCCAGCCGTTCACCCGCGCCGCATTTTTCGCCGTCGTGGACGTATGGTTCAAAATCCACATCCGCGGAGAGTTCGGCGAACAGCGCCTGGAGGATGGGAAGGCCGCAGACCACGCATTCCTGCCGGGGGATGAAGAATGCGGTGGTGGTCTGGTCCGGCGGAACGATCGCCAGGGTGGTGGCGTCGCCGCTGCCGACATCCTCGGTGATGGCGCGCTGGCAGAGGTCGCGGATGATCGACTCGTTCAGATAGTATGGCAGAGGTGGAGTGATGGCTTTTGAACTCATAATGGAGATGTCGTGGGTTTACGAATGCCTTGCGCAGAATTGCACTATCAGTACAATCGCGGTCATCGCCAGAATCTGCGCAAGAATCAGCGTGGCGCCGAAAGGCGGCAGCCACAGCAGCGCCAGCGCACCAGCGCCGGCAATGAAGGAAAGCAGCCACACCACCAGTACCGCCTGCGGACGGGTGAGGCCGATGTTGGTGAAGCGGTGGGAGATATGCCGGTTGTCGCCGACATGGATCGGCTGATGCAGCCGCAGCCGGATGATCACCACGGTCAGCGCGTCGATCAGGGGGATGGCGAGGATGAAGACCGGGATGAGCACCGGCAGGAAGGTCGGCGCCTCCGCGGGGCGGTAGTAGCTGGTGAGGATTGAGCTGACCGCCAGCAGGTACCCCAGGAAGTGGCTGCCGCTGTCGCCCATGAAGATGCGTGCAGGCGCGCGGTTGAAATGCAGGAACCCCAGCGTGGCGCCCAGCGCCGCGCAATTGAACATCCCGACGAAATACTGTCCGTGCAGTCCCGCCACCAGCGCCAGGAAGAAGAAGGCGATGGCGCCGGTGCCGCCGGCCAGGCCGTCCATGTTGTCGAAGAAGTTGATGGCGTTGATGACCGTGGCGATCCACAGGACGGTGACCGCCATTGACAGCGAGGTCGGCAGGGTCCCCGGCATCAGCCGCACTCCGGCCGCGGCGGTGGCGGCGGCGGCGGCGAATTGCCAGGCGAATTTCGCCCCCGCCTTCATGGCATGGTGGTCGTCGCGCATTCCCATGAGCATCAGCGCGGTGGCGCTGACGCCAAGCGCGCACAGCTGCAGCCGCACGGCGGAGAGCCCCTTGATCGCCTCGCGCAATCCGGCGCTGGGGATGCAGACGGCCGCAACCAGCCCGATGGCGACGGTGAGAGTGAAGGCGGCCCACATCGCCATGCCCCCGGCCACCGCGGTGGCATTGCGGTGGTTCTTGTGTCCCTCGGATTTCGGCCGGTCCACCAGCCCCAGGCGCGGCGCGGCCATGCAGGCCACGGCGGTGAATCCCATTCCCAGCAGCCAGGCGGTTGCCGCGCACATCGAAAAAAGCATCAGCCAGTTCCAGCTCATGGCAGCGCGGCGCCTCCTGCGATAACCGCGGCGAGTCTGGCGGTGACCTCCTCGGCATTCAGATGGTCGGTGACCACCGTGACGGCGTCATCGGCCGGCCGCAATGGCGCCACTTTGCGGGTGGAGTCGATGCGGTCGCGCTCGGCAATGGCGGCGGCGATGCTCTCCAGGGTGGCGCCGGGCGGCACTTCGCCGGGCTGGGCCAGCCGCCGCCGGGCGCGTTCCATCGGGCTGGCGGTGACGAAGAACTTGAATTTTGCATCCGGGAAGATGACGGTCCCGATGTCCCGACCCTCCATGACCACGATCCCCAGCGACCGGCAGGACCGCTGCCGTTCCAGCATCCAGCTGCGCACCTGCGGGATTCGCGCGGTCTGGCTGACCACCGCCGCCACTTCCGGCTTGCGCAGCTGCGACTGCGGGACGGGGGCGCCATTGAGGAAGAGCACCGGCTTGTGTCCGATGATGCGGTACTGGACATCGCATTGCGGCAGCAGCGCCACCACCTTGTCGTCATCGCGGCCGGGAGTTGCGCCGTGTTCCAGGCAATGCCATGCAACGGCGCGGTACATGTCGCCGGTGTTGATGTAATACCCGCCGATCCGGCCGGCCAGCATCCGGGCCACCGTGCTTTTGCCGGCCGCCGCCGGCCCGTCGATTGCGACTTGGAAGGGCGTGGTCATTTTGACGCCGCCCCCTCCCCGGCCGGCTGCGGGGAATCTGGCTGCGTACTTGCCGGGGCCGCCGGCTTCACCGGCGTGTCATGGCGGGAGTTGTATTTTATGAACCGCTTGCCGTCATAGAAGGTGATGTACACCATCAGGGCGATGAGCAGGATGGCGAAGGTGTTGTACAGCCAGGTGAAGGCCCTTGCCGGCAGCCGTCGATGGATCAGCGCCTCGATGCCGGCGAAGACGATATGCCCGCCGTCAAGCACCGGCAGTGGCAGCAGGTTCATGAACGCCAGCGAGAAGGTGATCAGGATGATGAAGGCGAAGCCGCCGCGGTATCCCTCGCTTTGCAGCCGGAACCACAGCATCATCAGGATGCCGCCGGGGCCGCTCATGTGCTTGAGCCCCACCTGGTTTCGCGGCGCTTCCACCTGTTTGCCGGTGACTGCGCCATGCACCCGCGCGGTGATGGGCTTGAAGAGCAGCCCGAGGGTCCGGGTGGTCTGGCCGACGACCTCGGTGAACTGGGTCCATGGGTCGACATGCATCAGAATCCGCCCCGGCCCGCTGCCCAGGATCACCCCGATGGCATATCGCGGCGGATCAAGTTCGCGGCTGCGCTCGGGCTGGACAGTCACGCTGAAGGGCGTCTTTCCCCGCAAGCCGGTGATGGTCACCGGCCGGCCGTTGCCGCCTGAGATCGCCTCGATGAAATCCCTGGTGTCGCCGATGTTGCGCCGGGGTTCGCCATCGTATGCGATGGTCAGGATCCGGTCGCCGTCGCGCATTCCGGCCTTCCATGCCGGCGACCCGGCGACCACCCGTTCGGCGTTGATGCTGCCGCATATGCCGACAAGCTCCCCGGGCCAGGCATCAGCGTCGGCCGCCGCCGCGGGGATTGCCAGGCCGGGCAGGGTGATTTGCCGGCCGCCGCGGCAGACCTCCACCGTGACGGTCTGGCCGGCGTGGTCCCGCAGCAAAAGCGGCAGCTCCGAGGCTCCCGGCAGATTGCGTCCGTTGATCGAGAGCAGCTGGTCGTTGGCCTTGAGCCCGGCTTGGGCGGCCGCCGTGCCTTCGATGACCATTCCGATGGTCATCGGCGGGGCGAAAAGGAAGAATGGATAGCCCAGCCCCTCCGTCATGGGGTTGGATGCCGGCTCGAATGACACCTCGCGCCTGACGCCGTCGCGAATCACCGTCAGGGTGATTCTGGCCTGGTCGTTGAGGAGGTACTCCTGGCGGAACTCGTCGACGCCCCGGCTGAATCCCCGGCCGTTGATGGCGACAATGCGGTCGCCGTGCCGCAGCCCCGCCTGCCACTCCGGATTGGGCGTCGGGGTGATGACGGCTTCCTTTTCTTCGCCATTGGCGGCGAGGTAACGCAGTTTCAGCGTCTCTGGCGCCGTGGCCTGGCCATCGCCGACGGCCTGCGGCAGCAGGTATCCGAGTTCGCCCCAGGTCGCCGCCGGCTGGGAATCCATGGGCACGCCGTCTACGGCGGTGATTACGGTGTCGCCCTTGATTGGCGACTCCGCCGGCAGCTGCGCCAGAAACGGCGGGACGCGGGAGATCACCATCGAAGTGGATGGCGCGTTGCGCCACAGCCCCGCCGCCCACATGATCGTCGCCAGCAGGAATCCGAACAGGACATTGAAGAGCGGCCCGGCCAGGGCGGTCAGCGCCCGTGCCGAAGGCGAGGCGTGCGGCAGCGGCTGCCCGGCGGAGCTTTTGGGGGCGTCAGTCGGGTCCAGTTGCGGCAGGGATACGTATCCGCCAAATGGCAAGGCGCTGATGATGAAGTCGATGCCCTTGTATTTGAATCCCCATAGCCTCGGGCCCATGCCGACCGAGAATTTCTCGATGTGCAATCCACGCCAGGCCGCCACCAGAAGATGGCCGAACTCGTGGATGAATACGCAGAAGCCGAAGAAGAAGACGATGAAGATGATCTTCAGGATAATGGATAAGGCTGCAAACATTGACGGCGTTTTGGGATGTATCTGGCGGAAACAGGTGAAATATAATCCTGAATCCGGGAATCCGTATCCGCGGGGCGCATTCTTTTGCGCCATGGAGCGCCCCCGTCGCCAGGCATTGGCAATGGCGTTTTTCTCATCCGCCCGTGGCGGTTGCGTTGCGGATTCAGGGTTACATTAAGCATGTTTACGTTTTTTTTGTGGGGTGCCGGAGTCCGGCGCCGTCGAGCAACGTTGTTTTCACTCTGGAATTATGATCAAACGACCGATGAATGTCGCGGTGGTCGGGGCGACCGGCGCCGTGGGTGTGGAGATGCAGAAGACCCTGGAGAAGCGCGGCTTCCCGGTGAAGAATTTGCGTCTTCTGGCCTCTGCGCGCAGCGCGGGCAGGAAAATGGAGTGCATGGGTAGGGAATGGACCGTCGAGGAACTCACCGGAGATTCCTTCAAGGACATCGACGTGGCGCTGTTTTCGGCGGGCGGGTCGATCTCAAAGGAGTTTGCGCCGCTTGCGGTCAAGGCGGGCGCGGTGGTGGTGGACAACTCCAGCGCCTTCCGCATGGATCCGTCGGTGCCGCTGGTGGTCCCGGAGGTCAATCCGGAGGACATTTCGAAGCACCGCGGCATCATCGCGAATCCGAACTGCACGACGATCATCATGCTGGTGGCGGTCAAGCCGCTGCATGACCTGTCGCCGGTGAAGCGGATCATCGTGTCGACCTACCAGAGCGCGTCGGGTGCGGGCGCCAAGGGCATGGACGAGCTGTACGAGCAGACGAAGTGCGTGCTTGCCGGCGGCAAGGCGGAGCCGAAGGTCTTCAAGTGGCCGTACGCCTTCAATGTCTTCAGCCACAACACCGACATCGGCGGCAATGGATACAACACCGAGGAGATGAAGATGGTCAACGAGACGCGCAAGATCGTGCATGACGACCGGATCGGCGTATGTCCGACCTGTGTGCGGGTGCCGGTGTTGCGTAGCCATGCGGAGTCGATCGTCATTGAGCAGGAGCGCCAGGTGTCGATTGACGAGGCGCTGGCGGCCTGGGCGAAGGCGCCGGGGGTGCGGATCGTGAATGACGCGGCGGAGAACCACTTCCCGATGCCCTGCGAGTCCAACGAGCAGTACGATGTGCTGGCGGGGCGGCTGCGCCATGACCTGTCGTGCCCGAATGCGCTGGCGTTCTTTGTCTGCGGCGACCAGCTGCTCAAGGGCGCCGCGCTCAATGCGGTACAGATTGCCGAGCTGCTGTAAGGGCGCCGGCGGCTGAGTGTTTCATAGGTTTCATGTTGTCGGACAACACCCTCACTCCCAAGCCCCTGAAGGCCTATCTGGTGGCCTTTTCCCATCCGGGCGAGCTGCCGTCGCAGACCCAGGCGCTGCTGCATGAGCTTGGCGAGCTGGTCGACACCCTCGGCCTGGAGGTGGTGGGCAGCCAGACTGCAAAGATCCGGGAATACACGCCGTCGACGATTCTGGGAAGCGGCAAGGTGCATGAGATCACCACGGAGGCGGAGCGTCTGGGCGCGCAGGTGATTGTCACCGACGATGTCTTGACGCCGGCGCAGCAGCGCAACTGGGAGCATGGGACCTCTTGTGCGGTGATCGACCGCCAGGAGGTGATTTTGGAGATTTTCGCCTCGCGGGCGCAGACCCGTGAAGCGCGGCTGCAGGTGCAGCTGGCGCAGGCCAACTATGAGCTGCCGCGGCTGGTGCGCAAGTGGACGCACCTCGGACGGCAGCGCGGCGCGGCCGGCGGCCTGGGCGGACGCGCCGGCGGCGAACAGCAGCTGGAACTGGATTCACGGGTGTTGCGCAAGCGGATCCAGTGGCTCGCCGGCGAGCTGGCGCAGGTGCGTCGGCAGCGCGGGGTGCAGCGGGGACTGCGGTTGCGCAAGCCGGTGCCGGTGGTGGCGATTGTCGGATACACCAATGCCGGGAAGTCGTCGCTGCTCAACCGGCTGACCAATTCCGGGGTGCTGGTGGAGGACAAGCTGTTCGCGACCCTGGATCCGACCGTACGGCGGTTGGGGCTGCCAGGCGGACAGGAGGTGCTGCTGGCGGATACCGTCGGATTTGTGCGCAAGCTGCCGCATCTGCTGATCGAGGCATTCAAGTCGACTTTGGAGGAGACCAGCCTTTCCGATTATATCCTGGAGGTGCTGGATGCGTCGGATCCGGATCTGGAATCGCATCATGACACCACCGGCGAGGTGCTGGGCGAGCTGGGTGCGGGTGGGAAGCCGTCGTTGCTGGTGCTTAACAAGTGGGATTTGCTGGACGATGGGCGTCGGGCGCAATTGCGGACGCGCTTCCCGGAGGCGTTGCCGCTGTCGGTGCGCACCGGCGAGGGGATGGAGGCGTTGCTGTCGCGTCTGGCGATGCGGGTCAAGGCGCTGATGCCCCGTCGACGGTATGTCATCCCCCATGACAAATACGAGGTGCTCTCGCAGATTCGCCGCCAGTCATTCATCGAGGAGGAGCAGTTTCTGGATGACGGCGTGCATGTCATCGCGCGGGTGCCGCTGGCGCTTTCAGATCGGTGGGAGGAGTACGGAAACCCGCCGCATTCGATTGGCAGGTAGTCCTTCCCCGTCCCCTCCGTTTCCCGTCTGCCCCGTCCGTCCCCCTCCGTCCCATCTGCCCCGTCCGTTTCCGTCCGTCCCCGTTCCCCCGTCCGTTTCCGTCCGTTTCTGTCCGTCCCCTACGTTTTCCTCACGTTCCCGTCCGTTTCCGTCTGCCCCCCCCCGTCCGTCCGTTTGTAAAGTGTGTGCCAATCGCACACTTTTGGGGATTATGGCGCCGGTAATTGGCAATGCTGTGTGGGGCGGTTAGCTTAACAGGGTGGTTGGGCGGGGGTACATGGCCCACCTATAAGGTCGCGCGCGCGAGGGGAGGGTTGGCGGTGGCTTTTTCCGTGCTCTCCGTGCTCTCCGTGTTTTCCGTGTTTTCCGTGTTATCCGTGCTTTCCGTGCTCTCCGTGTTTTCCGTGCTTTCCGTGCCTTCCGTGCTTTCCGTGCCTTCCGTGCTTTCCGTGCTTTCCGTGCTTTCCGTGCCTTCCGTGCCTTCCGTGCCCTCCGTGTTTTCCGTGCTTTCCGTGCTTTCCGTGCTTTCCGTGCCTTCCGTGCTCTCCGTGCTCTCCGTGCTCTCCGTGTTTTCCGTGCTCTCCGTGCTCTCCGTGCTTTCCGTGCCTTCCGTGCTTTCCGTGCCTTCCGTGCTTTCCGTGCTCTCCGTGCTCTCCGTGCTTTCCGTGTTTTCCGTGCTCTCCGTGCTTTCCGTGCTCTCCGTGCTTTCCGTGCCTTCCGTGCCTTCCGTGCCTTCCGTGCTTTCCGTCCATGGGTATCATCAAAATCCTGTCAGCGCAATTATCGGGGCGCATTGCCGCCGGTGAGGTGATAGAGCGTCCGGCCTCGGTCATCAAGGAGCTGGTTGAGAACTCGATTGATGCGGGCGCCACCCGGATCCGGGTGATCACGGAGCAGGGCGGGCAGCGTCTGATGCAGGTGATCGACGATGGCCGGGGGATGGACCGCGAGGACGCGATGCTGTGTCTGGAGGCGCATGCCACCAGCAAGATCTCAGACGACGGCGACGTCGGCAAGATCCACACGCTGGGGTTTCGCGGCGAGGCCATGCCGTCGATTTCGAGCGTATCGCGTTTTGAGCTGATGACGCGTCAGGCGCAGAGCCTGACGGGCACCCGAGTCCTGGTCAACAACGGCGTGATTGCAGATGTCTGCGACTGCGGGTGTGCGCCAGGCACCTCGATCAAGGTGTCCTACCTATTTGGCAATTTGCCGGTGCGGCGCAAATTCCTGCGTGGTCCGGCGGCGGAGGACGACTGCATCCACGAGATGATCCTGATGCTGGCGTTGTCGCGGCCGGGCATTGCCTTTGAGCTGACCCAGAATGGCCGCGAGGCGTTGCGCATTCCGGCCAATGCAACGATTGCCCAGCGGGTGCAGATGCTGCTGGGGCGGGACGCCTTTGAGGCGATGCTGCCGGTGGAGCACAGCGAGAACGGCATCCATGTCTATGGATATATCAGCAAGCCGGGCTTCACCCGTAGCAGCCGCCGGGAGCAGCGGGTGATCATCAACCACCGGGCGGCGGTGGCCGACACCGTCTATTTTGCGATCCGTGACGCGTATGACACCCTGATTTTGCGGGGGCGCTACCCCGGGGTGGTGCTGTACATTGACTTGGCGGATGATCGGGTGGACGTCAATGTCCACCCATCCAAGCGCGAGGTGCGTTTCCGCGAACCGATGATCGTGTCGGCGGTGGTGGCCGCGGCGTTGCGTGGCGCGTTGCGGGGGATGGCCAGCGGCGCACCGTCGCAGAGTGTGGAGAATGCGCTGGCGATCGGCGAGGCTGCGGCCGCGCGGGAGGCCAGGGATATGACGGAGGCTGGCGGACAGGTGGTCTTCCATGGGCCGTCGGCGGAATTGGCGATTCCGGTGACGCCGTCAGATCCGCCATCGCCGTCGCCGATGGCCTTCCAGCCCATCCAGTCGTCATTGCCCTTTGCGCCGGAGGGGGTGTCATCATCCGCGCCGGGATCGCCTGCCGGGGATTCGGCGTCATCCGAGGCTGTGGACACTGCGGCCGATGGTGTGGCCGGCGCCTATCAGCTGCATGGCCGGCTGGGGCGGGAGTACCTGCTGGCGCAATGCGACACCGGATTGATCGTGGTGAATATCCGTCCGGCGATGCAGCGGATCGTCTTTGAGCGGATGCTGGCGAATTTGCGTGGACAGAAGGTCGCGCGGCAGCAGTTGCTGATGCCATTGACGATTTCGCTTTCTCCGGACGAGTCGCGGCTGCTGACGCGGGAGCTGGAGCATTTCGACGCCCTGGGATACACGATTGAGCCGTTTGGCGACAATGCCTTTTTGCTCACCGCAGTCCCTGCCAATTTGCAGGACAGCGATTTGCGCATGGCGATGCACGACATCCTTTCGGATTTGCGCCGCAGCGGCGTCACCAGCCGGGGCAGCGCGGTGCATCTGGCGCAGACCGCCAGCCGCCATGCGGTGGGGAAATGCGACCCGTCCACCCGCGCGGAACAGGATGCGCTGGTTCGGGAGCTCATGCGATGCGAGATGCCGTATGCGGATCCGGCGGGGTTGCCGACCATGCTTCACATCAGTTATTCTGAATTGACCCGGAGGTTCAAGCAGTAGTGGCGCGGGGACGCTGGTACAGGCTATTGGCGGTGGCGGCGCTGTGGCTGGCGGCGGCGCTGTGGCTGGCGGCGGCGCTGTGGCTGCGCTCATGCAGCAACAACCCCTGGCCGGCGGAATTCTCCGGCAGGACGCTCTTCACCAGCTACAGTGCGCAGATCAAGACCCTGGATCCGCAGGTGTCGGCATTCGTCCATGAAAACGTGATAATCGACAGCATCGTCGAGACGCCGCTGCATTATCATTATCTCAAGCGGCCATATGAGCTGGAGCCGCGCCTGCTGGAGGAGATTCCGCAGCCGGCATACTATGACCGTTCGGGTGTGGCGCTATCCGGCGATCCGCCCGCCTCGGCGGTGGCGCGGACGGAGTACATACTGCGACTGAAGCCGGGGATTTGCTTCCAGCCGCATCCTGCCTTTGCGCCGGATGCGCGGCCGACAGTGCGCCAGCCGCGCACGCCGTGGGATTTTGCGCCATTGGGGACGCGTGAATTGACCGCGGCGGATCTCAAGGCGGCGATGGTCCGGCTCTGCGACCGCCGGGTGGGGTCGCCGATATACTCCACCTTCAGCCAGTTCCTGTCGGGGATGGCGCAGTGTTCGGCGGCGATTGACGCAATTTACGCCGCGGGGGGGCGTCCGCGCTATGCCGATGTGCCGCTGGCGGGCTGCGAGGTGCTGGATCGCCACACGCTGAGGTTCACGCTGTCCCGGAAGTATCCGCAGTTCCTCTACTGGCTGGCGGTGCATTACGCGGCGCCGGTGGCCCAGGAGGTGCTGGACTTCTATGAGCGCCAGCAGTGCCGGGATGCGGGGATCAGCTATTCACGCTGGCCGGCGGGCACGGGCGCATTCATGCTTGTGCAATGCGATCCGGAACGGCGGATTGTGCTGGGGCGCAATCCCGGATTCCGCCAGGTGCGCTATCCATCGGAGGGCAGTGCCGAGGATGCCGCCGAAGGGCGGCTGGATTGCGCCGGGGCGCTTCTGCCGCTGCTGGACCGGGTGGTCTTCAACTACGAGCGCGAATCGATTCCGAACTGGCTGAAATTCCAGCAGGGGTACTATGACCATTCCGGGGTCCCCAATGACATGTTCGACAGCGCGGTGGCGATGAACCCCGCCGGCGGCGAATTGGCGTTGTCGCCGGCGATGGCCGCGCGCGGCATGAAGCTGGCCAGCACCGTTCCGCCGATAAGCTACTACATGGCCTTCAACATGCTGGACCCGGTCGTCGGGGGGCTGACGCCGCAGGCGCGCTCGCTGCGGCAGGCGCTGTCGATGGTGATCGACTTGCAGGAATATATCGCGATCTTCAAGAACGGCAACGGCATTGCCGCGGAGGGGATCATCCCGCCGGGGATCTTCGGGCAGTTCACGCCGCCGCAGAGCATGAACGACGTGCTCAACACCTGGGATGGCCAGGCGTGCCGCACCCGCCGCCGGAGCCTGGCGGAGGCGCAGTCGCTGATGGCGGCGGCCGGCTATCCCGGGGGCATCGATCCGCAGACTGGCGCGCCGCTGGTGATCCATCTTGACCATGCGGCGGCCGGAGCGCCGGATTTCAAGAACCGCTTCCAGTGGCTGGCCGCGCGCTTCCGGCTGCTGGGGGTGGAGCTGGTGGAGCGGCCCACTGACCTCAACCGCAACCGCGACAACCTCAAGACCGGCAACTGGCAGTTCCTCTTTGAACGCGGGTGGGTGGCCGACTACCCCGATCCGGAGAATTTCCTGATGCTCTTCTACAGCAAGAACAGCCATGTGCGCAACCACGGCAGCGGACCCAACTACAGCAATTACAGCTCGCCGCGCTTCGATGCGGTCTTTGAGCAGCTGGAGACCATGCCGAATGGCACGGCGCGCCTGGAGCTCATCCGGCAGGCCGCGGCGATATTGGCGGAGGACGCGCCGCTGTGCTGGCTCTATCATCCGGTCAACACCATGCTGACCCATGGCTGGCTGAAGAATTTCAAGCCGCATGGGATTGCCAACGACACCCTGCAATACCTGTCGATTGAGACTCCGGAAGGCCGCGATGCTTCACGCCGGAAGTGGAATGCGCCGCGATGGCTTCCGGCATGGCTGGCCTTGGCGGCGCTGTCGGCGGCGGCGTTGATGCCGGCATTGCGCAACCAGCGCGGCGGCGGCGCGGGGAGGGGATAGCCCATGTTCTTCTACCTTGTCAAGCGCATCTTGTACTTCATGCCGATTCTGCTGGGGGTGAACCTGGTGGTATTCGCGATGTTCTTCCTGGTCAACTCCCCGGATGACATGGCCAGGCAGGTGCTTGGCGAGAAGGCGTCCACGCCGGAGCAGATCGAACGCTGGAAGGCCCTGCGCGGCTATGACCTGCCGTTGTTCCTCAATCGCGGCGCGGGATTCCCCGGGGCCTTCACCCGCACCATCTTCTTCCGCAAGAGCGTCGCGATGTTCTGGGGTGATTTCGGCAGGGCCGACAACTCCGGCGAGCCGATCGGCGGGCAGCTGCGGCGGCGGGCATGGCCATCGTTCTGCATTGCGCTGCCGGTGCTTCTGCTTTCGACATGCCTCAATGTCTTCCTGGCGATGAAGCTGGCGGCGGCACGGGGGACGCGCCTGGACCGCGCCGGGCAGTTCGGATGCGTGCTGTTGATGAGCGTCTCGACATTGGTGCTGATCATCTTCGGGCAGTATCTGGCGGCGATGGTCCTCAGGCTATGCCCGGTGTCGGGCTTCGAAGGCGGCGCATCGATGTGCCGTTTCCTGGCCCTGCCGGTGGCCATCGGGGTGATCGCGGCCGCCGGCAGCGGCGTCCGGCTGTACCGGACCTTCTTCCTCGAACAGCTCGGACAGGACTTTGTGCGCACTGCACGGGCCAAGGGGCTGGGCGAAAATGCGGTGCTTTTCCGCCATGTCCTGCGCAATGCGCTCATCCCCATCCTCACCAACATCCCCGGATGCCTGCTGGGGCTCTTCACCGGAAACATGCTCCTGGAGAAATTCTTCAACATCCCGGGGCTGGGCGGCTTCACCATCGACGCCATCGCGGCACAGGATTTCGCCTCGGTGCGGGCGATGGTCTTCCTGGGCGCCGTGATCTACGTCATCGGGCTGATTCTTGCGGATGTGGCCTATTGCATCGCGGATCCCCGCATAAAACTCGAATGAGCTGGTTCTGGCAAAATCTGATTACCGCGGCGCTGGTCGGTGGCGCCGCTGCCGTCGCCTGGATGCTGTCACGGCGGCAGTACTGGCGCCTGGCGTGCCGCGAAATCGTCGCGCGGCCGGTGGCGGTGGCCTCCGCCGTCATTCTGTCGTTCTATGTCGCGGTGGCGCTGGCCGATTCGATCGGCTGGCGTTCGCCCATGCGCGATCCCCAGGATGGCACGGTGCTGCGGCACGCGGAAAATGGCGCCGTCGTCTATGACCGCGGGCGGTCGCTGCTGGACCGGCTGCTGGGCGGACTGGAGAGCCGGCGGGAATTTTCCTACTCCGCGCCATTCGCACAGCAAGGCAGCTGGTCGGAGACCGTGACCGCGCCGGACGGGCGGGTGCAGCGGATACATCCCCGGCTGCGGCACCCCCGCAGCCACTGGTGCGGGACGGACCGCATCGGCATGGATGTGCTTTATCTGTGCTTCAAGAGCATCCGCACCGGCATCATCATCGGGTTGCTGACGACGCTGATCGCGGTGCCGTTCGCCATGTTCTTCGGGATTCTCTCCGGGTTCTTCGGCGGCTGGCTTGATGACTTGATCCAGTATGTCTACACCGTCATCAGCTCGGTGCCGACAGTGCTTTTCATCGCCGCCTTCATCGTCATTTTCGGCGCCGGCCTCACCCAGCTGTGCCTGGCGATGGGACTGGCCTCCTGGACCACGCTTTGCCGGCTGCTGAGGGCGGAGACCCTGAAGCTGCGGTCACAGGACTTCATCGCCGCCGCAATCGCCTGCGGAGTGCCGCGATGGCGGGTGATCCTGCGGCATGTGGTCCCGAATGTGCTGCATGTGGTGATCATCACCACCGTGCTGCGCTTCTCCTCGGAGGTGCTTTCGGAGGCGGTGCTCACCTACCTGGGCATCGGCGTGGGCGCAAATACCATGTCGTGGGGGACGATGATCAACGATGCGCGCAGCGAGCTTACCCGCGAGCCGCTGGTGTGGTGGAAGCTGGCATCCGCCTTTGTCTTCATGCTGGGGCTGGTGCTGCCCGCCAACCTTTTTGGCGATGCCGTCCGCGACGCGCTGGATCCGCGTCTGCGCAGCCGCTGAAGCGCGTTTTCAACAACTCTGGCAGGACGCGTTTTTCCCAGGGGGAAGATCCTGCGTCCCGCAATGCCGCGAAACAACCTGTTTCAAGACCAAAAGGTGCGACCATCATGCTGCAACCAGGCCAGACCATCTACAACCTCACCGTCGTCCAGTATTGCGGCGGCGGCGCATTCGGCGAAGTCTACTATTGCCGTGACATCTCCGGGAAATATCTGGCCTTGAAGGTCATCCCGAAGTCGCGCATCGGCGCGGACTGGGAACGCGAGCTCAAGGGCATCACCAACTACCGGCGGATTGCGGAGGACACTCCCGGTCTGCTGCATCTCTACCATGTCGGCGACGATGATGACAACTTCTTCTATACCATGGAGGCCGCCGATCCCGTCCCCGGCATGGGGCGCTATGTTCCCGACACCCTGGCGCTCCGGCTGGAGCAGCATGGCGCATTGGCGCCGGATCTGCTCCTGCCGGTGCTTTCAGGCATCCTGCGCAACATCAACGCCCTCCACAGTGCCGGATTTGCCCATCGCGACATCAAGCCCGAGAACATCCTCTTCATTGGCGGCCGGCCGAAGCTGGCGGACATGGGGCTGCTGTCGCAGCTGAGCGGGACACTCACCCAGCTGGCGGGCACCCTGGAATTCATCCCCCCGGAGGTGCGCTCCGGCGAGTATTCCAGCGACAGCCGCGAATCCCGCCAGCGCAACGACCTCTACGCCTTCGGCAAGATCATCTACTGCTGTGTCAGCGGCAATGGCGCCAGCAGTTTTCCGTCGTTGCCGACAGCCATGGATTTCGGCATCGTCAATCGCGAGCTGGCGGCGCTTTCGCGGCGGCTGTGCAACCGCTTTTCCTCGCAGCGGCTGGCGAATCTGGTTGCGATCAATCGGGAATTCGCCCGCATTGAACAGCTCTGCCAGGATGGCGGCGTCGGCAATTGGCGGTCGCATCTGCGCTGCTTTGCATTGGACGCCTCCCGGCGCATCGCGGATCTGTTCTGCGGCGTCGGCGTGTGGCTGCGGCGCCATCCACTGGCGTTGACGGCGCTGCTGTTCGCAATGGTCTTGCTGCTGATTTGGGCGGGACGGTGGCAAGTCGGGCGGGGCGCGGCATCATCCGTCCGCTCCGGCGTGCCATCCTGGCAGACCGCGCTGGAGATGGTGGCCAACCCGGTGGAGCCGGCGCATATGAAGCAGGACACCAAACTCAATTTCCTCTACGAGCGCTTCGCGGTGATGATGCCATTTGGCTGGCAGGACCTGGAGCCGGAATTGCATCCGACGATCCTCTTCTTTCCGTCAATCACCAACAAGCCGAAGAAGGACGGCAAGAAAAAGATCTCCAATGGCATTGAGGATTTTGAGATGCCGACGATTTTGGAAAACACCAATGACGCGCCTCCGCCGCTGGATAAGAACAAAAAGCAGATGCGGCTGATGCCGATGGACGAGATGCGCACCGCCACGCCCACCGAGTTCATCATCTGGGGATTGCTGCTTAATGAGGATGATTTCAGGGGGAAGGACCCCGCCGAGGCGGTGTCGATGGTGGGCGAATGGCTTCCCCCCGGAGCGGTCCTGCGCGATTGCCGGGCAGTGGAGAAGTCGCCAGTGCCGTCGGAAAATGCGCTGCGGATGGTGCTGGAGCTGCCGGAGGAGCGGCGGGTGGTCGCGGGATGGCTCTTCCCGCAGGAGAACCACACCCTGCTTGTCTACGCCAGCATCCACGAGGTCAATCTGGAGCGGGATATGCCCGATGTGACGTCGATGATATCGTCGCTGAAGCAGGTCTTCCCCCCCGTGGAGTAGCCGTAAAGGCCGCGCCGGGCTTGCAGTGACCGGCGTGACCGGCGCATCCCGGTGCGCATTTAGGCGCCATGACGTGAGAAAAAGCCCTCCGGATTGCGGGAATCCAGTTGCAAATTCGCAAAGCTGTGTATAGTATGCAAAATTCAGGCGCAAAGGACGCCGTGTGTTTATGTAAATTGAGGCCGGGCGCATGGAAATGGCGAGGCCCGGTGGCATGAGAGGTCAATACGAAAGTGAAAGCAGCAAAAGAACAAAAGGCTTCCGAATATCCCGAGGATCTGGTTTTCACCAGGCGCCATGTCTGGGCGCAGCCGGATCTTGAGTCGCATACCGCGCTGGTGGGAATCACCGACTATCTGGCGGATGAGCTTGGAGCGATCGACAGCATCGAGGTGCCGGCCGTCGGCGACGAGCTGGAACTGGAGAGCATCTGCATCCATATCCATGTCGGAAACCATGTCCGCGCCTTCCGGTGTCCGCTTACGGGACGGGTGCTGGAGGTCAACCAGGACGTGATTGACGACCCGACATCCATCTACATGGATTACCAGGGCAGCTGGCTCTTCAAGATGCAGTTTGACGACGAGGCGGAGCTTGGCCTCCTGATGAACGGCGCGCAATATGCCAAATACCTGGATGAGCTCTGAGGAAACATCGGAAAAACCGGCTGCCGTAGATGGTGCTGGCGGCGAGGCGGCGGCCACGGTGCAGTCCAGCGTCGACGCCTTTGTGCAGCTGCAGGACTACGACGCGGTGGCGCATCTGCCGTTGCCGGCGCGGCTGCGCCTGGCGGCGGCGCTGACATTGCTGCTGGCGGGGATGCTGCTGGGGTTCTGCTTCTGGAATATCTGTGTGTTCTCCGGCGGATTCGCGGTGATGTCGTGGTGGCCGGTGCTGGTGGGCGCCATCATCTGCCTGGGGGTGTTCATGCTGCCGCAGCTGGAGTTGCCGGACGCGTATTCGCGCTATCACCGGCTGCTGTGGAACCGGACGCATACGGTCGCCGGATTGTCGCAGACGCAGTTGCAGAGCAACTCCTGGGTGCAGGGCAAGTCGCGCTGGAATGGCAAGGCGCCCTCGCTGGAGGCGGTGCGGCTGTGGTCGTGCATATTTGTCGATACTGCGCTGTTCTGGTATTTCCTCTTCACGCCAGTCAGCCGTGCCGTGCGCTTTGCGCCGTATTTCCAGGCCAATGTGGTGCTTTCGCTGGTCAGCGCGGTGATGATGTTCTCCGCCTTGACCCGGTATATGCTGTCGAGCCTGCCGCGGGGGGTGGCGTCGTTCTGCTTCTATCTGGCGGGGATGGCCACGCAGATCTGCGGATGGCTGTTTGTCATCGGCTACATCTGGGTCTTCCAGATCCTGCTTTCGGTCAATTCCCAGACGGGGACGGGGGTGCTGTGGTTGCTGTTTGGCGAGGTCCCGGAGACCATGCGCAGCATGATGGCCGGCGGCGATTCTGGCGTGATGTCGCTGCTGCTGCTGATGATATCCTTTGCGATGGGCATGGCCATCCTGGGGGTGGTCGGCGTCCTGGTGCACGCCCTGCGCGCTCCGTTGGAAAAATAGCAAGGCTGGCGGGAAAATATTGGAGCGGATGGGAGACGATGCCCATCCACCGACCCCCGCCGGCATGGCCTCCCGTGGATTCGGGATGGCGCGCTAGAACGACACCACCACCAGCCCGGTGACCACCAGGGATATTCCGAGCAACTTGGTGCGGCTGCAGCGCTCGTGGAGGATGAAGACTCCGGCCAGCACTCCCAGCGGCAGGCTCATTTGCCGGAATGCCTGGATATAGCTGACATTGGTCACGAAGTTCATTGCCAGCAGCACCAGCCCGTAGGCGGAGGAGCTGAAGAGGCCGGTGACCAGCGGTCCGGAGGTCTTCAGGAAGAGCCGCTTGAACTCGGCGCGTTCGTGGCGGTTGGCGAGCACCACGCCGCCAAGCGCCACGGACATTGCGGCCTCCACGAAGAAGAGGTAGAATAGCGCCTTCATCATCCGCGTGCTGCCGGGGATTTGGTTCAGCAGCCGCGAGGCCTCGCTGTCGAAGATGGTATAGGTAGTCACTCCGACGGCGATAAGCAGCACATAGAATATGACCGGCGTGCAGTAGGTGCGCCAGTGCAGCTCGTCGATATGCTTCAGCGGCATCAGGATGCATCCGGTGAAGATCAGCGCCATCCCGGCGAAGGCCAGCATTCCGGGGGTCTTGCCCAGTCCGAAGATGCTGGTGACGGCGGCGGTGAGCAGCACCGGCAGCGCCCGTCCCAGGGGATAGACCATCGAGATGTCGCCATTGCGGTATCCGTATGCCAATCCGACGGAGTACATGACCTCGCCGGCGGTGCTGAAGGCCAGCATCAGCCAGAATCGCGGCGGCAGATCCGCCAGCCGTATCGGGCTGCACAGGAAGAACCCCAGCCAGATCAGGCTGGCGGTGGCGCTGGCGATCATGTAATATGCCGCCGAGGGGTTGTTCTTTTTGCTCAGGAAATTCCAGGCGGCATGGAGGAAGACCGAGATGAATATCAGTATGAAGGCAATGGGGGTCATGGATGGATGCGGTTGGTGGCCAGGTCGATGCGCATGCCATCCCAGGCCGGGTGCATTCCCAGCGGCTCAAGCCGCCGGGCGAGGTCGTCATGGATCAATGCGCCGCGGCCGGTGCCAAGATGCACCGGCACGATCAGCGCGTCGGATTGCAGCGCCGAGCTTTTCCGCAAGGCCGCGACGATCCTGGCGACCCCGGGGAGGCCCAGGTGGCCCTCCTCGCGGTCTTCCATCACCCAGGTGGAGTCGATCAGCATGGTGGAAAGGCGGGCGCCGGAGAGCGCCTGCATGGTCTCCTCCGAAAAAGGGCCGGTGTCGCCGGTGAGCAGCAGCCGGTAGCGGTCGCAGGTGAAGCGGAACATCAGCGCCTGCTCGGAGTCGACGTGGCTGGCGGCCAGCGCCTGCACCGCGAGAGCCTCGCCGTCCAGGAACACCTCGTCGCCGGGGCGCATGGACACCGGGATGATCCTGGCCTTGGGCCAGTCGCCGCCGATTGCGGCGCCGACGGCGTCCAGCACCCGGTCATTGCCATACAGGCGCATGACGGCGTCATGCGGCAGGGTCATCACCGACCGCACCCAGAAATCCATGGGAAAGAGGTGGTCTTCATGGCTGTGGGTGATGAAGACATGGCGCAGGCCATTGGCGTCCAGCCCGAAGTGGCGGTTCTGCGCCAGGGCGTCAGGCCCCCAGTCGATGCGGATGGTCCTGCCGAGGGCGAAGGCGGTGCGGGTGCGCACATTCCTGCCTCCGGCCGCGGCGGCGCGCTGGCAGAAATGGCAATTGCAGAAGACCGCCGGCATGGCCTCGGCGGAGGCGCTGCCCAGCACCAGCAGCTCGTCAGGCGCCGGGGGATTTCCAGTCGTCATGCCATTCATGATTGCGATTGCGAGACGGTGACGCGCCACTTGACGGCATTGCCGCGCAGGACCTTGTCCGGGTAGGCAATCTCCCAGTCGCCGGTATTCTGATCGGTGGTGACGGTGATTGCGCCCTCGTAGGTGGCGCGCTGGCGCCGGCCATCCGGGTCAAGCAGCTGATGGCCGGTCATCTCCGACAATGCGGCACGGCCATGCAGCTCGGCGGCGATCTTCACCGCCGCGGCGTCCTCGGCGGTGGCGTCGATGGGCAGGTACGGCATTCCGGCGGAAATGAGCGCGTGGAGGAATGGCAGGTCGTTTTTGGTGTAGTAGTAGGATCCGCGCTGGCGGCCGGTCTCGAATGGCACGATCAGCGCATCATGGTAGACCAGCGCGAAAAGCGGCAGTGTGATGGCGAAGTTGTCGTAGTTGGCATCGACTGCCCAGGTGGTGTGATGCACCAGATGGAGGCTTCGGATGGCCCAGTCGGCGGCCTCCTCTGAGCTGACGATGCCGACGTTCTGGCGGATGTATTCGAAGCACTCCCGGCGATGCCGGAGGCAGGCGGTGCGGCTCATGCGGTGGGCGGGGTGGTAGCACTCGTCACCGGAGACGGCGGAAAAGACATCGAGGTAGCAGCCGTCCGGGGCGAGCCCGGCGGCGGCCAGGAAGGCGTTGTTGCGCTTAATGTAATCCATCGCGCGCGTCGCGCACATCAGCGCGTTGCGTCCGCCGGCCCACGAGTCCTCGATATGGCGGGTGCCGTCCTCGCGCAGCAGCAGCAGCCCCTCGTCATAGCTGGGCGCGTCCAGGTACATGTCGCGGAATTGCTGGTGGTAGGCCACCAGGCATCCCAGGGCGCGGGCGCATTCGAGGAAGCGCCTCAGGCCGTCGGCGCCGCCGGCCTTGGGGCCGACGGGCAGCTGGTCGGGCTCGAGGTTGTCATATCCGCGGTAGCCGATGCCGTCCAGGTGGAGGTATGCGCGGTCGAACCCCAGCTCGTCATGCAGCCGGGTGAGCTTTTCCGCCAGCTCGTCATAGCGGTTGAGATAGGCGTCGGCGTGTTTCCGCGCGTCATATTGATAGGCGCCGGTGTGGATTATCGGCGCGCCGATCAGCCGTGCCAGCGCCGGGGTTTGGGCGATCTTGGCCGCGGTGGTGCGGAGGGTGCCGTTTTCGCGGGCGATCTGCCGGTAGGCCTTGGCCATGGCCACATAATTCCCCTCGAGGATCTTGAGCCGTGCGCGGCGGGTGTAATCCATTTTGCCCATCGAATGCAGCCATTTTGGCGAGATGGTGGTGCCTTCGTCCGGGTCATGGAAGAGGCGCATCCCCGCATCGTCCGGGGTGTCGATCACCATCATGGCCGAATGGCCGCCGCGGGTGACGCCCCACCACGGCATGTAGAAGGCGATGCTGTAGCAGTGGGCGATTTTGCCGTCATCGGCGTATGGCGAGTCGATCACCTTCGGCCAATGCCGCGGGATCATCAGCCCTTGGGTGTGCGGCAGGATGGCGGCGTCGATGTCGCCGCCGTCGAAGGCGCCCGGCCAGCTGGCTTCGCGCAGCGCGCAGCGATCCTCCCGTGCCCGCAGCTCGAATACCGCGTCGCCGGAGACGTAGTCCAGCCCCGCGAACAGCACGACCTCCGGCCCGGGGTGGCCGCCGGGGAGGTGGAACTCCGAGAGGTGGATGGCGATGCCGCGGATCCCCGCCCATTGTTCCGTGGCCGTCTGGCGCCGTCCGGCATCCTGAAGCCGGAACGGGCAATCCCGGCCGTCAGGAAGGCGGACCACGGCGGATTCCGGCGGGCGCAATGCGAATTTCACCCCGTTGCGGAATGCCGCAACCTGCAGGGTCGCCGGGTTGATCGACAGCGCCGTGCCGCCGCAGGACAGCACCATCGCGCCGTCCGGAGCCGCCTGCAGCTGCACCCAATGATCCGCCTTCATCGCCTCCGGGGTGGCGGCATGGCGGACCTGGTCCATCATCCCGGCGGCTTCATTGCCTCCGGCGGGAGAGTCGATGCGCCTTTTCATTTGGTGTCGTCCGCCTGTTCGGTGCAGTTGGTGAATTTCAGGTTGTCGATCTTGCCGTCGAAGCCGTTGCCCTTTCCGCCGAGGGTGAAGAAGTTGTTGCGGAAATCGCGGTATGGCCGGAAGTCGCTCTGGCCGGACTGCTCTCCGTCGATGTAGAGCGTGCCGCGCTTTTCGTCGAAGACGAACTTGATCTGATGCCATTGTCCCGGCTCCACGGGTTCGGCGGAGCGCACGGTGGCCAGATCGCCATATCGGCCGAAGCGCAGATGGCCGTCCGCGTCGATGTGCACATAGAATCCGCCCTGGCAGACGTGGCCGTTTCCGGCCATGATCTGGCGGCTTTCATCGGGGATGCCGTCCAGGAAGAGGCTGAACTGGATGACGCAGTTGGCCAATGGCGACACCCGCCGCCGCAGCATGGTCTCGGCGCCCTTGGTGAAGACCAGGCAGTTGCTGCCGTCCGGGCCCTCCGGCTTCAACAGCTGCGCGTACGGATAGGTCAGCGGCCGGTCGCCCAGCGCATCCTCGCCGCCGTGGTCGAAATTCCACGATCCTTCGCGCAGGACGTGGGAGTTCACGATGAAGCTGCCGACGCGATTTTCCTTCGGGACATTGGCGTAGTAGCCCATGTTGTCGATGGTGGCTTCCTGGCTGAAGTAGGTCTCCAGCAGATTCATCCGCACCATGTGGCCCGCATCAAACGGAGTGATGAAGGCGGTGTGCGCAATTTTGCCCTCGGTGGTCAGGAAGTTGATGTGGTAGATGTCGCTGCCGTGCGCCGGACGCGAATAGAAATTGACGGTCAGGGCGGTGTCATCCGGCAGCCCGTCGGCGGCAAATGGCGCGTGGTTGTTCCAGTCGTTGAACTCCAGCCGGCATTCCTCATTGCCGCCGATGACGACATTGCGCTTGTCCAGCAGCTCGGCGACGGTGGCGGATCCTACCAGCTGTCCATCGTGGTAGAGGTCGAATGCCGTTTCCGGCGTCGCGTCCATCTGGGTGCCGTATGCGCCCATGGCGTACGGCGCCAGCCGCAGCCCATTCGCATCCCAGTCGACCTGGTCGATATCCATGTTGAAGCCATGCTGGCGCTTCAGGCCGATGATTCGTCCGTTGCGGATCTTCAGCTCGATGCGCGCCTGGGTGTGTTTCGGGTAGATGGTGAGATTGAGAATCCGCGCCTGGCTGTCGGGGGTGAAATCCGCCACCATGCGGTCGTTGCGGAAGAGCATCGCCCGGGCGATCTTCTCCTTGGAGTTGAAGGTGAGCTTCGCCGTGACCAGACCGCCGGCCTGGGTGACGCTGAAATCCGCCGGCACCTCGGTGAGGTTGTGGAAGGCGGTGCGCTGGGTGCTCCAGTTCTGGATCCACGGCGTGCGCAGCAGGATCGCCGGCAGCCGATGGGTGACGCTATGCGACTGTCCATTGCAGTCCCAGGCCATGGTGATTTCGGGGATCACCGCATGGGAGCGCGCCAGCGGGCCGGATGGCGCCAGCCATTCGCAACGGTCGAACTGGTCCATCTTCAGCCATTTGTATGGCAGTGTCGCCAGCTCTTCGCCGTCATTGCCCAGCAGCCGCCCGCAGATCATCACCTCGCCCGAGGCCTGGATGGGCGCATTCAGCGCGGTCAGCCGCAGGACCGTCCCCGCCAGATACTCCCGGCATGAGGCGAAATACACCCGCGGCTCGGATTGCACCGGCGGCGGATTGCCCCGGAAATACTGGTCCACGAAGGCGCCGAACACCTCCGCCGAAGCCCCGAAGTCATAAAGTCGCGGGAAAATCGGGGTCTCGCCCAGGTCGTTCCAGGTCGACAGGTTCAGCCAATTGACTTCATCCGGCTTGAAGGCGTGGAAGCAGTCCCAGATCTTGTCGTATCCCCGGAATGGCACATAGCCGAAATGACCCAGGTCCTCAAGCCAGTTGCCGCGGTATCCCGGGGTGATGGTGGCCACCGGCTTCTTGCCGAATTTGGCCAGCGAATTGCGCAGCGCGATGAATTCGGTGCGGTGGATCCCCTCCGGCTCGCCGCGGTCGTTCCAGGCGCGCGACGAAAACATGAACTGGTAGAAGCTGTCGCTGACCGCGCCATAGGGGTCGTCATAGATGTCCTCAACCATCTTGCCGAGGTTGGAACGCCATTCCGCAGTCTCGCGGTGCAGGACGTAATAAATCTCAATCCCCTTGGCGCCCAGGCGCTTCCGGATCTCGGCCAGCTTCTGCGGAGTGTGACGCCATGCCGCGGAGAAGCTGAAGAAGATGTACTTGCCGCCGACCTTGGCGAAATTGGGATGGTTGCCGAGGGTCTTGACAATGCGCTCCACCGAATTGACGCTCAGCTCGATGCCCTCCTCGCCCGCCAATGGCTCGATATCCATGCAGAAGCCGATGACAAATGATGTTCCCCGGGCGGCCTCCAGGTAGCAGTCCGCAAATGACATCTGGTCGGCGGTGCCGATGTCGATGAAAAAGCCGTCGATCCCTACCGCCTGCGCCATGGCGATTTCGCGCCTGGCGCTTTCCACCAGCGATTTGTCAGGCTTCAGGGCGTATTCGTGGTAGCCGTTGGCCCGCAGCTGGTTGCTGTAGAGGTTGTGCCAGGGCACCGTGTGGGCGAAGACCATCTTCTTGTCCGTGGAACACGCCGGCACTCCGGCTTTCAGTACAATCGGGTCGCTGACCGCAATCCTGGCCAGGTCGACGGCCTGGGCGGGAATCGGTGCGGGAGACGATGCGTCCGCGTGGATGGCCGCAGCCGCCAGCATCAGCGACAGCGCGAGAATTCTTCCGTGGAGATTCATTTGGGTATGGCGGGGGGGATGGATGAATGGTGGCGGTGGTGGCAAGTGGGATGGAAGGCGTGCATGCCGGCGCCGCAGGCGACGCCGTCGGCATGCACGACAGGTTCGTTCTACAGTATGATCCTCCTGCCATTCTCGTTGTAGACTGTCCATTGGTAGGAATAGAAATTCCTGGTTTCGTACAGTTTCACCAGACTGGCATGGCCGTCCAGGAAGGTGACGGCGGTGGCGCCGCGGTGCCGCAGGGCGATGGCGTTCATGCAGAACACGATATGGTCCGACATGTACTCGCCGGTCACCTGCTCGGGACCAGAGGTCGGCGTGTCCATGTTGACGTAGATCGAGTCGGCGAAGACCGGCTGGGCGGAGGGGTTGGGATGCTTGGTGATATCCCATTTGTACCACCTTCCGTATACGTCATTGCTCGGAGACTCGGTGACCCCGATCTGCAGCCAGACCAGGAAATTCATGTGGAAGTGGCCGGTGATGCGGTTGAACGAATTGCGGTCGGCGGGGTTGATGATCCGTTTGGCCTTCGGACAGTGCAGGAACTCAACAGTGTCGAATTTGTCGGCCAGGTCGTCCAGCGTCGAGTTCACCCCCCTTCCCCCGGGGATGAGGAGGTATCCGGACCAGACGTAAGGCATTGGCCAGGTGACAAGCGGCACCGACAGCATCTGGTAGTCCGACTCGTACATCATCATCATCAGGGCCAGCTGCTTCTTGTTGTTGATGCAGCTGATCGCGCGAGCCTTGTCTCGCGCCTGGCTCAGCGCCGGTAGCAGCATCGATGCCAGAATCGCGATGATCGCGATCACCACCAGCAATTCAATTAGCGTAAATGTCCGGTTCTGTCGGGGGGGGGGGGCTGAATTGTCATGTTTTATGCTCCTGTGTTGGGGGGTGGGGGGGGTACTCAAGGAAATCGATGGTTGCGGATGGCCATGCACAGCGGACCGCGCCTCAAGCCCGGCATCCAACCTCCTCCGAAGCGGCGGCAGATGGCGTGCTATGGGTAGAGGATCCTTACGCCATTCTCGTTGTAGATGGTCCACTGGTTGGTGTAGAACTTCTTGGTATCGTGGAGGCTGACCAGGGCGGCGTGGCCGTCCAGGAAGGTGACGGCGCTGGCGCCGCGGTGCCGCAGGGCGATGGCGTTCATGCAGAACACGATGTGGTCCGCCATGTTGTCGCCGGTCACCTGCTCCGGACCGGAAGTCCAGGTATCCATGTTCACCTGGATCGAGTCGGCGAAGACCGGCTGGGCGGCGGGGTTGGGGTGCTTGGTGATATCCCATTTGTACCACCATTGGTATTCGTCATTGGTGTATGCGTACGAGACGCCGATTTCCAGCGTGTACAGGAAATTCAGGTGGTAGAAGCCGGTGATGTGGTCCATGGATTTGTCATCGGGATGGATCCGCAGCGCCTTCGGACAATGTAGAAATTTTATGGTGGAAAAATTCTTGATCACATCCCCCAGCACTGAGTCAGTGCCCTTCGAGCCGGGGATTTTGAGGTATCCGGACCAGATGTAGGGCATTGGCCAGGAGACCCGCGGCACCGACAGCAGCTGGTAGTCCGATTCGTACATCATCATCATCAGGCCCAGCTGCTTCTTGTTGTTGATGCAGCTGATCGCATGCGCCTTGTCCCGCGCCTGGTTCAGCGCCGGCAGCAGCATCGAG
The DNA here is from genome assembly GCA_934661755.1 of uncultured Lentisphaeria bacterium. Classification (GTDB taxonomy): domain Bacteria; phylum Verrucomicrobiota; class Lentisphaeria; order Oligosphaerales; family Oligosphaeraceae; genus CAKUJM01. The sequence continues at coordinate 29,723 of CAKUJM010000012.1, read as the reverse complement.
GCCAGAATCGCGATGATTGCGATGACCACCAGCAGCTCAATTAGCGTAAATGCCCGGTTCTGTCGGGGGGGGGGTAGAATTGTCATGTTTTTATGCTCCTGTGTCTTGGGTGGGAAGGGGTTAGGATCAGCGGCCCAGGTTGCGGACGCTGTCCCTTATGATGATGGAAAGATCGCTGTAAAATACCTGCTCGTCCAGATGATGGCCGTCGGCGATTTCGACTGCGCGCATGCACATCTGTCCGTATTCCGGATTGATCACTGTCAATGGCGGGTTGCTGTATTCCAGCCAGGAGAGGTTGCCTTCGGAGATCAGGCTGATGTCCTCCGGGATTCGGATTCCTTCGTTCACCAGGAGGGGTATGGACGCATATGCACCGGATGCCGAAATGTAGAAAAGCGCCGTCAGGCCGTCGGCGCGGATGGCGTCCAGGTTGTCGCCGGTGATTTCCCGGGCGGCAGAACTGGGGTTGTCCCACGAATGCACCGCCTTGGAGAAGATCCGCACCGTCGCTCCGCCCGCCTGGAACCGTCCGGAAAGCTCCTTGAACAGCTCCATTCCATAGTCGGTCTGGGATTCGTTGCGGATGAGCCCGATCCGGCAGTGGCCATTGGACAGCAGGTACTCTGACAGCATTTGCGCCGCGTCCACGGGATTGTGGGTGATCAAATAGAGATTTCCCGGCAGTGAATCATAATGGAAGGAGGTGTCCAGCAGCACCACCGGATGGGGGAGCTTCCCCAATGCGCCCAGCTCCCGGTCGGTCAGGCGCGCCATCGCCGGTATGAGCACCAACGCCTGGCACCGGGGATGGCGCTGCGCCGCCAAAATGATCTGGCTGACCGGAGTGCCGCGCGAAAAATGATATTGGACTACGCCCAGGCCGCACTGCTTGGCATACTGCTCCACAGTGTAGACCTTGTGGTGCAGCATCTCCGAGGGGAAGTCCGGATAGGCCAGGAAAATGCTCCCGCGTCTGACGCCGGAGGACTGGACTTCCCACACCCCCGGCTCCCGGACCGCGACGATCCCGCGGCCTTGATGACGCATGATCACATGCTCGTGCTCCAATTCGCCCAGCGCCTGGTTGACGGTGCTGGCCGCGACATTGAAACGGACCATCAGCTCCCGGATCGACGGCATCGACACCACCGATTCCGGCTTCAGCGCCTCGCGCTTGAGAAATTCCTTGATCTTCTGGTATTTCGCGATTCTCATTGGCATAAGTGCGCCTGGAATTCCCACGGGGCATCGCCCGTTGGATAACTGTTTCGATACAGTCAATACTATAAGTGGCAGTTTGTGGATTTGCAAGAGTGTTTCGAAAAAAAAATCTCCGGAGTTTTTTTTTGGGGGGGGGGGACAACGCAGCTGCACTGGGCAACTCGCTAAATGTGCGCGGCAAGCATGGCGGTAAAACGACCGCGCTTTGTTGTAACAGCACAATTGTCCAAGGGCGAGACGCCCTTGCTACCCCGGGGCGCGACAGCGCCGGAGGGGTTACCGTCGGGCTTGACGCACCGCCGTGCATGGCCGTAAAACGACCGCGCTCACGTTTTCTGACAAGAAAAGCCTCCCCTGCAAGGGGAGGTGGCGCGGCAGCGCCGGAGGGGTTACCGTCGGGCTTGACGTGCGTCCGTGCGTAGTTTATAAGAACGCGCCATGTTGTAAACAGGCAAAGGTCAATTGTCCAAGGGCGAGATGCCCTTGCTACCCCAGTGGCGAGACAGCGCCGGAGGGGTTACCGTCGGGCTTGACGTGCTGTGGTGCGTAGTTTTAGGAACGCGCCATGTTTGCAAACAACATAATTGTCCAAGGGCGAGACGCCCTTGCTACCCCGGGCGAGACAGCGCCGGAGGGGTTACCGTCGGGCTTGACGTGCCGTAGTGCGTAGTTTTAGGAACGCGCCATGTTTGCAAACAACATAATTGTCCAAGGGCGGGACGCCCTTGCTACCCCGGGGGAGGCTGGGTGCGAGGAGTTGGCGCCGTGAGTGGACTTGGCCGGTGCATGTGTGTTGTCAATGGCAAAGCCTGTTTACAACAAAGCGCGTTCTTCAAACTACGCACCACGGCACGTCAAGCCCGACGCCACCCCCTCCGCCGCCTGCGGCGGCACCTCCCCTTGCAGGGGAGGCTTTTCTGGTCGTGAAAACTGGAGCGCGGTCTTTTTACGTCCGCGCACTGCGGTACGTCCATGCACGGCGGTACGGCCATGCGCGGCGGCAGGAAAAGCGAGAACCTGGAAACCTGTGTTAAATTATTGCCATTTGTCGGTGATGCAGTTATTTTGTAGCAGTGCCGGCCTTGTGCGGTTTTCAGATCCATGAACAAAAAGTCCTTTTTCAACCGGCAGAGCACTGCCATTGCGCTATTGACCAACCCGCGGAGTGTGGAGGAGGCCATGGCGTTGTCGCGCCAGGGCGAATATGATGGCGCGGACGGCATTGCGCTGGAATTGCGCGATTTTCCCGTCGAATTGCGCTCATTTGACAACTTCAGGCGTATTTTCAGCTCGGCGCAGCTGCCCTTCATGGTGATCGACTACCGCAACGATGTCTTTCTCGGCGCGGATGACGAGGCGCGCCAGCAGCATCTGCTGACGGCGGCCGAGGCAGGTGCGGAGGTGATTGACGTGATGGGCGACCTGTATTGTCCGTCAAGGCATGAGCTGGCCTTCGACCCGGAGGCCGTCAGTCGCCAGAAGGAGCTCATAGAGGCCATCCATGCGCGTGGTGCCAAGGTGGTGATGTCATCGCACATGCCGGACTTCCGCAATGCCGAGGAGGTCCTGGCGCATTTGCGGGAGGAGTCGTCGCGTGGCGCGGATCTGCTCAAGATCGTCACTGGCGTCAACAGCGAGTCGGAGCTGTTGGAGGCATTGCGCACCACGATGCTGCTCAACCGCACATTGGACAAGCCGTTCATCCACCTGGTGAATGGCAGCCATGCCGGCTTCCATCGTTTTGCGGGGCTCAAGCTGGGGGTGGCGGTGGAGTTCGCGGTCAGCAGCTACAGCGACGGCCATCCATATTTCCAGCCGCTGATTTCGGCAATGCGCCAGGTGGCGGACAACCTCCATTGGGATATCAACAACCTGAAGCCGTGAAGCAGATGACAAAGGCAATGCGCTGGTGTATTCTCCGTTTTCTGCCATTGGTGTCCCTGGCATTGCTGCTCGGGTCATGCCGCACAACTGCACCGCTGGACCGCGCTTATCCCGTGTCAATGGCCGCGGCGATGCGTGAATGCGACCGGGCATTTGGGGCCTCTCCGCCGCCGGAGTGGACGGATTATCGCATCCTGTGGTGTTCCATCGAGCTGTCACGCCGGAAAATGCCGGAGGCGGATCAGCGTTTGGATCCGCCGGATTTGCCGGCCACGCCGGCGGCATTGGCCCCGACGGCTGACGAGTGCTGCCGCGGTTTTGCCATGCTGCTCAAATGCATGGCCGCTCCATCGTTGTCAGCCCGGCAAAAACGGTCGCTGGAGAAGCTGGCATTGCGCCATCGGCAGGAATGGCTGTTGTGCCAGCTGTATCATGCCCATGATGAAATGCTCCATGGCAAAACCGACGGGGGTCTCGATGGCTTTCTGGTGTACGCCAGGCTTTTTTTGCAGTTCCAGCGCAATGCCCCGAAGGGGATGGCGCCATCGTCCGGTGAGGGCGGCTTGTCCGGATGGCTGCAAGAGTGGTATTCGCTATGGGAAGACGGCGGCCTGGTGCCAATGCCGCGCCAATTGCCGGTCCTGTGGGTGGGCAGCGACGGAGTCCAGTCGCAGGCGGTGCGGTTTGCCGCGCTTCACGCTGAACGCCGGAAGGGTGCGGCCATGCCGCCGTCATCCGATTCACCGTCATCGTCGGCTGGATACCGGATTTCCTCGGGGATTGACGACTTGGACGGGCAGGGGGCGATTGCGCTGGTATTCCCGTCCATGCCGCCGGATTATCAAATCACCGTAAATTCCCGCCATGTCGAGGTCCCGAAGCCGGGCAGACCCTTCGTATACAGGCTCGATGACCATGCGTCCTTTGTAAAAATTGACATCACTGCGAGGGACCGCCAGTCCATCGGGCAGCCGCGGATGCCCATCTGCCTGGCACGGTGCATCCAGGGGAGTGGTCAATGAGCCGTCTGGTTGTCGTCATGAGCCGTTTGGCCGTCATCGCGGTTGTCGCCTTCATCGCCGGCATGGCATTATGGCGGCATGGCGTGGTTGACGGCCGAGGTGGCGGCCATGGGCGTCCCGCAGCGGCGGCGGAGTCGCCGGGCCCGGTGCATGGGAGTGTCGCCGATGAGATCGCCGAATCGTTTCCGGTTGATTTGCCAGTGGGCGACCCTGCGTCAGGAGTGGTCATCCGTCTGCGATGCCGCCGATCGGATGCCAGGGAGCTGCCGCCGACGGCGATCATCGTTCGTCCGATGACGGCCGCACCCTTGGCGGCCGCCCCCGGCGATGCGGCGATCATCGAGGCGCCACGGCTTCCCCGGAATCTTCCCGCCTGGGCCGTCGATTGCGTCACCCGCCAGATGTGCAAAGTGGCGGCCAGGAGGCTGCCTGACGCCGGGCGTCTGGCGGTTGTCTCCGGAGCCGACGGAGTGCGCTTTCTCGAAGAGCATGCAGTGCTTTTCGATGGCGCAGTGATTCTGCCGCCATTCCAGCCGGAGATGGCGGCATTGCGCCTGGAGAACCTCGCCAATTTCCCGATCGCATTCGTTTTTCCTCCGGAGGCCGCGGGCGCACGCGCTGCGGCCGCATTCTTTCGCCAGCTTGCGTCGTTGCCTCGTGCCGCCGCAATGCCGCCGCTGCGGATTTTCCGCCAGGCAGTGCTCAGTGACGGCGGCTCTGCGGCAGCCATGACAGACGACGCCATCAATTGGCTGGCATCCCGCTGCGTGCTTTCCCCCACGCCCCACCGCGAGCTTTTCTGGCGTGGGGATGGCCTGCCGCCGGCGCCATTGGGAAGGTGGCTGGAGATCACTGCGCTGTCGCAATATAACGCCGAAGCGTCGTTGCAGGCGGTCATTGCCGACGACGGCCGGGGCGGCACTGCGATCCGGATCAAATGCCGCAATGTCGGCGGCTTTGCCGTTTACGGCGAGGTGCTGTCGTCGCTTTTGCACGGCCCGGTTTCAATAGAGATCAATGGCGTGGCTGCGGGTGCAATTGCCAACGGCGTGGATTGGCCGTTGCAATTCCGGGATCATGGCGGCACGGAGGGCTGGAGCGTCGATGACGGGCTGGCCGCCTCCGGCGCCACCAAGACCTTCGGCAATTGCGGTCCGATAGCGCGGGCATTGCAGGCGCCATGCATTGCGGCATATGGCACCCAGCTTGCCGACACCGCCAGGCAATGGGAACAATGCGCCCGGGACTTCGCCGCCGCCTGGCGGGAGCAAAACGGAGTCGGCATTGCGGTGCTTGCCGACCGCGAATGCCTGCCAGAGTCGATGGAAGGGAAAAATGTCATCCTCTTCGGCAGTCCGGAGGAGAATTCGCTCAGCGCCTTCCTGTTGCGGGAGTCGCCGGCCTTCCTGCGGCAGATCTTCGCCATCCTCCCGGAGCGGCTGCGGGGCCAGCCCGAGCTTTGCGCGATCACCATGGCGCCCTCTGATGAAATCAATGCCGGCGCCGCGGTGGTATTGGTTCTGGCCGACCATGAGTCGGCAATTGCCGCCGCCTGGCAGGCTTTGACCGCGCCCGCATGCCAAAATGCCGACTATATCTTCTATTTGACTGGCCAGCGGCGCACCGCCATCGCCGGCAGCTACAGCCATGATTGGCGGCGCTGATGCTGGGTGTCGCAACCCCGTCAGGATTTGCGCAGGCAATCGGCCAGCCTGACGCAGATGTTTCCTGCGCAGCCACTGCCCCCCCCCCCCGGTTCCGCGAAAGCCAGTTTTTTGAGGCGCATTGCGTTTTTTTTGCCACAGCGTGCCTCCCGAAAAAGCAAAAGCAGATTAAATTGAGTGCGGTTCGTTTTTTTTGACTGCGGCCGGATGGTGAAAACCGGGCGTTTTCTCTCTGCATATACCAAGGAGACCTTGCCGAATATGACGACACAACGGAAAAATGGCTGGCTGTGGAACCTGCCTCTGGCGCTCGCGTTTGTGGCGACAGCCTTCCTCTGCATTCCGTCAGCATGGGCGGATGACGATGATGAAGAAGACGAAGGCGCTGCCGCCGTCGCGGCTCCCCAGGAAAAGACCTGGGAGGAGGAGAAGAAGGAAATCGAGGATTTCATGAACAAATGCATCGCGGACAAGCGCGATGAAATGGATCGCAAGATCACCGAGCAGGTCACCGTAAAATTCATCCAGGCCAATATCCGCGCCCGCCGCAAGGTCGCCAAACTGGGCGACTTCAAGCTGTTGCGCCTGCCCGGAATCGAGGTGGATTGGAAGAACGCCAACGCCGGGCCAAGCAAGAGCAAGGAGCGTATCATCGATGAAATCACCCGCGAGGCCCGTGACAGGGCCCTCGACCGCCACTATCCGCTTAGTGAGTTGTCGCGGTACATGCCGACCAGCGCGGAGATCGCCCAGCTGCCGCTTAAGGAGCGCAATGAAATGAATGAGGAAAAGCGGCGCAAGATGGCCTTGAACAAGAAGGTCACCCTGGATGCCGCCAGCGATGAGCGCTTCGTGCTCTACGAGCCGGGCGACTACGTCAGTGTTGAGTTGCGCAGTGGCCGCGGTCCGTCCACCCAGATTGACAACAAGCGCTATGTCTCCAAGGATGACGAGCGCGTCATCATTGACAACCGCATCATCATCCGCGAGGACCTGGACATCAGCGAGCAGGCGCATTTCTACGCCGACATCAACAAGGAGTACAAGGAGCACTACATCCGCAGCACCGTCGGCCAGGTCGAAAGCGCCATGGAGTCCCAGGTGGACATCGAAGTGCGCGAGCGCACGCCCGGCGAATTCCTCAAATGCGGTTTTGTCCCGGACATCACCAAGCCGACTGCCAGTCTGCGCACCGCCAAGCCGGAGTTCTGGGTTGAGAAGCGCGGTTTGTACAACAATTGCCGCACTTACCTGATTAAACAGGCTGTCGAGCGCTTCAAGATCAACGAGCTGCCCAACAAGATGCGCGAGCAGGGCTATATCGAGTATCCGACCGCCGATGGCAAGGGCAAGGAATGGATCACCCAGGCCGAGAAAATGCGCCGCGAACAGCCGCAGCAACCGGGGGCCGATGGCGCCGGCGGCTATCCGGGCGGCTATCCCGGCGGCATGGGGCCGCAGCCCGGCGGGCCGATGCCCGGCAGATAGCCGTCATCCCGCCCGGATTGGGACGCTGGGCGGGTGCGGACAGTGAAAACTGCCGGCGGTCCTGGAAGTGCAATCCTGGAAGGAGCTTTGAGGAAACATGCCTTTTGACAGTACATTGACGGCATTCGAGGACCAGGCTTTCCTGCGTTCTGACGACTGCCGGGGAATCCGGCTGGAGCTGGAGTATTTCAAGCCGGAATTGCAGATGCGCCGGAAGCGCATTGCGCATACCGTGGTCATCTTCGGCAGCGCCCGGTTGCATTCGCCAGAGGACGCGCAATCGCGGTTGCGGCAGGCCGAGGAGCAGCTCACGGTCTCCCCCGACGATCCGCAGGCGCTGGCGGAGGCCAGGGCAGCCGAGGTGATGGTGAAGAACAGCCAGTATTACACCATGGCTCGCGATTTTGCATCGATGGTGACCAAATACGATGAGAGCCACGACGGCGGCGGCAATTTCGTGGTCATCACCGGCGGCGGACCGGGCATCATGGAAGCTGGGAATCGCGGTGCCTCCGAAGCCGGCGGGCTGTCGATCGGGCTGAATATCACCTTGCCCTTCGAGCAGCATCCCAACCGGTATATCACCCCGGATTTGAGCTTCAAGTTCCACTACTTCAGCATACGCAAGATGCATTTCATGAAGCGCGCCCGGGCATTGGGGTGCTTTCCCGGCGGCTTCGGCACCATGGACGAGCTTTTTGAAGCCCTGACCCTGGTGCAGACTGGGGTGGTGGCGCCGATGCCGATCCTGCTGTTCGGGACTCAATTCTGGAAGAGCATCATCAACTGGCAGGCCTTCATCGACAACGGCGTGATTTCGCCCGGCGACTTGAAGCTGTTCCATTATTGCGACAGCGCCCAGGAGGGATGGGATGCCATCCGGAAGTTCTACAACCTGCCATAGGGAGCGCCAGGGCATGCCGCATCGTCGTCTCCGGCAGTCATGGATTTTGGCCATTGCCGCATTGCTGCTGCTTGTCGGCAGTTCATGCGCCAGCCTCGGCACCTGCCGGTCGGGTGCGGATCGTCTGCCGCCGCCGCTGCCGGCAGGATATGAGGTCATCCTGGCGCCGGTGGCCGATCCGATGGAGCCGCTAAACCGTGGTTTTGCGGATTTCAACAGCGTGGTGGCGCGTCACATCCTGCATCCGGCCACCCAGCTGTGGGATTTCCTGGTCCCGGAGTATCTCCAGGAGCGCCTGGGATGCTTTGGTGAGAACCTCACCTATCCGGTGCGGGTCGTCAATCACCTGCTGCAAGGCGAATGGGGTGCGTCGTGGACCGACACCAGGCGCTTTGTCATCAACAGCACCGTCGGCGTCCTGGGCCTCTGGGACCCCGCGACCTGCTGGAATGCTCCGCATGTCGAAGGCAGTTTTTCCCAGACGCTGCGCGATTGGCGCACGCCGGAGGGGGTCTTCTTCAATGTGCCGCTGATGGGGCCGGGCACGATGCGCGATTTTGCCGGCAATTGCGTGGATCTTTGCCTGAATCCGCTGGGGTGGCTTTTGCCAATGGCTGTCAATGCGCCGCTGCAGGGCGGCTTGACCGTCAACCGCTTCAACCAGAAAATGCCGGAGATGGCGAATCTGCTCAGGAGCGGCACCTCATACGAAGTCGGCATGATCGGCTTGACAATGGCCCGTGAGAGCCAGGAAAGCCGCTATGTGATCGACCGCACCCGCACCGACTATGACGCCGACCAGACCTTCGGGGCATTGATGACCGCGCCGCGGGATGCCAGGTTGATGTATCGCCGGGCCCGCAACCGCCATGCCGACCTGCCGGATGGCAGCCGGATTCCATATTCGTGCTGGCCTGTCCGGGGAGCGGAAAAAATCGCGGTGATCCTTCCCGGCATCGGCGGCCATCGCCATTCCGACCCGGTGTACGCCCTGGCCGAGCAGTTCCTGGATCACGGCTTTGCGGTCATTGCCTTCTCTTCGACCTTCACTGACGACTACTTCCTTCATCTTGCCGGCAATCCCCCGCCCGGCTATCTGCCCGAGGATGCCCGGACGCTGTCGCAGGCGATTTCGGCGGCGGTGGCCGACTATCGCCGGCGGTACCATGGCGCGGAGGATGGCCAGTGCGTGATTCTTGGATATTCGCTGGGGGCGCTCAACGCATTGCATCTGGCCGCGCTGGAGAATGAGAGCGGATTCCCCGGGGGGCTGAAGGTAGACAAATACCTGGCCATCAATCCACCGGTGCATGTCGTCAAGGCGCTGGGAAATATCGATGCGTTTTTCGCCCTGCCGTCAAGCTGGCCGTCCGATGGCAGGCGGGAGCGGCTGCATGACCTGGCGATGCGGCTGGGGGCATTCCTGCAGCCATCGCCGTTGAATCCGCCATCGCCCGTCATTCCGCTTACCCGCGAAGAGTCCCAGTTTGCCATCGGGCTGTATATGCGGGCGGTGTTGGCGGACACCCTGATGGCCTTGGAGAAGGCCTCCCCCAGCGGGCTTTTCCGGCATGACGCATCATCGCATTTCCACCGCAATCGGCTCTTCCTGGAGGCAATGGGCACCAGCTACGCCGACTATATGGTCAAAGTGGTAATGCCGTGGTATCAGCGGCATTTTGACGGCACGCTCACCGCCCGGAAGATGGAGGAGCGCGCCGATCTGCCCGCGCTCTCCGGCCAGCTCACAGGAGAACGCCGGATCCACGTCTTCCAGAACCGCAACGACTTTCTGATCGACGAGGGTGATCTGGCCTGGTATCGGGGATGCTTTGGCGACAATTTCCACCTGTTTGACCAGGGCGGCCACATCGGCAACATGTCACGTCCGGAATACCAGAAGCTGCTGGTCGGAGCCGCGATGTCATCACTGATCCTGCACTGATTTTTTTCACCCCACGCCATATGGAGGGATTTGCCATGAGAGTCCTCTTCTGCCTGTTCATCCTGCTGAGCACCGCCATGACCTCATCTGCATCCGGAGGAGGTGCCCCTGCCACCAGGGCGCTGCCTGCACCATCGATTGACGCCGGCGCCACCCTGAAGGCGGCGCTGATGGGGCGTCAAAGCACCCGCACCTTCAGCGGCAAGAGCGTCGATGAGCAGACGGTGTCGAATCTGCTGTGGGTCGCCAATGGCGTCAATCGCGACAACGGAAAGCTGGTGGTTCCGGCCGCATTGGCCAAGTACGCCATCAGTCTGTATGTCATGGACAAATCCGGAATTTGGAGACATGACCGGGACGCCAACACCCTCACTTTGGCCACTGGCAAGGACATGCTGGCAAAAGCGGAAGGCCGGGGCACCATGGCGGTGTCCTCCGGACTGGCGATCCTCCTGGTTGCAAACTACAACACCTTCGGCGGCATGCCCCGGGAGGCCGGGGTTGCCATGATCGGCGTCGAAGCAGGCGCAATCTGCCAGGACATCTACCTTTATTGTGCCGCAAGCGGCCTCAATGCCGTCTGCTGCGGATCGCTGGATCGCGAGGCCATCGCCAGGGAATTGCAGCTCCCGGAGGGCGTCATGCCCTTCCTGACCATGGTTGTCGGCCACAGATAATGTCATGAAAATCTGCCATGTCATCACCCGGATGATTGTCGGCGGCGCGCAGGAAAACACCCTGTATACCATCCGCGGCCATCTGGAGAAGGGGCATCAGGTCACTTTGGTGACCGGTCCCAGCGCCGGACCGGAGGGCTGTCTGCTGCGCAGCTTCACTCCGCCGGGGATGACATTGGTCGAGATGCCTGGTCTGGTGCGGGAAATCTCGCCGTGGAAGGACTGGCAATGCCTGCGGCAGCTGACCCGGTTCTTCCGGGAAAAGCGCTTTGATGTCGTCCACACCCATTCCTCCAAGGCGGGGGTGCTGGGGCGCATCGCCGCCCGGCGTGCGGGGGTGCCATTCGTCGTCCATACCGTACACGGACAGGCCTTCCATCCTTATCAAGGCTGGCTCAAGAACCGCTTCTATGTCCTTGCGGAATGGCTGGCGGCAAAATATTGCGACCGGGTCTATGCGGTCGCTGCGGCGATGGTGGACCAGTGCGTTGAGGCGGGGGTCGCTCCCCGGGAAAAATACCGGGTGGTCTATAGCGGCATGGATTTGGCCAGCTTTGCCAATGCCAGGCGCGACCTGGGGCTGCGCCGGAAGCTTGGCATCCCGGAGGATGCATTGGTGGTCGGCATGGTCGCCCGGCTCTTCGAGCTCAAGGGGCACGACAAGATGATCGAAGCGGCTCCGGAAATTGTCGCCAGACACCCCGGGGTGCGTTTCCTGATTGTCGGCGATGGCGTCTTGCGGCCGTCTCTGCAGGCGGAAATCGCCCGGCGCCACCTGGAGAAATATTTTGTCTTTGCGGGGCTGATCCCCCCCGAGCAGGTCCCGCAGCACATCGCCCAAATGGACATCCTGGCGCATCTGTCATTGCGCGAGGGGCTGCCCCGCGCCTGCGTCCAGGCATTGGCGGCGGCGGTGCCGGTAGTTGCCTATCCCCTGGACGGCACCCCGGAAATCGTGATCGACGGCAGGACTGGCCTGATGGCCGAACCCGGAAACGTCGGACAGATCGCCGCCAATGTCAACGCCATGCTCGACAGCGCCGATATGCGCGCCACCATGGGCGAGGCCGGCCGGCAATTGGTGCTGGAACGCTTCGACTGGCATAAGATGGCCGACATCCTCGAACAGGAATACCTTGCCGGAGTTGCCAAAGCCGGGGCACGGTAGGCCGCCGGAGAGAAAAAAGAACGGCGGCATCGCGGACGTTGAAGCCGCAATGCCGCCCATCATTTCCCCCTATCGCCATCCTTTGGCAACGCCGTCTACCACTTCATCAGCGTGGCGACGTTGGGGAAGTGCGGTCGGATCAACTCCTTGATGGCGTCAGAATATTGCCTTATTTCCCACTGGGCGTGGGCGCTGCTGCGCAGGTCAATGAACTTTATCAGGTTGGCCAGATCCACTGTCGCCCAGAAGGTTGTCATCAGATTCTGGGTCAGCACCCCGCGGGCCTGTTCCCGGCAGACGCCTTTCTGCAACAGCTGCTCGTAGGCCGCCAGCGACGCCTCATTGGCTCGCCGGATCAGCTCCTGCAATGCAGCCTGGTCCATGTCCTCCGGCGCCGGCGCCGACGCCTGGCGGTCATTTGCGGCCTGGGCATGGATCTGCGGCGGAACATAGAACTCCAAGTCCACCTCGGTGTAGCGGCGGGAAATCTCGTTGTACGACCAGGTGCGGTGGCGATGCCATTGCGAGCGCACAAACAGCGGGCAATGCACCAGGAAGGTGAAGGTCACATGCTCAAGCGGGGTGGTGTGGCGGTTCTCCAGCAGATAGCGCAACAGCTTCACGTCGCGTTCATCCATCTGCGAGCGCATCTTGCCGAAGGAAACCCGTGCCGCATTGACAATGCTGGCCTCGGTTCCCATCTTGTCTACCAGTCCAATCCAGCCCTGTCCGCCCAGAACCCGCACATGCTGGGGCGGGGGGCAATTGACATTCTGCAATTCCGCCATGGGGTGCACCCTCCTGAAAAATGGATCTCAGTTCAATCCGCAAAAAGGCGGGTCGTCCGTCCGTCCGCCAGCCACTACTTGTTGCCCAGAAATGGCTCAAGATAGTCGACACAGCCCTTCATGGTGGACAATTTGCCGTAGTCGGCCTCCGGAACCTCGACCTTGTAGCGCTTGCGCAACTCCATCACGACATCGAGGAAATCCATCGACTCCAGCGTACCGCGCAACGAGTCCTCCGGGCCGAAGGCGGCCCAATCCACTTCGTCATTGATTTCACTGAGGATCTCGATCATTGCGTCATTGATCTCTGAACGGGTCATTTTATCTCCTTGTTGCATTCAGTTGTCGGTTCTGGTGGAAATCCGTACAAGGGATGGGGCGCCACGCTAGGGCTGGCATTTCCTGACTATTGTCACGCAGTTGATGCCGACCATCCCGAAGGAATTGTTGAGAATCGAGGTCACCCTGCCGGCGGCCTCGACCGGCTGGTTGCAGACCAGATTGCGCAGGGCGCACTCCGGATCAAGCTCGTCGACGTTGATCGTCGGGTGGACGATGTTGTCATCGAAGGAGGGCAGATTGCCTGCCAGTTCCAACGCCGCCGCCGCGCCCATGCAATGGCCAATGAAGCTCTTGGTATTGTTGAAATAGGTGTTCCCGCAGCGGTCTGCGAACACTTCGCGCAAGGCGGTGCATTCCTTGATGTCGCCGGCATGGGTTCCGGTGGCATGGGTATTGACGATGGAGATCTCCTCCGGAGCCATCCCCGCCTTTTCCAGGGCCTTTCGGACGCATTGCGCCTGGCGTTCCGGATTGGGAAGCACCATGTCGGTCGCATCCGAGTTGTAGCACCATCCCGCCAGCTCGCCGTAGATTCTGGCACCGCGGGCGAGGGCATGGTCCAGCCGCTCGAGCACATAGACGGCGCCGCCCTCGGACACCACAATGCCATTGCGCTTCATGTCGAAGGGGCGGCTGGCCCGGGCCGGATCCTCGTTCTGCGCCAGCGCGCCCTGGCTGTGGAAGGCCGCGAATATGCCAAAGGTCCCCGGGCTTTCGGAGACGCCGCCGGCAAACGCCACATCAACCTCGTCCAGCAGCAGCTGCTGTGCGCCGGAGACAATGCCCAGATTTCCGGAGGCGCAGGCCGCGCCGATGGTGAAATGCGGACCGCTGATTCCGAATTTGACTGTCACCTCGCCGGCGGGATTGTTGGCGACGGTACGGGGGTTGTGATAGTGCGACCAGTAGTTGACGTCGTAATTGTATTTGCTGATTTCGTAGATCTCGTTCTCGGTCTCGACATTGCCATGTTCGGTGATGCCAATGAACACCCCCAGCCGTGCGGGATCGCATTTCGCCAAGTCGATCCCGGAGTCCGCAATTGCCTCCCCGACGCAATAGATGGCAATCGACCCGGCGCGGGTGCCGGTGCGGATGTCGCGCTTCCGCTGGTATTTGAGGGGATCGAAATCACACAGCCCCGCCAGCGCGGCGCCAAAATAACGCAACTGGATCGGCTGCACGCCTGAGCGGCCATTGAGCAGGCTCTGGCGGAATTCCGACAGGTTGTTGCCATTGGGCGCGGTAAGCCCGACACCGGTGATGACAATGCGTTCGTGGGGATTTTTGGGATGCATCTAGAAATTATTCTTTGTCCTGAATTCGGTGAAGCTGCTTTTCTGCGTCATGATGTTTTGAAGATGATTGCAAAACGGCGGCCCCAGGCTTTTTGGCGGCATTTTGCCCGAAGGCTTCGCCGCCCGGTTCCGGGGTGCTGGCCGGATCACGCCGCCCCGCCGCCTCGTGTCACCGCATCGCCGTCCCGGATTTGCAGTTTCGCAATCATCTTCCGTCATGGCGCAAAGCCATCAAGCCTCACCGATCCAGCTTTTTTGGACATTGGCGCACAATTGCGGAAATTGACGTAATATAAACCATGAATCCGTGAGGCAGGCGGGGATGCCGTACCGTAAATTCATGGCATTTTCGCGTCATTGGTGGGCAGTTTGACGCAACTGCCTCCATGCGCAGCCACCTGATCGCAGTTGCTTTTGCCAATCAGACTCAAAAATGCCTGCAAAACCCTGGGGGTTTGCGGCACGCCACCCGGAAGGCCAATCCAATCAATTCGGATGCGCAGGCATTTTCCGCGACGGCACTTGGCCGCCGGTCGGCATACGGTCGCGGAATGCTCCTCAACGCAGTTCGTCCAGGAAGCGATTGGCCTTCGGGGTGCGCAGCTTGCGCAGAGCCGAAGTCTCAATCTGGCGGATCCTTTCGCTGGTGAGCTTGAAGCGCGCGGCAATCTGGTCGAGGGTCTCGACCGGCTGACCCATGATTCCGAAGCGACGGATCAGAATTTCCCGTTCGCGTTCCTCGAGGGTCCCCAGGGCCATGCGCAGCGAGTTCTTCACGTTCTCACGGGCATACTCGTCATGCGGCGAAATTACGCTGTTGTCAGCCAGCAAGTCCCCCCACTCGCTGTCACCGGCGGCGACCGCCTGCAGCGAAAGCGGCTGCTGACCCATCTTCTGCAGGGCGCGAATCCGTGCCGGAGTCAGATCCAGAATCGCCCCCAGTTCATCAACAGTCGGGATGCGGCCGTTTTCCTGGAGGAACTGGCGTTCGGCGTGGTGGATGTGCGCCAGCTGGCGCAGGATATTGACCGGCATGCGTATCGGCCGGCTCTGGGCGTTGATGGCATGGCTGATAGCCTGGCGCACCCAATATGACGCATAGGTGCTGAAGCGATGGCCCAGTTTGTATTCGAAGCTCTCGACTGCGCGCATCAATCCGATGTTGCCCTCCTGGACCAGGTCGGAAAGCGGCACGATTGCGCAGGAATAACGGCGCGCAATCGATATTACCAGCCGGAGGTTGCCCTCGACCAGCTCGTTCATGGCATCAATGGCCTGGCGGGATACGACCTCCATCTTCTCCCGCATCTGCTGCTGCTCCGACTCCGGAACCCCCTTGGCCTTCCAATTCCCGGTGATGAACATCTGGACGCACTCGGTGTAGAAGCGCTGTCGGAAGTGCGCCTTGCATCCCTCCTGGAGATATTTGGCGAGGACCTCGGTCAGATCCAGCTGCAGCTGCTCCTGTCCGTCCCGGCGCTGCTCCTTGCGGATGCCGGCAATCTCGTCGATGATCGCATTCTCATGCTTCAGCAGGCTTTTCAGGGCGTTGAGACTGAGCTGCTCAACCGTGTCATTGCTATAGACGTTGTTCTCGTCCAGCTCCAGATCCATGTAATTGGAGAGCCGGACCTCGCCGGCGCCCTCCGCCAAAACCCGGATCTTGGCGAAGATCACCTGGGGGAAATCCTCCACCAGGTCTCGCATTTGCGAACGCGCTTCGCCAAAACGCCGGGTGCACTCGGCTTCCTTCTCCTGGGTGAGCAGCGGAAAAGACGACACTTCGTGCAAATAGCTGTCCTGAAGACCGTTGTTCCCCCAGGACGATCCATACATCCAGTTGTCGCACCGCATCGCCATCACCCCGGAGTCGCGAGGCCGCGTGAGGCCGCGATCCGGCTTCGGACCCTTTGGGGGCTTGGACCTTTCTGTCGGACGGCTGCGTCCGGCTGGCGCATTCTCTTTTTTTCGCTTTTCTGACATCTGGCAATTGCGCTGACTGCATCACTGCGGTCAGCGTATGCGATACCCGCCGCGCCTGAGCGCGTCACGCACCTGCGGCAGATAATCGTCGCTGTACCCGGAAATTTCGCCCAGGACCTTCCCTGAGGCAGTCATTATCAACGTATGCGGATAGCCCCTCACACCATAGCGCTCGCCCAACGCCACATTGGCGTCCAGCAGATCCCGCGGCATCCCCGAACGGCGTCGCGGCGAATCAACGAAGACCAAAACCAGATTGCGTTCGGCAAAACGCTTGAATTCACCCTTTTCGAGCACGTTCTTCTTCAGCACTTTGCACCAATGGCACCAGTCCGAACCAGTGAACAGCACCAGCGCCGCGCACCCATTCTGGCGCGCAAACTCCAATGCATAATTGAAATCGTCAGTCCAGCCAACCGGAGTGGTCCGTCCACGGCGTGGCAAATCGGCCACAGAGTAGTTCACCTGGGGCGGGATCACTACCACCGGCGGCGGAGGCGGCGGCGGAGGAGGTTGCGGGTGGGGATGCGGATGTGGCGGTTTGGGCGGCTGCACCGGCGGTTTGGGCGGCTGCACCGGCGGTGGCGGTTGCGGCCTCACCTGCCCGGGCTGGACCGGCGGGGAAACCGGCTTGGGGGGCGACACTGGCTTGGGGGGCGAAACTGGCCGCGGTTCTCCCGGCCTCACATTCGGCGGCGGATTTCCTCCCGGCATTCCCGGCTGGCGTCCCGGCGGCGGATTTCCTCCCGGCATTCCGCCAAATTGGGCAAAAAGCGAGAACGCACAAAGGACAAGAAATGCCGTCAGAAAATGCATGGCTGTATTGTTTTTCATTGCGCTTCCTCCTCGTTGTCTGCAAAGTTCAAGCCACTGAATTCATCCGTGATCATTGCGGAAATGTCCATGGCGCAAATGATTCCGCCTTGCGTCTGCTGTCGATATCCCCGCGGTTCATTTGCCGCCCCGGCGATAAAAGCGCGGCTCCAGCGGCTTTTCGTCGTGCCAGAGTCCAAGCCGCCGCGCGCGTGCGTATTTTTCCGCCTCGGCGTATTCGGCGTCATTGTAGTACTGGCGGTAGTGCCAAGCCAGCCCGGCACGAATCATTGCCAGTCCGACATCAGTGTCGCCAATCCAGACCTTCGCCACCGTCCGGCCATAACGGTCGGTGTTCGCAACCTCAAGCCTGACTTCCTGGCTGTGGATCATCACCGCCAGTTTCCGCCCGGCCTCCGGCCCCCAGGCCTGGCTGCGCTCCGGGGCGTCAATGCCCAAAATCCGGATCTTCTCGTATTGCCCCTTGCGGCCATTTTTCCGCTGGACGGTGATGGTGTCACCATCGATCACCCGGACCACCCGTGCCCTTATCATCTCCCCGCGGGTTGCAGCCGGCATGGGTTGCGTGGATGCGGGCGGGGACGCCGCGTCCGCCGGGGGGATGCGGCGCACCGGAGTTGATGTGCGCGCCGGCATGGCAGTTGGCCGTCCTGCATCGATGCCGGATGGCTCCGCCGGATTTGAACGCCGGATACGCCGGACAGGCTGCTTTTGCTCCAGTGCGGATGCGATTCCGCCGTTCTTCCGGGAGCGGGGCTTTTTCCCGCACTGGCTGGCGTTGCGCTTGCGGCTGCCCGATCCCGTGCCTGACTTCTTCTTCCTGCAGGAGCTGGCAACCACCTCCTCATGGGCCACGTCAGATGCCACATCGGAGGAACCCAGCGGGAAAAAAAAGGAAAAGACGGTGAAGGCCGCCAGCCAGAACAGCACCGACGGCATTGATATTCGACGCAACCTTAACATAGCACCTGAAAACACCATTGTCACCGCAGCACAGTGATGCCGCCGGTACGCAAAAAAGCCGGCAACCCCAGGAGACGGAGGAAACAGGCGTGCGGATCAATCCACCGACCCATGGCCGATCAGCATGGATTCATGATGGCCGCCGAATACCTCGTCTGCACTCTCCCGCAAAAGCACGCCGGTGCCATTGACCACTGCGTGCAACGGATCGTTGCCCACCACAGTGCGCAATCCGGATTCGCTGGCAATGAATGTGTCCAGTCCCCGCAGCAGCGACCCGCCGCCCGCCAGGGTGATGCCATTGCTGAGCAGCCGCGCCGCCAGCTCCGGTCCGCAATTCGAAATCGTCTTGTGGACTGTGCGCAGAATGCGCGACAGCGGATCCGCCAGCGCCTCCCGGATTTCATCCGAGTCCACAGTCACCGCCCGCGGGCGCCGCTCATTGGCGCCGCCGCTCACGTCGTAGCCGCTGACCTCCATGGTCAGCTTCTCCGGCAGGGGGCAGGCGCTGCCGATGCGAATCTTGACCGCTTCGGCCGTAGGCTCCGCAATCTGAAGCTGGTGGGCCTTGAGCATGTGGGCGATGATCGCCGCATCCATGGCGTCACCGCCGCATTTTTCGCTGTTGCATGATACAATCGCCCCCAGGGAAATCACTGCGACCTCACTGGTGCCGCCGCCGATATCGACAATCATGCTGGCGTCAGGTTCCGTCACCGGCAACCCCACGCCCAGCGCCGAGGCAAACGGCTCCTCCACCAGACGCACTTCACGCACTCCGGCATGATGGGCGCTGTCCCGGACTGCACGCGCCTCGACGTCGGTAATGCCGGAAGGCACGGCAATGAGCACCCGCGGCATCATGAATTTGAATCCCGCCGCCTTGCGAATGTAAATGCGCAGCATCTCGTCGGTTACCGCGGCATTGGCAATGACACCGTCACGCATCGGGCGGACCACGTTGATCAATCCCGGCGTGCGCCCCTGCATGCGCTTGGCCTCCAGGCCCACCGCACGCACCTTGCCGGTGGAGACATTGACCGCCACATACGACGGCTCCTCCAGTGCAATGCAATTCCGGCTGGAGACCCACACCAGCGTATTCATTGTCCCCAGGTCGATGCCGATATCATTGACAAAGTAGCTGGTAATGTGATCCCAAAGCATGTGATGATGTTCCTAAAAAAAACGGGGAGCCGTGCGGGGGATGGAGGAAAATGTCCTGGCGTGGGCGTTCCGTGAATCCGTCAGGGGTGCGCGTTTTTTTCAAGGGCAGGCAGGCGGCAATGCGTCCGCCCGCATTGCCTTGAGCGGGAAGCCATCATGCGTCAAACTGCCCCAGAATGCCGCGAAAAATCCACGGATTTGCGGTGCGGACACCGGAATCCGGCTCTCCGTGAAGCCACAAAGCCGGAATAAAAGCAAAAAGCCGCCTCGCAGAAAGCGGGCGGCTCCAGTAGACACTAAACACTAAAACGGTGGCGTTGCAACTGACCGCCGTCAGCAAAAAAAAGATGAAATTGAAAAGCGGATTGGCTGCCCAACCAGGATTCGAACCTAGACTAACTGAACCAGAATCAGTTGTGCTACCATTACACCATTGGGCAATCGCTTAATCCTCGGCTCCCGCCGTCAAAACGGGTAACGCGGCATAAGATAAACCGCATTTTCGGGATTTCAAGCGCCGTCTTCGCCCAAATCACGGATTTTGCGCCAAAATTTGTCGGCGGTGGCAGAATCCGCCGCCGTCGTCACCCACCGGCGTTTTTTTTGCCTGGCGGCGTGCTTGCAATTTGCACAAGGGCTGCCATACTATGGGCAAGTGCGTGAAGATGTCTTTTTTTTTACGGGACGGCGCGCCAGGAGAAAAGCCTACATGTCAGAAGCGACAACTAACCGATGCATGTATCATGCACCGCTTCGGGATTTCATTGACGGAGATGCAAAGGGGATTCTGGGCGTCATCATCTCATCGTTCCATGGAGAGGCGCTCACCACGGCCATTTCCGCCTGGGAGAATGAAATCACGATATTGCAGAAAACGCTGGAGCCATGGGCAAATGGCGACGCGCATATCATTTTTGAATACGATATTCCGAGGCTTGGCAAGCGCATCGATGCCGTCCTGCTGCTCGAGGGGATCGTATTCTGCCTGGAATTCAAGGTCAATCAGAGGCTGCCGCTGCAGGCGGATGTGGAGCAGGTCCTCGACTATGCACTCGACCTCAAGAACTTCCATCTCTACAGCGCCGGCAGGACGATCGCGCCCATCCTTGTTCCGACCCAATGCGAACGGCGTCATTGGAAACTGCAGACCTCGGCTTATCATGACCAGATTCTCAATCCCGTCATTGTCGGCCAGGAGGGGCTGCAGGAGATCATCCGCGACATCGTCTCCCGTTTTCGCAGTCCCGTCAATCCGGAAAGCTGGGGCTTCCAATGGATAATCAGCCCCTATTTGCCAACGCCGACGATTATTGAAGCGGCCAGGGCGCTATATGAAAACCATTCGGTGGAGGAGATCACGCGCCACGAGGCGGACAAGGCCTCCACTGATGCAACCATCAGCTATATCCTCGAGGTGATCGAGTCCAGCAAACGCAAAAAGGCCAAGAGCATCTGCTTTGTCACTGGAGTGCCCGGGGCCGGAAAGACATTGGTCGGCCTGGAGGTGGCTGTGAAGCAAAGCTACAAGGATGGGGCATTCTCCAAAGAGGATGGAGCGGTTTATCTTTCCGGAAACGGCCCGTTGGTGGCGGTGCTTACCGAGGCGCTGGCCAAGGACAACAAGAGAAAGTGCGACCAGCGCGGCCAGAAGCGCAATCTCTCCGATTCCCGGAGGGAAGTGGGGCAATTCATCCAGATCATCCACCGCTATCGTGACAACATGCTGGGAAAAATCAAGAATCCGGTGGAAAACGGCCGGCTGGAAATAGACCCGGAAAAGGCGGTGTCCCGCGGTGAATGCGGCTACGGGGAATGGGAGCATGTCGCCATCTTTGATGAAGCCCAGCGGTCATGGACCCATAAGCGCCTGGCGGATTACCTGAAGCGCGGCGGCACCTATGGCAACAAGCTGAAGGTCCCAAATTTCCCATTTTCCGAGGCCGCATTCCTGATCTGGTCGCTGGATCATCATCAGGATTGGGCGGTCATCGTCTGTCTGGTCGGCGGCGGACAGGAAATCAATACCGGCGAGGCGGGCATTGCCGAATGGCTGAAGGCGCTCAATGCCCATTTTCAGGACTGGAATGTATATATATCCAGCAGGCTGACTGCACCGGAATACGCCGAGGGCCGGGTCAATGAATTGCTGCGAAACAACCCGAAAGTCCAGTACTCCGATGTGCTTCATCTTGCAGTTAATCGCCGTTCCTTCCGTGCCGAGCGATTGTCCGACTTCATCCATGCCATGCTTTCATTTGATGTTCAGGCCGGGCAACTGTACAGCGAGGTGGTCGGCAACGGCTATATGTTCTATCTGACCCGCGATATCCGCAAGGCCAGGAGGTGGCTGAGGGAAAATGCCCGCGGCTCCATCCAGACCGGGATACTTGTCTCCAAGGTCGCGGCGCGTTTCAAACCCCAGGCGGTGAATGTCCTGGCACCCGGAGATGAGTGCGCCGTGCATTGGTTCCTCGAGGACAAGAACGACGTGCGTTCCTCAAATTATCTGGAGGACGCGGCCACGGAAATCCAGGTCCAGGGGCTGGAACTGGATTATGCCTGCGTGCTTTGGGATGCCGACCTGCGTTGCGACAATGGCATGTGGAGCTACTTCAAATTCAATGGACGCACTGCGTGGATTCCTGAAAGGGACGAAGAGGCCAGAAAATATATGCTCAATGCCTATCGTGTCCTTTTGACCCGGGCCAGGCAGGGCATGGTGATCTGCGTGCCGGATGGCAATCCACGGCTTAATCCGGAAGGTTTTCCAGAGGATCCCACGAGGATGCCGGCCTTCTACAACGGGGTGTACGAATACTTGAAGTCAATGGGCATGATGGAACTCTGAGTGGCTGTCGGAAGACGCCCCAAGGGCTGGGCTTGAGCGTGGCGTTTTGTAAAGTGTGTGCCAATCGCACACTTTTGGGGATTATGGCGCTTGCGACTGGCAATGCCGCGCGGGGCGGTTAGCTTAAGGCTGGGTGGTCGGGCGGGGGGTATATGGCCCACCTATAAGGCTATCGCGCGCGCGTGTAAGAGCGCGTGAAAGAGAGGAGGATGGGGGGGGGGATTTGGGCGGTGTGGCTCGGCGGCGACGGCCGTGGCCGCCGGGCAGCGGAAGTGCTCGAACCACGTCATCAAGGGCCAGAAGTCGTCGCGGATGAGGCGGCATCTCCCGCCCGCCTCGATGCGCCCATTGCGCAGGTAGCAGACCTGGCGATGCCGGGCGGTCACGGTTTTTTCCGACATTTCCGCCTACCTTCGCCGTCGCGTACGCGACGATGAAGGCCTGCCACGATAGCGGGATTTCGGAGGGGAGGCCGAAGCGGCTCTTGGCGACGCCGGCGGGGCTGCCGACGGTGCGCAGGACGCACTCCCCGCCGTCCGCGCCGATGGCGGTCGCGATGGCGCGTTCGCCCTGAAAGCCGCCGCCTTGTTCCTTGCTCACGCGGAAGCGCTTGGTCGCGAAGAGGACGGCGTCCGCCCAATCGCACAGGAGGCTGATCGCCGACTTGTGCAGCCGGGGCGTGTAGCGGTCGTAGGCGGAGTTCTCCGGGGCCTCTAACCGCTCGACCTTGCTGTGCGCGATGACGATGACAATCATCCCGCGCGTCTCGCGTAGGTCGTTGAGCCGCGCGACCGCCTTGCGCCAGTGGCCCAGGGCGTGGACGCAGCCCTTGCCGTAGCCGCCGTCCGCCTTCTCGATGGAGCGGACGCCGGACTCGGCGCACACCTGGTCCCGGATGAGTCGCTCAAGCCAGTCGGCGGAGTCCAGCGCCACGGTCTTGAACTCGTGCGGCTCGTCCCTGAGTGCCGCCAGGTTTTTCAGAACCTCGTCCAAGGTATTGGCCAGCGGGAACTTGGCGGTGTCGATTTCGCCGAGGCCGTCCTCGGTCTGCACGAACACGGGATTCGGCGCGGCGGCGCCGACGGTGGACTTGCCCACCCCCTCCTGTCCGTAGATGAAGAGGCACGGAGGCTTGTTCTCTCTTCCTCGCATGATGTTCTCGAGCATTGACATGTTTCTTTTCTCCTTATAGGCTGGTGATGACCCTGGTCTCCTCGTAGCCGGTCGGCCATTCGCCGGTCTGGAGGCATTTGCGGTAGCGGGCGAGAGCGGCCTCGTTGACCTTCTCGGCCTGGTCGAGGACGTCCCCAGGCATTTCCCATACGCCCGTGCTGAACGGCTCGTTCTTCTCCACCGCGATGAGGTGGACGGGTGCGGTCTCGCCCGTGGCCTCGCGCAGGACGGCGCGGTAGAAGGCCATCTGGAACACATAGCCGAAGCGCTTGCAGTCGCCCTCGAACCACTTGAGGCTGTCGCAGGTCTTGAGGTCGACCAGCCCATGTTTTTCGGAGAACCAGTCCATGTGCATCTGGCAGGGGACGCCGCAGTATTCGGCACGGACGGTCGCCTTGGGGAGGCCGTCGTCCAGGAGGGCGGATACCGCGGTGTGCAGCCAGACCGACTTCTGGAGCTTCACGATGAAGCCGAAGTCCTTGGAGCTGACGATTTTGCCGCTGGTCTTGCGGCGATAGAGTTCGGGTGATTCGCGGATGGCGGCCAGAGGGTGGCTCGACATCTGCCTGCCGCGCCTGCTGGCGGAATGGTACTCCTCCGCGGGGATGGATAGGAATCTGCTTGTGTTCATTTCAGTGACCCTGTTTTTTGGGGGGTGGTTCTGATTGACCGGCCTCATTGCCCGTCACTTTCGTATCCAACGGAATGCCGAAAACCCGCAACAGAATTTTAAAAAAACGTTTTTTCGGCGAAAAAAAAACGGAGTGGATTCCGGCACTATTGTCATCAACATGAATAACGGCGGACACTTGCGAAATACGAATGCAGCTTTATATTAACTAACGTT
The DNA here is from genome assembly GCA_934661755.1 of uncultured Lentisphaeria bacterium. Lineage (GTDB taxonomy): Bacteria > Verrucomicrobiota > Lentisphaeria > Oligosphaerales > Oligosphaeraceae > CAKUJM01. The sequence continues at coordinate 5,504 of CAKUJM010000012.1, read as the reverse complement.
AATTAATCAATGGTGGAAAAGGGCTCATCGACAATGAAACGCAAACTCACACCTAGGCAAAATGAGATAGTGGACACCGCCTTGCGGCTGGTTTCGGAGGGCGGCATCGGCAACCTGACCATTCGGCATATCAGCAGGCAGTTGCATCTGACGGAGGCCGCGCTCTATGCCCATTTCACCGGCAAGCGGGAGATCCTGGAGGCGCTGGTGATGCGTTTTGAGGGGAATCTGGAGGCGCCGGATGACTCCCTGCGTGGCTGGGAAGCGGTGGAGGATTTCATGGCCAGACGGACGGAGCTGGTGCTTGCGACCCCCGACCTGGCCCGCGTGGTGTTTGCGGAGGAGCTGTTCCAGAGCGCCCCGGAAGTCGAGCAATTTCTGCGGGGGATGATGCATCGTCATCGCCAGGAGTTGCTTCGCCATTTCCAGGAGGCGGTTGACGCCGGGGAAATCCGCGGGGACATCCCCCCCGACACTCTTTTCCGAATGGTCGTCGGCCCGCTTCGCCTGCTCATCAAGCAGTGGGGGCTTTCCAACGGGGCGTTCGATTTGACGGAGCAGCGTCTGGAGCTGCAGGACAGCTTGAGGATGTTGCTTGTGAAACCATAATCCGGAGCGGCCTGGAACCGCTCCCAAACCACAAACCACAGGAATAGATGCCATGGAGAACAAGATGTTCTGCTTTCAATGCCAGGAGGCCGCAGGCTGCAGGGGATGCACCCTCTGCGGCGTCTGCGGGAAGAAGCCGGAGGTCGCCGCGATGCAAGACCTGCTCGTCCATGTGACGGCAGGGCTGTCTGACATCGCCACGAGAATGCGAGCGGCCGGCAAGGAGATTCCGGCGGAAATCAACCACCTGGTCACCACCAACCTCTTCGTGACCATCACCAATGTCAATTTTGACCGGGAGGCCATTGTACGGCGCATCATCCAGACGCTGGACGCAAAGCGGGCGTTGCTGGCGTCGCTTGCCGATACGACGGGGCTGCCGGACGCGGCGACATGGGATGCGCGGCAGGAGGCCTTCGCCTCCAAGGCGGCTGCCGTGGGTGTCCTGGCGACAGCGGACGAGGACATTCGCAGCCTTCGCGCCCTCGTCCTCTATGGCCTCAAGGGTCTTGCCGCCTATGTGAAGCACGCCAATGCGCTCCTGCAGGATGATGCGGCCATCGACGCCTTCCTCCAGTCGGCCCTGGCAAAGACGCTGGATGATTCGCTGTCCGCCGCGGCGCTGACCGCGCTGGCACTGGAGACGGGGAAATACGGCGTGCAGGGCATGGCGCTTTTGGACAGGGCGAACACCGGCGCCTACGGCAATCCCGAAATCACGGAGGTCGACCTGGGGGTTCGCGATCGCCCCGGCATCCTTGTTTCCGGACACGACCTGCGGGACCTGGAGATGCTTCTGGATCAGTCGGCGGGACAGGGGATAGATGTCTACACCCATTCCGAAATGCTTCCCGCCCACTACTATCCGGCGTTCAAGAAATACCCGCACTTCGCAGGAAACTACGGCAATGCCTGGTGGAAGCAGAAGGAGGAGTTCGAGTCCTTCCACGGTCCCATCCTGATGACTACCAACTGCATTGTCCCGCCCGCCGAGAGTTACAGGGAGCGCCTTTGGACCACGGGCACGGTCGGCTTCCCGGGATGTCGGCACATCGATGCCGCCTACGGTGAAGTAAAGGACTTCTCGCCCATTATCGAACAGGCCAGGGGATGCCGTTCGCCGGAGTTGCTGGAGACGGGCACGATTGTGGGCGGCTTTGCCCACGAGCAGGTCTTCGCGTTGGCGGACAAGGTGGTTGCGGCAGTCAAATCTGGAGCCATCCGCAAGTTCGTGGTCATGGCGGGATGCGATGGACGCATGAAGAGCCGAGACTACTACACCGACTTCGCCAAGGGGCTGCCCAGGGACGTGGTCATCCTCACGGCCGGCTGCGCCAAGTACAAATATAACAAGCTGGACCTGGGCGACATCAGCGGCATCCCCCGCGTCCTGGACGCGGGGCAGTGCAATGACTCCTACTCGCTGGCATTGATTGCACTGAAGCTGAAGGAGGTCTTGGGCCTGGACGACATCAACCAGCTGCCCATTGCCTACAACATCGCCTGGTACGAGCAGAAGGCGGTCATCGTCCTGCTGGCGTTGCTGTCACTCGGCGTGAAGAACATCCACATCGGGCCGATGCTCCCGGCATTCCTTTCGCCCAACGTGGCGAAGACATTGGTCGATACCTTTGGCATCGCGGGCATCGGGACAGTCGACGATGACATCAAACTGCTCATCGGATAGAAGGATGGTTTCAACCAGCTTCTCCGTGTTTGCCGAGCCGCATGCGGACAGGAGGGACTTCGGGCATCCCCCCCCCCGCTTTCATTGTGCGACTTCCATAATACGCAAACCGCCGACCGCTTTTTGAGCTATTGGCAAAAATCGGCGGTTTTGTGCCTGGGGCGTTCCCTTTCCACCCATTTCGATTGCTTGGGCGTTTTTCGCAATATCATGGAAAATGCCGTTTCATGACCACACGTTTGGGTAGGAAACAAGTTCCCTCCCTGGCTGTTGTGCAATGAAAACGTGGCGGGGCAAAGGAGATGTACGAAAGGGCGGTGAAGGCGCTGGAGGCGCTGATGGAGAGACGCGAGGAAATCCGCCGCAGGGAACTGATGGAAGCAGCCAAGAAGAGCGACCACACCTACGAGGAGATACTCTGCTTCATCCGTGGATGAACCATGCGGATTTTAGTGTCAAAATTTCTGGAAGTTCACATTGTATGTGATTTCTGTTCGTCAGATCGGGAATTTGCGTCCAGCTTCTTTCAGATTCCACCCCGCGGTGGACGCCCTTGCTCTTCGCTAATAGTACCTGTTGCCAAGTCTGTAGTGGACTTTCACCACCAAGTTGTTGTGCATGCCGCGCATACCAGAAGCCGGACGCCGCACAAGCGTTCCGCCGGCTTCGCCGGACGTGTCTGCAGCGGCCCGGCTTCGTTCCGTCGGCTTCGCCGGACGCCGCGGAAAAAAGCTTGCGGAATAGAATGCACGACTTTGCGGAAATAAACGCACGCTTTTTTCACCTTGGAGTGCGTTTATTCCTGCGAAGGTGCGTTTACTTTTTCAAGTTTCCAATTAGTTTTCGGGGTTATCTTAGACCAGGTTTCCCGTTGAGAATAATGCCGTTTTTCTTAATGAATACCTTGAATGGTCGCCAGGGCGTTAAACCTTGAATGACACTGGATACTGTACTTTTGGTAAGAGAATGGCAAGCATGGATCTGGAAGTAGATTTGGTGTATCTATGGGTGAACGGCTCGGACCCGCAGTGGTGCAACCGCAAAAATCATTGGCTGCGTTTTGCAGATTCGTCGGAGCACGAATTGGCCGTGCCTGAACGATGGCAGGACAATGATGAACTCAAATATTCACTGAGGAGTGTCGAGGCATATGCACCATGGATTCACCATATTTTCATTGTCACAGATCGCCAATATCCCGCATGGCTAAAAAGGAATCATCCTAAAATAACCATTGTTGACCACCGTGATTTTATCCCAGAGGAATATCTTCCTGTTTTTTGCGCTGACGCCATTGAATCATTTGTCCCCTATATTCCTGAATTGGGCGAATATTTTCTTTTTGCCAATGACGACATGTTCTTTGGAAGGCCAGTCACTGAGAAATTGTTCTATGACGACAATGGCAACCCCATAGTTAAAGTGAAAAAACTTGCTCCGCGGGATTTTTACAAAAATGCTCATTTGCAAGAGATGTATTTGGACGACATAAAATTGGCTTCACGTGTACGCGCAAATATCCTTGTTTCCCGTAAATTTTCGATTCCTTTGAATTGGGAAGGGGGGCATGTCATAGACCCATATCGGAAGTCATTTATGCTGGAAGCACTGGAAGAACCTGATTTTAAAGATTCCATTCAAGTTTCCAGAACTCATCGTTTTCGTTCCCCTGAAGCGGTACAGCGCGTTTTGTTTTCCTTATATGATTTTGCCCGCGGGCGGACAACCCTCAAAAATGTAAAGGAATGGAAGGAATTGATCCGTGTTTTTGCTCCATGCAAAATACCACTTTATCTCTGCAATGAGAGGGATTTGGCTAAATGCCTGCGAATTCGTCCCGAAATGTTCTGTTATTATGTCGGCGATTATTATGCTGCCTTGCATCAATTTTTTGAGACTTATTTCCCAAGCAAATCCTCTTTTGAAATCTAGAGGTTCATCATGACAATACACATTGCATTCGCTTCAGACAGGAATTTTCTCACCTGTACCTCCGTTACAATCGCGTCGATTCTACACTACCACCCGTCCGACATATGTTTCTACATTCTGCATGAAGATTTGTCAAGCAATGATCTTAAGTCATTGTATCATGTAATCAACCATAATGGTAAAAATTGTGAACTGATCCCCCTGAATGTTGGAAGGGAAAATTGGGAAGGTTTTCCAACAACAAGAACATTGCCACGTTCCACATATTTTAGATTGAATCTTCCAAGGATGTTGCCGGGGTTGGAGAAGGTCATCTACATGGACGGTGATATCCTCGTATTGGATGATATTGCGGAAGTCTGGGAGATGCCGGTTGAGAATTACGCACTGGCTGCAATGTCTGTACATTCATTAAGCAGTCCGTTTCAGGAATTGGTCGGTCGCAACACCTTCAATGCTGGCTTTCTGCTGTTCAATCTTTCTTATATTCTTAAAACAAATGGGATACAAAGACTGCAAAAGAATGTTGAAAGATATAGGGAAAGACTTGCGCTATTTGACCAGGATCTGCTGAATCTCACATTCTGCGACGAACATCTTAAGCTGCCGTTGCGTTGGAACATAACCACAGGCGCGCTTGCGAGGGAAGACGAAAATTATCGGACAATACCTGAGGAAGAATACGAGGATGCAATTCGACATCCAGCAATCATACATTTTACAACAAGAAGCAAACCATGGAAATTCAATGGAAAAAGGCGTCATCCGTTCGAAACGCTTTATCCATATTTTGCCAATTTGGCAAATGCCCCGTTTTTCTTCAGATTTCTGCTTTTTCTAAAGTATGGGCTAGGGCTGAATCGCAGATTTCATTACACAGATGCAATGTTAAGCAATCTGCCAATCATCTACGAAACGATAAATAAAATCAAGAAGTCCTGAAATCATCGAGGGAAGGCATGCATATCCTCGTTTCCAGGCCTTCCGTCCTTGTCTGCAGGTCGAGGAACTGTCTGCCGCGGCCCGGCTTCGTTCCGCCGGCTCCGCCGGACGCCGCGCAAGTAGTTGCCCGGCTTCGTTCCGCCGGCTTCGCCGGACGCCGCGCAGGTAGTTGCCCGTCTTCGTTCCGCCGGCTCCGCCGGACGCCGCGCAAGTAGTTGCCCGGCTTCGTTCCGCCGGCTTCGCCGGACGCCGCGCAGGCGCGGCTCGAAGAACTGTCTGTTGCTGCCCGGCTTCGTTCCGCCGGCTTCGCCGGACGCCGCGCAGGCGCGGCTCG
>CAKUJM010000011.1 GCA_934661755.1 uncultured Lentisphaeria bacterium | reverse complement strand
TTATGCCATGTTTGCGGGGACGCAGGAGGGGAAAGGGGAAATCCAGCCTTCTGGCAATTTCATTCTTTGTTACTGGCCACGACGGGAAAAAAACTCCATCTCCGGCGACTTTTCCAAAATCTGTTGTATATTATGGCAACAATAGAAAACAATTCTAAACAATTAGTCGATAACTCCACCACCTACAGGGAATTATGCGATGAGCAGACCGATCAGGCTGTGTATAATCGGCGCCGGCGCCTTTGCCAACTTCGCACATGGGCCGTCGTTGCAAATGCTCCGCCGGGAGGATCCGTCACTGGAATTGGCGGCGGTCGCCGACCTGGATTCGGCACGGGCGGCGCGATTTGCGCAGTCATTCGGCTTTGCCCGCAGCTATGGCGACTGGCGTCGGATGCTGTCGGCGGAGTCGCCGGACGGCGTCTGCGTCCTGACCCAGGTGTCCGCCACCTCCGAGGTCGGCTGCGCGGTGTTGTCGGCAGGATATCCGGTGATGCTGGAGAAGCCGCCGGGCCGCAACCGCGCGGAGATATCGGCCTTGTCAGCGGCGCGCCGCAAGTCGCAAATGCCGGTGATGGTCGCCTTCAACCGTCGTTATTCCCCCCTGCTCAACCAGCTGATGGAGCTTCAGCGCGGGCTATGCCGCGAGCGCGTCGAGCACATCCGGTGCGACTTCTACCGATGCGAGCGCTTCGACGCGGATTTCTCGACCACTGCGATCCATGGCATTGACGCCCTCCGCCACCTCTGCGGGGCATCCTATGATTCGGTCTCCTTTTCCTACCAGACGCTTGAGCGTGAGCGCCAGTGCCGGAACATCTTCCTCGACTGCCGTTTTGACAACGGCTCAACCGGCCTCATCAGCTTCTGCCCCTCCACTGGCGCATCCTTTGAGCGCTACACCATGTGTACGCGCCACTGGACGCTGATTGCCGAGACGGTGGTCCCCGGCGGCGGAGCGGACAACCCCGGACGGATCTGCGTCTACCGCGATGCCAGCCTGCTGCGCATCGACGCCCCGACGCCGGACCGGCGCAACCACGAGGAGCTCTACCTTGCCGGCTACTATTCGGAAAACGCCGCATTCATCGACCACCTGCGCCATGGCTTCCCGGATTCCGACGACCTGGCCGCGTCGCTTGACGCCGTTGAAATCGCCGACGCCTTGCGCCGCCGGCAGCCATCCTGGCATCCGAATGCCGCGGAGATTGCGCCTCCCGCGCCCTCCGGATGCCAGCGGGACACGCCGTGATTCCATCCTGAATGCCGTGAAGTTGGTTTCCTTCGCGCATTCCCGCCAGATTTGACCAAAATCGCCAGACAGTCACGGGACGCCGCACCAAAAGCCCTTCTCATCCATCCCCTCCACCCCATGATCCACATCAAAAAAAATTCCGACTACTCCCGGCTGACCGAGTATCTTGAGTCGATGATCGCCGCCGGCGTCTACCAAACCGGCGACCGCCTGCCGCCCCTGCGGGAGCTAAGCCAGCGCTTCGACATCAATCTGGACACCGCGCGACGGGGAATCTGGCATCTGCGGGACAAGGGGATGCTGGAGTGCCGCCGCGGCTGCGGGGTGTTCATCAATGGCCATGCCGACCGGCCGGAGCAGGGATTGCGCATCGGCGTGCTGCTCTACACGGCCGACCTGACCAAGACCTACTGCGCGCACGTGCTGCTGGGGATGCAGCAGGCGGCGCTGGATTTCGGGGTGATCCTGGAGACCCGCGCGGGATTCGCCCTCGGAAAGACCTTCGACCAGGCGGCGATCAAGGCCAATAGCGCGGGCTGCGATGCGCTGGTGATCCTCGGCACCTACGACTTCTCGCAGACGCAGTTCCTGGCGCAATGCCCGGCAGTCGGAGTCGAAATGCACCGGATGTACGGCGGCGCCGTCTCCGTGGTGTCGCTGGATCCGGTGGAGGCCGCCGAGCAATCGGCGCAATACTTCCGGAAGCGCGACTGCCGCCAGGTGGCGGTTTTCACCAATCCGGCGCCACTGCATTTCTTCCGCGCCCAGCTGGCGCAGCTGCAGCTGGCCGCCAACGGCATTGACACAACCATCCATTCGGTCGACGAGATCCCCGAAGCCACCCAGCTGCCGCCTCCCGCCAGCGGCGCCGGATTGCTCTTCACCGGCGGCGAGCTCTTCGAGCATACCAGCCGCGGCTACCGGGAAAAGACCGCCCGCACCCTGACTGCCGATTTTGCCACCCTCGCAATCGACGGCAAGTCGCTGATCCTGCCGGGATATGAGCCGGTCGACACCATCGCCGCCGACTGGCCGGCAATCGGCCGCGTCGCCCTGGGCGAGGCGCTGCGCCGAATCCGCTCCCCCGGGACCCCGGCCAAACGGATTTACCTGACGCCACGGCTGGTGACTTCCGCCTCCGGCGACGCCTTGCAGCCCGCCGCCACCCCATCACCCCAGAAACATCCATCAGCATGAAAAAGAACTCCTGGACAATCACGATGCTCCTCGCCAGCTCCCTGGCCGCCTTCGCCGCCGCCGACCCAATGCTGCCGCAGCGCATTTACGCAGTGGCCAATTGCGAATGCAACGTCTACTTCGACAATCTGGTGCCGGACGGCTTCCCCGGCGAACCGGTGGTGGTGACCCCGGATGGGCGGCTGGAGGAAAAACGCTGGACATACACCCCGAAGGACTCCGAGGCCGGCGCATCCCGCCCACTGCGCATCGAATGGCGCGGGCAGGACGGCATGGCGCTGGCAAGCGCCGATTGCACAGTCGAGGTGGCCCCGAAGGCCAGCCCCCGCCAGCTGTCAATCCTGCTGGTAGGCGACAGCCTGACAGACGGCACCTACTACCCGCGCCAGCTGGCGGCACGGCTGAAACAGGACGGCTATGAGGCCAGGTTCATCGGCAGCCACTATGGCGCAGGACGCACCACCGCCCAAAGCGGTGAAGTGCTCCATGAAGGACGCGGCGGCTGGACCTACAGCGACTACGTCAGCCGCTGGACCGACGCCGACGGCTACCGTGGCAAAAGCCCATTCCTGGCCGCCCGGAACCGCCTCGACTTCCAGGGATATCTCGACCGGCGCAACGACGGCCTGCCGCCGGAGGTGATAGTGGTGATCCTGGGAGGCAACGACATCGCGACGGCGTCGGATGACAACATCGCGTCGCGACTGGACAAAGTCGGAAACTCCTTCGACCGGCTGATCCGGTGCTTCCGCGCCGCCGCGCCGGATGCCATCATCGGCATCGCAATCCCGCCGCCACCGGCAGGACAGGACGCATTCGGAAACAACTACGGCACCGCCATCAACAGAAGCCAGTTCCGGCGAAATCTCTTCAGGCTCTGGGAGGTGCTCTTCGAAAAATGCCGCCAGGACAGCCGGCTGTCGCTGATACCCATCCATGTCGCCCTTGACACCGAACACCACTACCCGTCATCGATGATGCCGGTTTCCGCCGGCAGCTCCCGGAAGACACTGCGGCAGACCAACGCGCTGCATCCGACCACCGACGGCCATCGGCAAATCGGCGACGCGCTCTACTTCTGGCTCCGGAACCGCCTGCAATGACCGCCGCCGTCCCGCCAAAACACCGCCCGCCACCACCCGCCCCCGGGTTCAACCCATCACCCCAAACAGGAGGAAAAGCGATGAGAAGAACACCCCGACAATTCACCCTCATCGAGCTGCTGGTCGTGATCGCGATCATCGCCATCCTGGCAAGCATGCTCCTGCCGGCGCTTGCCAAGGCCCGTGCCAAGGCCAAGTCAGCCGCCTGCATCAACATCATCAAGCAGCTGGAGCTGGCGCAAATCCTCTACGCCGGCGACTACGACGACTTCATCATCCCCACCGCCACCCCGCACGGCAACGTCCAATACTGGTGGCATCACACCCTCTACTTCACCGCCAAATACGCCGGAAGCCTGCCCAGCCGCCGCCACCGGAAAAACAACGGCGAGTACGCCGCCGTCCCGATGTGCCCCGCCGCCTATGCCGAGGACGGCCGGGTAGACACCCGCCTGGCCATCTCCGACGCCCCGAACAACACCTTCTACAAGCTCTGGAATGCCAGCGGCGCGCCGATCGTCGCCAATGGCGGCTATGGCCGCTACCAGAATGTCGGCGGATACTGGCACCCGCGAAACGGCTGGGTCTCCAGGGCGCAGAAAATCTCCCAAATCCGCCATGCGTCGCTGAAATTCGACTTCGTCGACTGCTACTACTGCAGCTACATGGCAAGCGGCTGGGGCCTCGGCTCCAACTACGATCTCGTCGCCTGGGACCGCCATCAGAACGGCCGCATCAACGTCGGCCATTTCGACGGCCATGTCGCATCCTTCGGCAAAATCGGCCGCTATGATCCGAGCCCCAGCCCCTCCCACAACGTCTGGTACTACTACGTCGAACAGCCGAACTCCGACGCCAGCGCACCACACGCCTACTAGGCGCCGTCCCTCTTCAGACAACCCTTCCACCACGAGAGAAACCATGAAAAAACTGATGCGTACATTGCTGATGGCCGCCGCATTGCCGCTTATGGCCGATGTGGTGCCCTTTGGCCAGCCGGACGAGTCCGGCGCGCCAGGCGGATGGCGGATCTACGGCCAGAATGGCGACATGTCAGTCCAGGACGGCGTCCTGCGGCTCTCGGATCGCAGCGACGCCGACGAGTGGGGAGTAAGCTGCATCATCCCGGCGGAGGGCGCGGGACATTACGAAGCCACTCTGGAGGCGGCAGTCCCCGCCGGCGTCCAGCCACCCGCCGGAGCACGGCTCCAGCTACGGGCGCTGCCATCCAACCAGTACCAGCAGGTCTTCTTGAACCCGCTGCCGCCCAACGGCAGCTTCCGACCCTTCCAAGCGGGGATCGACGCCCCGGAGGGAACTGACCGCATGCAGCTGTATATCTTCAGCTCGCGGCCGGGCTGCGGCGAATACCTGGTGCGCAACGTCACCGTCGGGAAAATCGGCGAAGGTGCGGCCTTCCTCAACGGCGAACTGTCCAGCCGCAACGCCGCCAATGTCCCCGCCGGATGGCGGCAATACGGCAACACGCCATTGCAGGTACGCGACGGACTCCTCTACATCGACGACGACAGCACGGAGGAGGAAGCCGGCATTGTCCAGTCAATCCCGATCACCTCGCCCGGCAGATATGTGGCGACCGTATACTCGGCCCTGCCGGATGACGACGCCGACCCCGCCAACGCCTACCTCCAGCTCCGGATCCACCCCCAGAACACCTACGTCCAGAAGCCGCTGAACCCCGGACCGCCCGGGGAATTCCAGCCCACCACCGTCACCATCGAAGCCGGCGAGGGCACGCGCTCCATCGACTTGTACATCTACACCCACAAGGCCGCCACGCCGCGGTTCCTGCTCCAGAAGGTCGAGTTCAAGAAGGCGGATGCCCCCGCCGAAGCATCCCTCGTCAACGGCGAGCTGTCCGGCCGCAACGCCGCCAATGTCCCCGCCGGATGGCGGCAATACGGCAACACGCCATTGCAGGTGCGCGACGGACTCCTCTACATCGACGACGACAGCGCGGAGGAGGAAGCCGGCATTGTCCAGTCAATCCCGATCACCTCGCCCGGCAGATATGCGGCGACCGCATACTCGGCCCTGCCGGATGACGACGCCGACCCCGCCAACGCCTACATCCAGCTCCGGGTCCACCCCCAGAACACCTACGTCCAGGAACCGCTGGACCCCGGACCGCCCGGGGAATTCCAGCCCACCACCGTCACCATCGAGGCCGGCGAGGGCACGCGCTCCATCGACTTGTACATCTACACCCACAAGGCCGCCACGCCGCGATTCCTGCTCCAGAAGGTCGAGTTCAGGAAGGTGGATGGCCCGGACACCTCCGACTCCACTCCAGGCCGCACCCCCCCGATCCGCCAGCTCAAGGATCTGTCGCTGGAGACCCGCCTCTGGGAGGACAGCCGCCCCATGGCGATAATTGCCGCCGGCGACACCCCGGGATGCCGCCGTGCCGCCGCCCGCCTGGCGGACGCAACCGGCCTGAAGGTGGTCGATCCCTCCACCATCAGGCTGCCGCTGGAAAGCCACGTGATCGCGGTCGGCGCCCGGGAGAACAACGACCTCATCAACCGTCTCTACCGGCAGGGATTCTGCTATACCGACCGCGCCTACCCCGGCCCCGGCGGCCATGAGGTGCGCTCCATCCACAACCCCACCGGCGGCAATTTCAATGTCCTGCTGGCCGGCGGCAGCGACGATGCCGGAGTGGCAAATGCCGCCGACAGGCTGGCGGCGATCCTCGGAAAGGATCGCGTTGCCGGCCATCTGATGGAACTCAAGGTCCCCGGCTTCCCCCCCTACCCGTTCAATGCCTATGACCCCAACAACTATTACAGCCGGATGATCTCCGGCATCCCCGCCGGCTATGGCTGGAACTACGTCGCCTCGATGATGGCGCTGTTCTATCAGACCGGCGACATCCGCTATGCGCGGGACTTTCTCCGGCTGGCCTTCCCGGATCAGAAGGCGATCGCAGATATAAAAAAATTCAACGCCGAGAGCATCGAGAATCCATCTGAGCCGCTGTCGGGCCCCTATCATTATACTTGCCACCAGCTGATCCTGCTCTGGGACCTGATCGAGGAACACCCGTTCTTCAATGATGAGACCCGCCTCAAAATCACCCGCGCGCTGTCCAGGCAGCTGGACCACCCGGGCATCAGCCAATGGTCCACACGACGCGTAAACCCGAAGCAGCGCATCACCGGCGACCGCCATCACCAATGGGGGGACATCTCGCTATATGCGCTGGCACGGTACTTCAATCGCGACTACCCCGCGCCAGTCTGGAAAAATTCCCTGGCGGCCGCCAAATCCGGATTTGAGCCCATCCACCGCGCCGACGGATGGATCGACGGCGAAAGCGGCGTCATCGGATGGTTTCTCTCCGGCGCCGTCAATCCGCCGCTGCAGTTCCTGGCCCTGGCCGGCGATGACCGCCATGAAGATGACGGCGCCCTGGCCAACTCAATCAGGCTCTTTGAATGCAAGTGGGATGGCTCAAGCCGCTCGGAGATGCTTGACACCGCGGCGCGCCAGACCTTCTACATGGCGGCCGAACAGTTCAACGACGGGAAATTCCTCTACTACGCCGACCTGCTGCCGCCGTGGACTGCGGGCAGAAAAATCGGCCCGTCATACCTCCCCGATGGCAAAATCGCCAAGCGCGAGCCGCTGGAGCTGGTCGGACGCTGGACGGCAGTACCGATGACCGCCTCCCAGCACGACCATTTCAAAGTCAAGGCCCCGTTGGACAAGCTCAACCTCGGGATCTCCTGGCGCGACAGCCTGGGCACCACCGGCGACTTCGTCTCCTTCGATTGCTTCAATACGGGCTCCCGCAGCGCCTTCCGGCTGCTCTCGCTCTACCGGTTCCGGCTGAACGGCCAGGAAGTCCTCAAGGGCCTGGGCAACTTCTGCCAGACCTACCGCAACGGCACCACCGAACCGCATATCCCGACGGCCGGCCAGACCTATGGCTTCGGCAGCGCCGGCGACGCCGTATATTTCTCCGGCGGCGTGCCCGACCAGGCCTACGCCCATTGGCAACGGGACCTGCTGCTGCGGAAACGCCGCTTCCTGCTGCTGGCCGACACCGTGACCCCACGGGAAAAATCCCCCATGCCAATCAACTGCGCCATAAATTTCCAATGCGCCGCCACCATCACCGAGTCGGGCAGCCCCAACAAGCTGCGGCTGCCACCCGGACGGATCATCCCGGTGCGCGAATGCCGCAACGCCTGCGACGGCGGCGGCAAGATAAGCTTCGGACCCAACGCCACCCTCTTTGAAACCATGAAGGATGGCGAACGCGCCGTAATCGACTTCACCCTGCATGAGCCATTCTCCGGCCAAATGCATGTCTCGATGCTGCGCCATAACACCCGCGCGGCGGCGGTCAATTTCCGTCTGGACGGCCGGCTGCTGCGGCAGGAAGTCCCCCATTACCACGACAGCAGCGCCTTCACCACCGACCTGGTCGCCCTCGGGAAACAGCGGCTTGCCGCCGGCAGCCACCGGCTGGAAATCGAAGTGGCCAGCCGCATCCCCGAAATAAAAAAGGCGTGGATCTGCGCCCGGCATCTGGAATTCCAGCCGGATGACAGCCAGCGAATCGCCTTTGCCACCGGCGGCGCCCAATACGCGACCACCGACATCGACTGCGCAAGCGCCAAACGCACCTTCGGCGGCGACCCTGCACAGCCTGTCACCACCTTCACCCTGATCGCCCCCGAAACCGACCAGCAGCCCATCGACGCCCTGCCCGTCGGACCGCGCGCCGCACTCCTCAAATTGCCGGCGGATGCCCTGGCCTTCACCGGACAATTCGCTGGAGTCGGCGAAGGCACGCTGGCGTTGATCGACCCCGGCCGCGCCATGGGATTCGGAATCGTACGCCTGGACGGCCTGCTGCAGGCGTCCAGTCCCGTCGCCATCGACTGGGACCTTGCCACCGGGGAACTGTCGGTGGAGGGCAAGCCCGGCACGGCATTGGACTTCCCCGGCGGGCGGCTGGAAGTGCTTTCCGACGCCACCGCCACCATGACCGCCCATCCGCCGTCCTCATGGCGGGCGGACTTCCAGAAGCGCCTGGCATCGCTGAAACCCGCCACCCCGGCATCGGCGGAGGCCGACGACGACACCACCGCCAGGCTGCCGGTGAAGACGATCCTCCGGCTGCCGCATCCGGCCGACTTCTTCACCCCGGTCGCCATCCGGGGCAGATTCCACCTGCTCTCCGGCGCCCGCAGCGGTCTGATGCTCATAGACGACCACGGGCGGCTTGCCCGCAGCTACAATACGCCATCGGCAGTCACTGCCGCCGAATACTTCCCCGCCATCGACGCCGTGGTCGCCGGATGCCACAACAGCCAGATCATCGCCTTCGATCGCGCCAGCGGACGCGAACTATGGCGCTTCACCTCCATCCTCGCACCGGAGGTGGAGGCCACCCAGAAATTCTACTGGTTCAAGGACGCCTACCCCGGAATCTTCGCACTGACCGCATCCGGAAACCGGCTCTATGCCGGCAGCGCCTGCACCATGGAGGCGATCGACGCCGACGGAAAACTGATCCGCAGATACGGCCATGCCTGGGGGCCGACCCGGCAGATCGCATTGCTGCGCGACCCCGTCGGCGTCACCAACGCCGTCGGACTGCGCCACTCCTCCGCCGACGGAAACTACCTCTGGCTGGTAAATGAAAAGACCGGCAATACCTTCACTTCGTTCAAGGAAAACCTGCCGGGATACAGGAATTTCCCGTCCTTCGGGTCGCTCTACCGCACCAAAATGGCCATCGATGACTTCAACGGCGATGGCCAGCCGGATCTCATGGCCGACACCCAGGGGATGTATCTCTGGATGAGCGTCTATGATAATTCCGGAAAACCCAAATATCAGCTCAACCTGGGCCCCGGCGAAAAGAATATGGGCAAATTCATCCTCGACTGGACCACCGGAGACTTCACCGGCACCGGCCGCAACGGCGCAATCCTGGTCACCCTCGCAAGGGATATGCTGGCGCTGGACGGCCAATTGCGCCCGCTCTGGACGGCGTCATTGCCCTTCACCGCCCGCTTCGTGGCAGTCCAGGACCACGCCACCGCACCCGTTGTCGCCGTCGCCGGCGGACGGGAGGGCGCGATCTACGACTCCACCGGCCGGCCGGCCGCCAGATTCACCACGCCGACGCCAATTGCCGGAGTGTTCGCACTGCCCGATGGCCGCATCTGGCTGGCCAGCCGCGACGCCATCATGGAACTGCAACAGAAATCCGAGGACAATGGAATTTGACGGAGGGCAACGGAGGACGCGCCGAAATGCCTGCCAACGCCCGGCAAGGCATTGAGGGCCGGCACGCACCTCCGTTATCCGCCGTTCGCTAGAATCGCGTATTCAGCTTGATGACGCCGCCCCAGCTGTCCAGGGACTGGCTGGCATAATGGGTATCGACATTGCCGAAGCCATTGTCGTAGCGCACCTCCGCGGAAATGCCATAGCTCTCGTTGAACCAGAAGCTGGCGCCCGCGGCCGCATAGAGGCCGAAGTTGAACTCGACGTCATTGTCGCGTCCGCTGCCGCCGGCGATGCGGGTGCCGTTGGAGGTGACCGCGGCGAAGGAATGGGACTCCATGTCCGCAATCGAGATGGTCGGACCGGCAGACAGGTAGGCGCGGACGCCGCTGTCAAAGTCATATCCCAGGCTCAGCCCGAGATCGAAGACATACAGCTGCATGTCGAACTTGGTCCGCGCCACCGCATTGATCTTGCCGTCGGCATTGCCCACCGCGGGGAATGGCCGGTTGGCATTGACATCAAATACGCCGTTGTGATTGTATGAGACCGCATGGCCGTAGACGTCCAGACGTCCGACCGATCCGCCGCTGGCGCTGCTGCCGCTGTTCATATTGAAGAACTGGAAGTTGGTGACAAATGCCAGCGACAGGGCGCCGTCATTCCAGATGTCGGTGGAAAGCCCCAATACCGGCGCCAGCCGTTCGCGGGTGACATAGCTGCCGCTGCCACTGACGCTGCCGCCGGTGTAATCGGCAAAATTGAGCACGCGGGGGATTCCCCCCGGGGTGAGCGGATAGCCCCGCTCCTGCCAGGCTTTCTTCAGCGCCTCCTGGGAGGAAGGATCCGCCATGCCGCCATCAGTGACCAGCATGCCGGAGAACGACCCCGACGACGCGCTCTTGAAATGCGCTGACCGGAACTTGCGGTATGAGATCCCCGCCGAGAGATGCCAGTCGGAGGAATACTCCGCCACCACCGGCTCGGCAGCCTCCGGCACCGCCACCGGTTCGCTCTCCGGCTGCATCGCGGCATCCGCGGCGCACACCCCCAATGCCGTAAGCATCGACAAAACTGAAATTGCGCTCTTGTATAGGAAGGTCATGGTTGTTTCCTCTTTGTTATTGCCTCCATTGCAATTGAAAAGGTGGCGCAGCCGCCGAGGCCGGGGACGCCGGGAAATGCGCATTGCGCACCCCCGATCGCCCGCCCAGCCTCCGCATCCGCCGGCGCCGCCTCCCCTCGCCGGGGAGGCGGAACACGACTACTGCTGATCCACCTGGTAGATCGCCCAGTCGGTCGGCTTGCCGCCATTGATGGTGTAACGGATGGCAATGTAGTCGACGCCATTCTCGGCGACCACGGCCACGACCCCGTCATCGGCATCGGAGATGGATTCCAGCAGGAACCCGCCGGAGACGCTGTCCGTGGACGGCACAACCTGCGCGATGACCATCTCGTTGTTGAACCAGCGCTGGCTGCCGCCCATGGTGTAGTACTGGTACTCCACCACGATCCTGGCATCCGCATCCAGCTGCCCGTCGATGGAGAAGAGGATGCCGTCGCCATGCTTGCGGACGCCGGTGATGACCACGCCGTCGGTGCGCTTGGAAAGCGTCAGGGTGCGGTCGCCGCTGGAGAGGGTGCTGTCCTTGCCATTGGCCTGGACATACCAGCTGTATACCAGCGGCTTGTTCTCATCCATGGCCAGATCGACCTTGGCATTGAGCGAGGTCAGGCCATTGAGGCGCTTGAAGACGGTGCCGTTGGGATTGAAGACCACCAGGTCATAGCTGCGGGCGCCGCGCGCTGACGGCCAGGAGAAGTTCACCGACGCATTGTGCAGGATCGCGCCGGACGCCGGCAGGAACTCGCCGTCCGCCGGCCATGCCAGCTCCTCGTCGTTGTCATTCGGGACGGTGATGACAAACCCAAGCATGGTGGCCTCGCCCTCGCCCTTCGGGTTGATGCCGGTGACCACCACCTTGTACTGGCCGGCCTTGGTCAGCTGCATCTCCTGGGCGGGGATGGACGGGACGATCATGCCGTTGCCATCAGGATTGAAGCCGCCATCCTGCTCCAGGACGACCGTGCCGTCGCCGGTCACGATCTCCAGCTTGTACTCCTTGGCCATCGGGACGTTGATCTCCGGCAACGTGAAGATACCATCCCCGTCGGCGGTGACCGGATCGCTGATGGCGGTGGCTTCGCCCGGCACATCGTAGTCCGGAATGGCGATCCGGACGCCGTCCGCACACTGTTCGCCACGGCCGTCCTTGACGGTGTAGACGTAGAACTGCGCCGACACTTCGGCATTCGGCATGTACCCCGGATGGCCGATGCGGGCGTAGTCCGCCGGCTTCACGGTCACGGTTTCGCCGTCAATCGAGCGGATCACCAGCTCATGCTCGCCGACGCCATCCGCGGCCAGCACAACCGCGTGGCCTTCCTGATGGGCGGCCGGATCGACGCAGGTGAAGCTGATGATCGGATACCACGGCGTCGCGCCGACGAAGATCGAGAAGACGTACTCGTCCGAGGTCTTGAAATCCTCCACGCCATTGGTGGTGCCGTTGTCAGTCACCGTCACCTTGACCTTGGCGCTGCTGCCCAACGGCGCGTCACCCTTGACCGTGTAGGTGAGCTGCAGGTTGCCGGAGGGGGCGTTCTCCGTCGGGGCGACGGCTGATGGCACCACCTCGAAGATGTCGATCCCCTCGATCACCTCGACTGTCGCCGCCGTGATCTGCTGTTCCGACTCGTACTTGCCGCCCATGTCGACATCGAAGGTGACCTCCTTCGCCACCCCCAGATCCGCCGGCAGGACATAGAGGTCCTTGACCTTCACCACCGGCGGCAGGTTCTTTTCGCTGACCGACAGCGAGATGATCGCGCTGTTGGTTGCGGCGGATTGCGCATCCGACACCATCACCTTCACCGACGGCTTGTCGTCCGAAGCCGCGTTGTTGTAGTCCTTCGGCAGAACGACGGTGATGACGCCGGTATCGGCGTCGATGGTGACCGTGCCATGCTCGGACTCGTCCCAGCCGGTCTTGTCCAGGGAGAAGCTGAGGGTGTCGCGCTGCGCATCGACATCCGGATCCACGGCCTTGACGCCAACCACCAGCGGCTCGACGCTGTCCTGCTGCCCGACCTCAATGGCGTATCTCACCTCGGCGGCGGGATCGTCATTCACCGGGCCGTCGGCGACCTGGCTGATATACGGGTCGGTATTGCCGACCTCGACCTGGGCGCTTCCCAGGAAGTCGGCGGTGACTGCCGACGCGGCCTCCTCATACGGAGTGGTGACCGCCTTGGCCTTGACGACGATCTTGTTGCCCTTGATGACCACGGCATCGTTGGCAAAACTGTCGCCGACATGGCTGGCATCGACCAGCTCCTCGCTGTCCGGAGTCATGTAGGACCAGTGGTATTCGTAGCTGACTTCGTCGCCGTCCGGATCGGTCACGCCGCTGGTGCCGGCCACCTTGACAGTATCGCCGTATTTGACGGACTCGCTTTCGAAGGCGATCTCGGCAGTGCCTTCCGGCTTGCGATCGACGTCGTTGACCGTGATCTCGATCGGGTATTCACCCCAGGCACCGGTGAAGGCGTCCTGGACCCTGACCTTGGCGGTGAAACTTCTGGACGCCGGACGCGGCGCGCCGCTGATGGTGTCGTAGCCAATGGTGGTGAATCTGTAAGTCGCCCTGCCAGACCAGGTCCCTTCCGAAACCGAGCCGACGGCAGCCTCGCCAACCAGCTCGGCGGCCGGCCAGACAGCCGGCATCACGACCTCCCAGGCCTTGACGCCCGCCGGGAAGACCTGCCCGTCGGTGGCTTCGAAGGTGACATCGAAGCTGGAGGGATTGCCATCCCCGTCGACCTCGTCCACGGCGGCGATTGCCTCCCAGGTGACTTTCGGAACCGGATTCTGCTTGTAGTCCACAGTGATGGTGACATCGGCATAGGCATGGATGCCATTGTCGTCACCCTTGTCGCCGACCCGGAAGGTCAGCGTGTCGGTGGCATCGTCGGTGTCGGCGAAATTCTCGGGGATGGTGTACTCGATCTTGATCCTGCCGTTGTTGCCGTCGCCAACGAGCTCCAGGGTGGCGGAGCCATTGATACCGCCCTCGCCCACAACCGTGCTGATGACGGCGTTCTCCTGCGAGGCGATCAGCAGGACATCCTGCCAGCCGTCGGCATCGGAGAAGGGGATCTCGAGGCTCCCCTTGCGCTCGCCGGCGGCACCCTTGTTGCGCTGGATGAAGATATTGCCGCTGGCGGCCGCCAGCGCCGGCTCGGAGTTCCTGACGGTGACTTCGGTTTGGATGCGACGCGTCGCGGAGGTTGCCGTCTCGTCATCGTCATATGGCTGGGTCATGCCGATGACTTCGAAATAGTACGTCGTGCCCTTGACGCCGGCCAGCCTGGTCCTGACGAGGCTCCAGCTGCTGGGGTCGCCGAAGCTGCTGTCACCCTTGTCCTTGGCGTACCACCGGTAGAGGGTGAGGCAGATGTCGCCGTCGGGATCGACTCCCAGCACCTCGCTGTCGGCAATTATCGTCTCGCCGGCCTTGATGGCGTTGGTGTCGTTGTCATATTTGAGCGCGTCCGGGGCGCTCGGGAGGCGGTCCACGTCGTTGATCGCGACCACCGCGGCGCCGTGGCCGTCGCGCACATCGAGCTTGGCGCCATGGTCGCCGCCGTCGCCGATCTCAAAGGAGAGCTTGCCGCTGCGGACGCGGTTCGGATGCGACACGACGTCAAAGCCGATGACGCCTTCCTTTCTATCCCAGCCGGTGATGATGATGTCGCCGGAAACCTCGGTGACGCAGATCCTGCCATCGCCATCGCCGATTGGCACGCGGGTGGCAGTTTCCGCGGGGACATTCGGGAATTTGAAGGCAAGGCCGTAGCTGCCGTCATTGTCATACCATTTGAGCGCACATTTGTTGTAGCTCGTCCACTCTCCGCCATCGTAATCGGCGAAGTCAAACTTCAGCGACGGGCTGTACACGCCATGCACCTGGCCGTTCTCATTCCAGTTGAAATCGCCGCTGTTCTTGGACACCATCACGTCGATGGGCGTCACCACCGGCTGGACGTTGATCTGGAACTCGACCTGCACGGTCTCGGCGCTGCCGCTCCATTTGGCGGTGGCCACCACCGTGTCAGTCTTGCCATACCAGTAGCGGCGCGGCGTGAACGCAATCCTGCCGTCGGTGCCGACGGCCAGCTCGCCATAGGCATCGGTGCAATCGCCTTCGGTCGCCCCGTCATTCTTCCATTTCGCGCTGGTGAACTCCACGCCCGAGGTGACGGGCACCATGGCACCCTGGCCATTGTCCCAGCCCTTGGAGGCAAAGGGCGCGTCATTGGGATCCACCATGACTGATGACGGCGACACCGCGTCATCCTCATCCGCCTGGATCATCCCGTTGGCGACGATCTCAAACGACCTCTGGACAACCGTCCCCGGATCGGCAATGATCTCAATGGAGCCGTCATCCACCGAATACTTTGTCACATCACTGGCAGTTTTCTTGCTCCAGCCATCCTGCACATTGAACAAGGCCGCATTTGCGCTGCCTGCCAGCGCGGGCGGGTTGCTGAAGGTGTAATAGGCGGTCAGCACCAGTTGCTCCACATTTGGCTTTGCCTCGATCAGCGCCCCGACCGGCCTTTCCGGAGTGCTGACTCCGACCCTCATTCTTTTCGAATTCAGAATCGGAGTCACGGCCCCTTCCACGACCACGTCGGGATTATAGACGACCTCCGTCCAGACCATGTCATCACTGCGTTCGAGATATGCCGTCAGCGAGGTTACGAAATTTTCATCAGTCGTCAGGTAAAAGCGCAGGAAGCCCTTTTCAGAAAGCCCCTCGATATACTTGCCGACCACGGGTTGCCCGTTGATAATTGAACCGGACTGCGTCCTCACAGTCCACTTCGCGGAGGCCTGCTGGCATGCCGCCAAAACCACCATAAGCATGGCAGACCTGCCAAGCCATGCCCAAAGCCTGTCGAACTTGTTCTTCATTTGTTTATTTCTCCCCTGCGAGACTACCATGTGCAAAATCGAGAATGTGAAAGTTCCAAAAGATACGGCCGGGCTACTCCTCCGCAAAATCCATCAGGATTTCAAGTACCGTCTGCAGCAAGCCGTTATCAGTCACACCGGTATAGGGCGCCAGCTCCTCCACGGTGCACTCCACGCCAGCCTCGGCCGCCGGCTGGAAGTTGTAAAAGTAAAAGACGTCGCTTTGGGAAATCTTGCCATCGCCATCAAAGTCAAGGGAGCCGTTTTCACTCATGTCCTGCAGATTTTCAAGCGCGGCCTGCAGCAAGCCCCGGTCGGTCACGCCGGTATAGGGCGACAGCTCCTCCACGGTGCACTCCACGCCAGCCTCGGCCGACGGCTGGAAGTTGTAAAAGTAAAAGACGTCGATTTGGGAAATCTTGCCATCGCCATCGAAGTCAAGGGTGCCCTTGCCCGCACCCCGCAGCGCATAGAGCGAATTCGCGGTGACGCCGTCCTTCGGGGCGATGTAGCATCCCATCTGCTTGCAGCTGCCATTGCTGCTGGTGACCGTCAATCTGATCGTGGTGTCGGCAGCGGCGCCGAAGCTGACAGTCAAGTCGTCATTGAACGTGACATCGGTCATGTTTCCGGAGGTATACTCCAGGGTGCAGTTCCAGCCCTTGCCGGCCTCGGCGACCTTTTCCGCCTTGCCGCCGGACAGCTTGTAGACCAGGGCATCGCCGAAGATGACATAGAGTTCCTCGTTGTCGGGGGCGAAGGCGAGGATGAAGTCTCCGGCATCCTTCAGCTCGACCTCGTGGACGCTGGTGTAGATTTTCTTGCCGTCCGCGCCGGTGGCTTCCTGCAATCCGACATACGGGTGCGACTCATCGGGCTGCACCGACGGCGCCCCGACGGCATTGCTGGTCGAAATTGCGTAGTTCTGGCCGGCCTTGACCGACAGGGTCTCGGGCAGTTCCGCGGCCGTGTTGTTCCTGGCATCCCAGTAGTAGAGGGCCGGGGCGCCTTCGCCCTTCCTGAAGGTCAGCCTGGCGCTGGAATTGGTCGAGCAAATGACCCAGGTCTGCTCATCGGCGCCGTCGGCACGGATGTCCTCGGAGAGCCGCTTCATGTCGCCGGTGACCCCGTCGCCGCCATCGATATAGAAGTCCTTGACTCCGAACATCCCGGAGAATGGCGGCATGGGATGGGTGACCGCGGTGCCGTCCGCCACGCCGAATTTCATCGTCGGTTCAGTGCTGTCCCCCACGCACACATCGACCGTGAATGGCGGCAGCGCCGCAAAGGACGCCACGCTGATTGCGGTGCACAATATGCCAATCAATCCTTTCATTTGTACTGTCTTCCTCCCGTTGTTCATCCTTTTTTGAATGTTAAAACCATCTTATCCCCTAACATCGCAGTGCCTTCACAACCAATGCCGGCATGCGATCCCGCAGACCCACGGAAATTTTCGCGCCACTTTCGCCCGCTTGGGCGCGGAACGCAGCCATGCCCGGGCTGGCCCGAAAATGGCCGCCACGCACCTGGGCGCTCCCGGCGGATTTACAAGACGCCACGCTAGCGGCGGTAGTATCCGACCCCGATGGCCGGCACTCCAGCCGACGGCGCCATGCTTTGCGCCTCCGCATCCCATTGCCACCGTACGGCGGCATCCGCCGACGGCTCCTGCCACTTCTTCCCCTCCTCATCCCACTGCCCGACCAACGACGCAGCCATCCAGCGAGAACCCGCAGCCGGGCGGAAATGCGGCGCGTCGCCAGTGCCGGCGATGCCCTTGAGAGTGATTTCCGCGCCTTCCGCACCCGGGATGAAGACCCAATAGGCGCCGCCAGAATCCAGCGCGTCCTTTCCGGCCACCGCCCGCCACGGGGTGTCGGCGGTCAGCACTTGCCCGGCGTCAAAAAGCCCGCCGTCATCGGTGACCTTCAGGAATGGAATGCCGACCAGATTCCACCCCGGGCTGAGCGCATAGCGCTGGCTTGCCTGGTCGCTGGCGGCGCACTCCAGCGTTATGGTGTAGTAGACCGGCTGGTAGCCGCCACCGTCTTTGCCGCTGGCGCCATCGGTGGAAAAGCGCAAGGTCTCGGCGGCGTCGCCGGGACGCCTGGTCCCGACCAGCATCCCGTCGCGGTCACGCACCACCGTCAGGCGGCTGGCGACCGGCATGGCGCCCTCGGCCAGCGACAACTCGCAGAGATGCGAAGACGGCCCGCCCTCTCCCGGAACGACGTAGACCGCCAGCTTCCATGAGAGGATGAAGCGGTATTCCCTGCCCGCCGGAATCGACTGCGCCTGGCCGCGATGGAAGACCTCGCCGGTGCTCGTGCACGGCCAGTCGAAATTGTTGGCGGTATTGAATGCAAACAGCACGCCGGCGTAGTCGCCAGGCGGAAGCAGATGCAGGCACTGCTCGACCAGATCGTTGTCCGCGACGGCGAAATAGACCGGCGATGGCGGATCATCCTCGCCGACCATCGCGATCTTCCAGGCGCAGACCGTGTTTTCAAAGGTGATCGGCGACTCCGCCGCCGCCACGAATGCGCCCATCGCCAGCACGCAGAACAGGATGAACGGATTGTCCTTCAGCATGTCACGTAATATATACGGCATCCGTTGCTTTGTTTTTCAACCGCAGGCGGCATTCCCCATAGTAATCCCGGCGCCCTCGAATTAATGCAAAAATGCAAATCCCCCCCCCCCCCGTGGCCTGCGGCCGCCCGCCTTCTTTTTCTATGCGAAGCTGAGGGCCTGCTCGAAGTCCGCCTTGATGTCCTCGATGTTCTCGATGCCGACGGAGAGGCGGATGAGGTCGGGGGACACGCCGGCGGCCTCCAGTTCGCTGTCGGAGAGCTGCCGGTGGGTCATGCTGGCGGGATGGAGGACGCAGGTGCGGGCGTCGGCGACATGCACCACGATCGCCGCCAGCCGGAGGTGGTCCATCACCTGTTCGCCGGCGGCCTTGCCGCCCTTGACGCCGAAGGTGAGCACCCCGGAGCATCCCCGGGGCAGGTACTTCATGGCCCGGCCGTGTTCCGGGCTGGACTCCAGACCGGGATAGTTCACCCACGAGACCTTCGGATGGCCCTGCAGGAAGCGCGCCATCTCCAGCGCGTTGGCGCTATGCCGCTCCATGCGCAGATGCAGCGTCTCCACACCGATCATGGTCAGGAAGGCGTTGAAGGGCATCATCGGATTGCCCAGGTCGCGGATCCATTGGACGCGCAATTTCACCGAGTACGGCATGGCGGCGAAAGCCTGGGTGTACACCAGGCCATGGTAGCTTTTGTCAGGATGGTCGAACTCGGGGAATTTGCCATTGCACCAGTCGAAACCGCCCTTTTCGATGATCGCGCCGCCGACGCTGGTGGCATGGCCGTCCAGGTACTTGGTGGTGGCGTGGGTGACGATGTCCGCCCCCCAGTCGAAGGGCCGGCACAGATACGGAGTCGGGAAGGTGTTGTCGACAATCAGCGGCACGCCATGGGCGTGCGCGACCTTCGCCAGCAGCTCCAGGTCCGCCACCACCAGCGCGGGATTGGCCAGCGTCTCGGCGAAAAGCGCCTTGGTGTTGTCGCGGAAGGCGGCATTGAGCTGCTCCTCGGTGGAGGACGGCAGCACGAAGGTGAAGTCGATTCCGCACTTCTTCAGGGTGTTGGTGAAAAGCGATACCGTCCCGCCATAGAGGCTGGAGACGGCGACGACATGGTCGCCGGAGGCGGCCACGTTCATGATCGAGAGGGCGTTGGCGCTTTGTCCGGACGCCGTGCAGACGCAGGAGACGCCGCCTTCAAGGGCGGCCAGCCGCTTCTCCAGCGCATCGACCGTCGGGTTGGCCAGGCGGGTGTAGAAGAACCCCGCGGCCTTGAGGTCGAAGAGATCCGCGACGCTTTGAGCGTCGTCGTATTTGTAAGTCGTGCTCTGGACGATCGGACAGACGCGCGGATCGCCATTGCCGGGATCATATCCGGCCTGGACGGCCAGGGTTTCAGGATGGTAGGCGGGGGTGTTCATGGGCAAAGTCAAGAGGAATGCGGGGTGGATGGAACGGCCGGTAGACGGCCGGGCGAAGGCGGGGAGGCAAGCGGCCGGCGGGTGGTCTTCATCCCGACGGCGGCTCGAGATGGAACTTGAGTTTCTTCACGCGGTGGTTTTTCACTTCCAGCACCGTGATCACGATATTGCGGTAGCGGCATTGCTCGCCGGGCTCGGGGATCTTGCCGGCGAGCTTGAGCACCAGCCCGGCGGCGGTCTCAAAGCCGGTGAGCGGGATCTCCTGCGCGAGGTACTCCTCGAGCTGTTCGGCCTCAAGGCGGCCGCTGCAGATGAAATCGCCATTGCCGAGCTTGCGCACATAGTCGCTCTCGGAGTCGTTGTTGAGCGAGCCGACGATGGTCTCGACCAGGTCATCGGCCGCGACCATGCCGGTCATGCCGCCATATTCGTCCACCACTATGGCGTACGGCAGGCTCCGCGTGCGCAACTCCTCCAGCAACGGGCCGACGGGCTTGCTTTCCGGCACATACAGCAGGTTGGCGTTGATGAACGGGGTTATCGGCTGGGTCAGCGCATGGTCGTCGGTGTACAGGTCGTCCGCCAGCCGCTGGAAGAGCTCCTGGCACGACAGGATCCCGATGATGTTGTCGACCCGTCGGCGATAGACCGGCAGATGGGAATGGCGGCTTTCCCGGGCCAGGTCAAGAGCGGCGGCGACAGTGGCGTCCTCCGCCAGGGAGTCGATTTCTATCAGCGGCACCATCGCCGTCTCGACCGGCCGCTGATCCAGCTCCAGCGACATCTGGAGCATCTCCCCCGCATCCTGGCCGATCAGCTTCTGCTCGGTCATCATCTCGGCGATGGTCTTGAGGTCCTCGCGGGTGACCTGCCCCTGTCCGGCGGCGACACCGCTGCGGCCGCATACCAGCCGCGCCATGGCGCTCATGCACCACACCAGCGGCGCCAGCACACGGGCGAAGAAGCTCATCGGCCCCACGGCCAGCAATGCCGCGCGATTGGCATGGTAGCGCCCCAGCGCCTTGGGGAGGACCTCCCCGAACAGCAGCACCACGGGCGTGACGACAATGGTGGTGATCCACTCGGTCCAGGCGGAATTCGCCCCCACCCCCGGCAGCAGCCACTGCCCGATGGCGCTTTGGGCAATGGCCACGCCGATGCAGGAGCGCGCCACCGTGGCAAAGGAGACATTGACGATATTGTTGCCGATAAGGACGGTGCTGAGGAACTTGTCGCTGTTGTCCAGAAAATGGCACGCCAGCACGGCGCGGCGGTCGCCATCGGCGGCGCGTTCCTTCAGCCATGGACGGTTGGCGCTGGTCAGCGCGGTCTCGCTTCCCGAGAAGAACGCGCTGAGGGCAAGCAGCACAAACAGCAGGATGTAGCAGGCCAGGAGCATGGTATGCGGAATGGGCAAGATGAATGGCGCGTGGGAGGATGGAACTGGCCATGAACGGCGGCGGCAAAACCCTCCGTTATCCTCCGTTATCCTCCGTTATCTTTATCGCGGAGGGGATTCGTCCGGCGGTGCGCACCACCCGGAATCGCCAGCCGCCATGCCGCACCTCATCGCCGGGGTTGGCGATTTTTCCAAGTTGCTCCATGACAAAGCCGCCGAGGGTGTCGCTTTCGGAGTCGATCCCGATCCCCAGCCGCTCCTCGATGATGCGAAGCCGCGCACGGCCATCGGCCAGCAGCACGCCGTCCGGCAGGCTCCGCAGCTGGTTGTAGTCGTGGCCGCTGCACGCATACCGCCCGACAATCTCCTCCAGGATCATCCCGCGGGTGACCAGCCCCATCGTGTCGCCGTATTCGGAGACGACGATCCGCAAATGGCTGCGGTCGCTTCGCATCTGGGTCAGGAGGCGGTCAATCTTGGCGCTGGACGGCACGAACAGCGCGGGATGCAGCGGGAGATCCGGCTTCGCGGCATCCGCCTTGCCGGCGGCGGCCGCCTCGACCTGCCGGCGGAAGGCGGACAGCGGCTGGTCGCCCAGCGCCTGGTTGAGCCACTCCAGGGTGTCCGAGAAGGTGACCACGCCCCAGATGTCATCAATATCATCGTGATAGACCGGCACGCAACTGTATGGCGTCTTGTGGAAGAGCACCGCCGCCGCCTCCATGGTGAGGTCATCGGAGATGGCGGCAATCTGGGTGCGCGGCACCATGATTTCCTTGACGTCGATGGTGTTGAAGCGCATGATGCGCTCCAGCAGCTCCTTCTCGCGCTCGTTGGCGCCGCCGGAGGTGGCGGCCTCGTCGATGGCCGCGGCCACTTCGTCGGTGGTCAGCATGTTCCAGCCACGGGCATCGGCGCGGATGCCGAACAGCCGCTGCAGGCAGGTGGCGGCGCCGCCCAGAGCCGCCAGCAGCGGATGCAGCAGGCGTGACACCCACAGCAGCGGCTGGGCGCTGCGGCGGGCCACCGGGAGGCTGTTGCGGTAGGCCCTGACCTTCGGCGACAGCTCGCCGAAGAGGATCAGCATCGGGGTGAGCACCGCGATGTTCAGCAGCGACGCGATTATGCCGCTGGCGCGCTGCCAGCGCGGGTCCGACACCTCCCGTCCGCAAAGGCGCAGGATCAGCGCTCCGGGACCGCCGTCATCCATCAGCAGCCGCCAGAACAGCGCCGCCGTCAACACCGTCAGCAGCATATTGACGAACAGGTTCCCCAGCAGGATGGTCGCCAGCACATGCTGCGGATCGCGCATCAGCCGATGGATGGCGCGGTCCGCGCTGTTGCCATTGGCCATCCGCCGCAGCTGCGCCCGCGACAGCGACATCAGCGCGGTCTCGCTTCCGGAGAAGAAGGCCGAGCAGTACAGCAGCAGCGCAATTGCGATTAGCAGCGGTAGATATGTCATCCAGTGCAGCTGAAGATGGCGCGGCGGCGCCCTCCGACCCTATTGCTGATTTTCCAGCACCGCCTTGATCCGGCGGATGCCCCGTGACGACGACTCCTCCTTGACGATGCGGAAATGCCCCAGCTCCGCGGTATTTCCGGCGTGCGGCCCGCCGCAGATTTCCTTGGAGAAGTCGCCAATCGAGTAGACCTTGACGCGCTCGCCGTACTTGCTCTCGAAGATGCCGATGGCGTTGGTCTTTTTGGCTTCGTCGATGCTCATTTCCTCGCAGACCACCGGCAGCTTGCGCCGGATCTGCTCATTGACCAGCTCCTCGACCTGCTTGAGCTGTTCGGCGGTGAGCTTTTCCGGCCAGTTGAAGTCGAAGCGCAGGCGCTCGGCGTTGATGTTCGAGCCGCACTGATGCACCTCGGGCGAGAGGACAACGCGCAAGGCCTGGTCAAGCAGGTGGGTCGCGGTGTGCAGCCGCGCAGTGGCCTCGGAGTGGTCGGCCAATCCCCCATGGAATTTCTGCTCCGCGCCGGCCTGCGACTGCTTCTGGTGCTCCTCGGCGGCCTTCTTGAAGCCCTCCATGTCGACCTCGAAGCCGGCCTCCCTGGCCATTTCCACCGTCAGTTCAATCGGGAAGCCGTAGGTCTCGTAGAGATTGAAGGCATTCTTGCCGGAGATGCGCTTGTTCACCACGAAATCCGGGACCTTGGCGATCATCTTGTTGAACTCGCGGGTGCCCTTTTCCAGCGCCTGCGCAAATTGCTTCTCCTCGCGGTCCAGCTCCTCGACAATGGCCCCCTCGTTCTGCTTGAGCTCCGGATAGAACTCGCCGTACTGGCCGATGACCACCTGGGCGATCCGGGAACAGAACGGCCCGGTGATGCCCAGCTGCCGCGCCTCGCGGATGGCACGGCGGATCAGCCGCCGGAGGATATACCCCTGGTCGACATTGCCCGGCCGCACCTGGTCGGCCAGCAGGAAGGTCGCCGCCCGGAGGTGCTCGGCGACAATCCGGGCGGCACGGTTGCCGTAATCCGCCTGGGCATTGCCGGACAGCTCCTTGATCTTGTCGAAAATCCCGCTGAACAGCTCGGTCTGGTAGGCGCTCTTCACCCCCTCCAGGAAGGCGGTCACCCGCTCCACGCCCATGCC
This sequence comes from uncultured Lentisphaeria bacterium, assembly GCA_934661755.1. Taxonomy (GTDB): domain Bacteria; phylum Verrucomicrobiota; class Lentisphaeria; order Oligosphaerales; family Oligosphaeraceae; genus CAKUJM01. The sequence continues at coordinate 37,373 of CAKUJM010000011.1, read as the reverse complement.
GGTGTCCACATTCGGGTGCTCCAGCGGGATGTATTTGCCGTCCATGGTCTTGTTGTATTGCATGAAGACATCGTTCCAGATCTCCACCCACTTCCCGCAGCCGCAGGTCGGCCCGCAGTCCGGGCCGCAGTCCGGCTTGTCCACCGGCACGAACATCTCGGTGTCCGGACCGCACGGGCCGGACTGGCCGGCCGGCCCCCACCAGTTGTCGTCCTTGCCCAGGAAGTAGATGTTCTTCTCCGGAATGCCGTGCTTCATCCAGATGTCGGCGGCCTCCTGGTCGCGCGGCGCATGCTCGTCGCCGGCAAAGCAGGTGACCTTGATCTCCTCCGGCTTGAAGCCCAGTTCCCGGGTGAGGAACTTGAACGACATGTCGATGGCTTCCTCCTTGAAGTAGTCACCCAGCGACCAGTTGCCCAGCATCTCGAAGAAGGTCATGTGGAAGGGATCGCCGACTTCGTCGATATCATTGGTGCGAAGGCACTTCTGCACATCGGTAAGCCGTTTGCCCATCGGATGGCGCTGTCCAAGCAGATAGGGGACCAGCGGATGCATGCCGGCAGTGGTGAACAGGCAGGTGGGGTCGTTTTCCGGAATCAGCGAGGCGCTTTTGATCTCCGCATGGCCATGGGCCTTGAAAAAATCCAGAAACAGACGGCGAAGCTTGGCAGCATTCATCCCGGGACGCATAAGCAGATCTTTCCTTTGGATAACGGGTGGGGATAACGGAAGGGATACGGGGGGAAACGGATGGGGCGGCGACGGCCGCAGGACTTCACGTTTCCCGCATTCGGGCAAACGCATAATTTACAACGGAATCCGGGGACGGCACGGCATGCCGCGGGGCTAAAGGATGATCAGGCTGTGGTTCGGCAGCCATCCGGACAGGCCATCGGGGAGCCTGACCTGGCTCCAGGAGCCGCGGCATTCGAGGACCTCGACCTCGGTGCCGGCGTGTACCGGCGCATCCAGCGCCGGACGGTAGCCATCGGAGTCGCCCTGCCGCAATGTCACCTCGGACGCCGAAACCACCGCCGCCGGACACGACCGCTGGCGCGCCATCGATGCCGCCGTGGAGGCGGCCATGGCCGCCGCAAGCACCGCGACCACGGCAAAGGCGCATTTGAGCCATGCTGGACGGCGCCATAGCATCACCGCGGCCAGCAGCCAGAACAGCCCGCCCGCGGCCATGGCCAGGACCAGCCGGGTCCGGTAGGTGAGGTCGTAGTGCCAGAAGAACAGCGTCCTCAAAACCCGCGACTTCTCCGGGGCGGCAAAGTGGTCCCGGCGTTGCGCGCGGAGGCACTCGAGGTTGCTGCGCAAATCGCGGTCGCCAGGCAAATAGAGCAGCGCCCGGCGGTAATTGGCGATCGCATTGGGAAGATCGCCCAGCCGGGCATAGGCGTTGCCGAGGTTGTAGAGCACGGCGCCGCGGTCGATTCCGGCGCCAGCCGGTTCCAGAAGCGCCTGTTCATAGCGGATGCATGCGGCTTCAAAGTGGCTGCGCGCCACCGCGGCGTCATCGGGAAGCGCGGCAGTCCCCAGCTGGAACTGCCGGTCGGCGTCGGCGCAAAGCTGGCGCGCCGGAACCGCCGCCGGCTCCACGGCCGCCAGCGCCAGCAGCGTCACCGACAGCAGCGCAATCGTCGTTGATATTCTCATGGTGAAGGGGTAATGGAGGAAAATGGAGGAATGACCGGAAAAATCCAGCGGATTGCCGCCATAAGACCGCATGCGCCGGGCAATTGTTCCCCGGATGCCGCCATGCCGGCCGTTTGGCGATTACAGCTTATATTAGCGGGGTTTACGCCATCTGCGAGTGCGATGGCGGATTTGCCCTCCTCCATAACCCCAGCATTTTCAGCAAACACACGAGGCCGCGGCAGCTCCCGCGGTTATGCCATGCCATCAGAGTCCACGTCCACTGCATATTCGGCCGATTTCATGAACAAGCTGGTCGCGCTGTGCAAGCGCCGCAGCATCATCTTCCAAAGCTCGGAGATCTACGGAGGCTTCAACGGATTCTGGGACTACGGCCCGAATGGCGCGCCGCTGAAGCGGTCGGTCGAGCGCGCATGGTGGAAATACATGGTCGAGGATCGCGACAACGTCGTGGGACTGGACTCCACCATCATCTGCCACCCGATGGTCTGGAAGGCCTCCGGACACGTCGACAAGTTTTCGGATCTGATGACGGACTGCAAGGACTGCAAGCGCCGCTACCGCGTCGATCAGCTGCCGGAGCCCGGCAAATGCCCGAATTGCGGCAGCCACAACCTGACCGAGCCGCGCGAGTTCAACCTGATGATGAAGACCTACGTCGGACCGGTCTTCGACGAAGAGCACAAGGCCTATCTGCGCGCCGAGACCTGCCAGCCGATCTTCGTGGACTTCAACACCATCCGGGTCGGAACCCGCCAGCAGCTGCCCTTCGGCATCGCCCAGACCGGCAAGGCCTTCCGCAATGAGATCAACCCCCGGAACTTCACCTTCCGCTCCCGCGAATTCATGCAGATGGAGATGGAGTTCTTCTGCGAAGACCAGGGATCGCTGGACTGGTTCGAATACTGGCGCAAGGAACGCTGGAATTTCTACACGCAGGTCCTCGGCATCCCGGAAAGCAAGCTGCGCTGGCATTGGCATGAGAAGCTGGCGCACTATGCCAAGCAGGCGGTCGACATCGAGTTCGAATTCCCCTTCGGATGGGACGAAATCGAGGGCATCCACCACCGCGGCCAATGGGACATGTCCCAGCACGCCAAATTCTCCGGCGAGGAGGCCGCCTGCAAGGTGCTCGACCAGGAAAGCCGCCAGACCTTCTACCCGACAGTGGTCGAGACCTCCTGCGGACTGGACCGCATCTGCCTGATGCTGCTGTGCAACGCCTACGAGGAAGACACCGCCGCCACCCAGAAGGCGGACAAGGACGAGGACACCCGGGTGGTCCTCCACCTCAAGCCGCTGATCGCGCCGGTGCAGGTCGCCGTCATGCCGCTTTCCAAGAAACTGGACGAACCGGCCAGGCAAGTCCAGAAGGCGCTGCGCGCCGCCGATTTGCGCACTGAATACGACGTGACTGGATCCATCGGCAAACGCTATCGCCGCCAGGACGAAATCGGCACGCCGTTCTGCGTGACCTACGATTTCGATTCCGAGAACGACCACGCCGTGACCCTGCGTGACCGCGACACCATGCAGCAGGAGCGCGTCGCCATCGCCGACCTGCCCAATGTGCTGTGGGGCAAGATCCGCGCCTGATCCACAAAAGGAACCTTCATCCCCGATGAAAAAACTCCTCTACACCCTGGCGGTGCCGGTGGCGATACTCAATATCGTGGCCGGCATGATCTGCTTCCGGGCGGAAAGCCTCTCCGAGGGCGACGACGGCAATGACAGCCAGCAGATCATGGAGAACCTCGACCGCCTGGTGGAGGTCATGCAGATCATCCGCCGGAACTACGTCGACGCCGACAAGATCTCCGCGGTGGAGATGCTGCGTTGCGCGATTGCCGGGCTGACCCTCCCTCTGGACCCGTACAGCGAGTTCATCCCGCCGGAGGAGATGAAGGCCATGGATGAATACACCGAAGGCAGCTTCGGCGGCGTGGGCATGCAGGTGACCACCCGCAATGGCGTGCTCACGGTGGTGACGACGGTACTGGACACCCCGGCCGCCAAGGCGGGGATCCTGCCCGGTGACCAGATCGTCGAGATCGACGACGAGGACATCGGCAAGCTGTCCAGCGATGGCGCCGTGGCGCGCCTTCGCGGCGAGGTCGGCACCACCGTCAAGGTCGGCATCCGCCGGGAGGGCTCCGAAGAGCTGCTGCACTTCGAGCTGACCCGCGAGGAAATCCCGATCCACACCGTACGCAACACGCAGACGCTGCCGGGCACCAGGATTGGATACATCCGGATCACCGAATTCATGTCCCCGACCTCCGGGGATTTTGAGAAGGCGCTGCGGCGGCTGATGGACGCCGATGGCGGAATCGATTCGCTGATCATCGACTTGCGCGGCAATGGCGGCGGCCTGCTCCAGTCCGCAGTGGAGATCTGCAGCATGTTCCTCGGGCCGGACGAGCTGGTGGTCACCACCGAGGGACGCAACCAGTCGATCCAGCATGCCGAAAAGACCCTGAAGGAAAGCTACCGCATTCCGTCAACCGTCGCCCTGGCGGTGCTCATCGACGGCGGCAGCGCCTCAGCCTCGGAGATCACCGCCAGCTGCCTGCGCGACCATGGGCGCGCCACCCTGCTCGGCACCAAGTCCTTCGGCAAGGGCAGCGTCCAGACTGTCCAGCACTTCTCCGATGGATCCGGGCTCAAGCTGACCATTGCCAAGTACTACACGAAAAACCACCATGAAATCCACGGCGTCGGCCTCACGCCGGATATGACTGTGGAGATCTCCGACGACGAGCGCAACGCCATCCGCGAAGAGCTGGACGAAGGCAGGCGCATCGCGATCGATCCGCAAATCAAGGCCGCCATCGACTTCCTGTCCGGGAGAGCCGAGGGGAAAAGCGGGGAACAGGTGGAAACGGAGAAAAGCGGGGACTGACGGAGAAAAGCAAGGCGAAGGCAGTTTCCCCTTCAACGCTTCAACGCATTTTGCCATTATGCACAACGTAGCAATATTTGGCGCCGCCGGCCGGATGGGCCGCCATCTGGTTTCCCAGGTCATCGACGCCCCGGATCTGGAGCTTGCGGCCGCAGTGGAATGGGATGGCTGTCCCCTGCTGGGACAGGACGCCGCAGTGGTGGCGGGGCTGCCGGCATGCGGCATCGCGCTGACCGCCGATGCCGATGAGGCATTGGCCAGGGCCGATGTGCTGATCGACTTCTCGTCGGCGGCCGCCAGCCGGAAGCTGGCGCCGAAGGCCGCCGCCGCCGGAGTCGCCATGGTGATCGGATCCACCGGCCTGACCGCCGACGACCTGAAGATGCTGGACCGCCTGGCCGCTGGCGGCGCCCGCATCGTCCAGGCGCCGAACATGTCGGTCGGAGTCAATTTGCTCTTCTCCCTTTGCCGCCGCGTCGCCGGGATCCTCGGCGATGACTACGACATCGAGGTTGTGGAAATGCACCACAACCAGAAGAAGGACGCGCCCTCCGGGACCGCCGAACGGCTGGGGCAGATCCTCTGCGAGGCCCGCGGGCTTTCCTACGACGCCGATGTCCGGCATGGTCGTGTCGGCATGACCGGCGCGCGCTCCCGCCATGAAATCGGGATGCACGCCCTGCGCGGCGGCGATGTCGTCGGCGACCACACGGTGATCTTCGCCACCAACGGAGAGCGGCTCGAACTCACCCACAAGGCCTCATCCCGCCAGACCTTCGCCAATGGTGCGGTCCGGGCGGCAAGGTTTGTGCTGGATGCCGCCCCCGGACGCTATGACATGCAGGATGTCCTGGGACTCTAGCGCAATGGCCGTTGGCACGGCGGCCGTACCGACGGCATTTCTTGCCTTTTTTGCTTTTGACTCTTGATTTTTTGTCCGAAAATTACTATAATTTTCAGGACACCCGGCCGGCGGATGCGTCATCCCGCCCGCACACCTGCCGGAATCCGGTCAATGGGGTTATATTATGCCGTTCTCCCGCAAGAAGCTGGCTGATTGGCTCGGCAGGATCGCCACTGGGCGGTTGCGTCGGCATTGCCTGGCGGTCGGCAGCAACGGCGAAAAGGCCGCGTCCGACTTTCTGGAGAATGCAGGATATGACATACTGGCGCGCAACTACCGGGCGCCGCATGGCATCGGCGAGTTGGATATCGTGGCCCGGGATGCGGCAGGATGCCTCTGTTTCGTCGAGGTGAAGACCCGGCGCCAGACGCCGGGGCGTCCCTCGGCATTGCGCCCCCTGTCCGCGGTGGATGACGCCAAGCAGCGCAGGTTGCGCCGCGCCGCCCGCCGGTGGATCCTGGCCATGGGAACGCCGGAAAAACCGCGTCATCGCTTCGATGTGGTGGAGGTGTGGTCGCATGGCGTCACGCCAGTCCGGATCGTCCATTGGCCGTACGCCTTTCCTGCGGCCGCGCCGCCCGGCGAAAGGCCATGATGCCATTTTTCTCCACGATGCCCGCAATGGCGTGAAGGCGGCATCACGGGATGCCGCGCCAAAGACCATAAATCCCGCAAAAAACTGAATAACCCAACCACCCGCGCCGAAGCACGGCCGCACCGGGGAAAAAACCTGGCGGACTGCGGCAGCGGGCTATCATCTTCCACAAGCCGCCTGTCGGGTGACTGGGCGGAAAATGGGAAACAACAAAAAAAACTCCTGAATACTATGGCTCAGAAAAACATGCAGCTGGCATTGCTCATCGACTACGATAACCTGATGGGCTTCACCGGCAAGGGCGAACCGGATCCGTCGCGCAACTATTCACATCCGGATGTTGTCAATTACCTCGAGACGCAATATGGCGTGGTGGTCTATTGCAAAGCCTGGGGGGACTGGGCGGGTCCGCGGACCCGCCGCACCATCGGCGACCTTTCCAAGACCGGCGCCGAAATGCAGTTCGTCCCCCACCTCTCCTGCAACACCCAGCGCATTCCCGGATACACCGCATCCTGCATGGGGATGACCGCCTTCGACCTGCTGCGCAACAACCCCAATATCGGCGGATTCGTCTTCGGATCCAACGACATGGCGCTCATGCCGATCATCACCCGCCTCCGCTCCTTCGGAAAGCGCGTCTACGTCCTCGGGCCGGAACCGGCCGCCGCCGCCGCCCTCACCCGCGTCTCCGATGAATTCATCGCGCTGGTCGACAACACCCCGAAGACCCGCAATTCCAACGCCCTGGACAAGACCAACGTCCTCTACGCCATCAAGGCGTTGCTGGCCAATGGCGACCTGCCGATCGCCACCCTGGAGGAAAAGCTGCTCGAGAAGATCCCGGAGTTCAATGTCGCCGACTTCGGATTCGGCGCCTTCGAGGACTTCCTGCGCAATGCCGCCAACACCACCGTCAAGATCACCAGGAACGACGACGGCCAGACCATGATCGGCCTGGGCAACTGCCACAACGCCTCCGCGTACTCCGACGAGGAGCTGCAGAACTTCAATCTGGCGGAGTACATGCAGGCCACGCGCTGGCACATCACCGACGGCTTTGTGCGCAACACCGTCCTCCACAACATCTATGTCGTCTTCTCCCAGGAGAAGGGGCGCGAAATGACCAACGAGGACCTGCGCCGCACCGTCGACCCCAGCGGTGTGGTGGAGGACCGCCCGTGGCAGGGGACGATCTGGTCGCTCATCTTCGGCGCCTGCCTGTGGGAAAACCCCAAGACCAACAACCAGCCGCAGAGCCGGCGGCTGCTCTCGCTCTTCCGCACGGTCGGCAGCGAGGAGGAATTCATGGTGCGATACTACACCAGCCTCTTCAAGAAGGCCTACGAAGACCGCCCGCAGCTCACCCCGCGGGAATGCGCCGAGCTGATGAACCCGGACAACGTGGAGGGCGTCCTGCCGCTTTTCGAGCGGGTCTTCGCCAATCTGCGCGCACCGGCCATCAAGGGCGCCCCGGCGGCGCCGGCGCCCGCCAACGCCTGAGCGCATTGACGACGGCGGGCTCCGCAGGCATTTTCGAGTCCGTCTGGCGAAAATGCCATGCCTTCGCAAGACGCCACATTGGTCATTGAATGCACTCCGGAGAGCTACTCCGGAGTGCATGAGTCGTTGCGCCGCCTGATTGCCAGCGCGGCGCAATCTTATCACGCGCAATGCCCGCACGAGCCGCCATTGCGGATCACCGCGGGCGCGCGCACGCTACGGCGGCAGGCCGAGCTGATGGCGCAGATGGACGACCGGCAGCTTGCCGCATTGTATGGCTCCGGCGGACGCCCGCAGTACATTGACGGGATCCTGGCGCTTGCCCGACGCGACGCCGACAGCGTCTACCAGGTGCTTGCCCGACGCGACGGCGGGTACATATCGCGCCATCTGGGGGGGACCGCCGCCGACCTGGGGCTGCGCGATGTCCGCCGCCCGGATTTGCTCAAGGGGCTGCTGCTTGCCGCCGGCGCCGCAGTCCTGGACGAGTCGGTCCACGGCATCCCCTGCCTCCATGTATACCTACCCGGCGTTCCGCCGGCGATTGTCAGGCAATGAACATGAAGCTATTCCTTCTGTCAATCCTGCTGCTGCTTGGCGTGGCGGCGTGGTCTCCCGCGCAGGAAGTCGATCTGGCGCGGCGCATCTGGATGGAAGGCTACGACGCCATGAACCGCGCGGAAAGCGCGATGAAGAACAACGCCCAGCTGGCGGCGGTCAAGGACTACGAGCAGGCCCTGGCGGTGTTCCAGCGGGTGCAGCGGGAATACCCGCAATGGAACGCCGCGCTGATCAAGTACCGCATCGACTACTGCCAGAAGCAGATCAGCCAGATCAAGCAGGCCAACCGCGATGACCTGGCGTTCCTCAGCCGCGATGACCTGCAGCACCTGGTCGCCCGGCTCACCGCCGACACCCAGACGCTGGGCGGCACGGTGGCGGCGCTGCAAGGCGAGTTGTCCGAGGTGCGGCAATCGCTGGAGCGGGCGCGGGCCGAGGCGGCCGGGGTGTCGGTGCTGGAGGAGAATCTGCGCATCATCCGCAATGACCGCGACACGCTTGCCTCCCAGGTGCGGCTGCTGACCGCGCAGCTTGCCACCGCCAAGGAGGACCTGGCCCGGGCCAGCGAGCCCTCACCGCTATTGCAGCAGCTCCCGGATTTGCAGCGGCAGCTCTCGGAGGCCACGGCGCGCCTGGCCGGCATCAACCGCGAGATGGCCGCCCTCGCGGCCGACCGGGACGCGCTTGACTCGCAGCTGCGCCGCGAGCGCGCACGCGCCGATGCCGCCCAGGCCGCATTGGCGGAGTCGCAAAAGAACGCCGACGACCTCTCAAAGCAACTGGAGAATACGCGCGGACGCCTCGACGACTGCGAAAACGACCTCCTGCGCGCCCGCGGCGAACTGGCGCGCGAACGCGAAGAACAATCCAGGAGGGATGCGGCCACGGCCGGAGAAGCCGAAACGCAATTGCGAAATGCCGAAGCGCAACTGCGCAACCGCGAGGAACAGCTTGCGGCCGCCCGCGGGGAATTGCTCACCGCCCGCCGCAAACTCGAATTGGCGGAGGAGAATGTCAGCCGCCTGGCTGATGAAAATGACGCCCTTCGCAAGCGCAGCGGCGATGCCGCCGCCAGCGCCGCCCGGCGCCAGGCCGATCGCGATGCGCAGGAACAGGCCATGGCGGCCGCCAAAGCCGAACTGGAGCAATTGCGTCAGCGCGAGGGCGTCCAGAGGGATCTGCTGTCCCGCCTCGAACAGGAAAATGCCGCCATCCGCCAGGAGCTGGCCGCCGCCCGCGACCAGGCCGCGAAGCTGCCGGCGCTGGAAAAGCAGCTTGACGACTTCCAACGCCGACTCTCGGAGTCCCAGACGGAAGGACGACGGCTGCGCGACGAATTGGCGGCGGCGGACAACGCCGCCATCACCGCCGGCACCGCCAGCCAGGCCGCACTGGCGGCATTGCAGCGGCAATTGGATGAATCCCGGAAGCAATTGGATGAATCCCGAAGCCAGCTGGATGAATCCCGGAAGCAATTGGATGAATCCCGGAAGCAAATGGCGGCATCCCAGCGGCAGCTGGATGAATCCCGGGATGAAAACCGGCGGCTCTCCTCCGGCCTGTCGGAGGCCAAGGCCGCGCTGGACAACGCCGAAGATGCCAGGAGGCAGCTCGAGGAACGCCAGAGACAGCAGCAGACCGCCGCCAGGGCGATGGACGGCATCCTCGACGACGCCCGGCAAAATGTCCGTCAAGCCGAAGAGCTGCGTGGACAGCTCAGGCAACTGCAGGACAGCCTGGACCAGAAGGACGCCCAATTGGCGGCATTGCGGCAGAAGGCCGCCGAGGAAAAGGCCCGCCACGAGCGAATCCTGGCGGAGAGCAAGGACGAAACCGCCGCGATATGGAGTGCGCGGGTGCGCGAGGCCGAGTCGCAGCTGGGGACCGCCACCCGGGAAAAGCAGGAGCTTGAGCTTGCGCTGATCCGCCGCGACAGCGAGCGCAGACAGCTGACTGCGGAAATCAACCGCCTGCAGGGATTGATCAACGAGGGGCGCAACGGCACCGGCGAAGGAGGGGACGGCATCGGCAGAGACGCGGCGCCATCGCCCGCCCCGCAGGAAAAGCCCGCCACCGCGGCGGCAAATCAGCCTCCGCAGCCGCAACCGCAGCCACCCGCACCCGCAATGGATGAGAACGAAATCGTGAAGCGCGGATTCCTCCGCCAGGGGGTCGCCGCCGAACACGCCGGAAAAATCGAGGCGGCCATCTTCAACTACCGCGAAGCGCTCAAGCTGGATCCCGACAGCCTCCTCGCCCTCAAGCGCCTGGGCATCATCGCCGCGGGGCGCGGACAGGATGCCGAAGCCGCACGCCATCTCGATCACGCGATGCGCCTGTCGCCGGATGACCCCGAGATCCTCCTGGCCCTCGGCTTCGCCCAGCTGCGGCTGAACCAGCCGAGGTGGGCGCTGGCGACCATGGCCCGGGCGGCCGCGCTGGCTCCAAACGACGCCGCCACCAGCCGGCTCTTCGCCACTGCCCTGGGCGCACTGGAGTGGCGCGAGGCGGCCATCGCCGAATATCACCATGCCCTGAAAATCAACCCCAAGGACGCCGAGGCCGCATACAACCTCGCCTTGATGGCGCTGGCGCATGCCTCCGAAATCGCCTTGCAGGCCCAGAATGACCCGCCGTTGCGCGACGCCCTCCGGAGACACGCGCAATATCGGCGCGCCGAAGCCCTGAAGTGGTACCGGCAGGCCGTCGCCAATGGCGCCCAGCCCGACCCCGCACTCGAGGAGGCACTACGACAATGATCTGCTGCAAGATGATCCTGCTGAACCTGCTTTGCGCATTCAGCGCCCTGCTTTGTGCCCAGCAGGGAGACAAATTCGACACCGCCAAGGCCTTCGAATTCGCCAAACGCTACGAAAACAAGGCCGTCGACGCCGTCCCGCAGTGGGCGATGCGCGACGACGCGCCGCTGTTCCGGATCGCCTGGCTGTCGGACATGCATATCCTCGACGAAGCCAGCGCCGACCTCAACCGCCAGGCCTGCCGGGCCATCCGCGAAACCATCCGCCCCGACGCCGTATTCATCACCGGCGACAACTCCTGGATCACCTCCGGACCCATCTGGCGGCGATACTGCAGCGCCCCCGCACTTGACGGCCAGCCGCCCGCCATCCGCAACCAGCGTTTCTTCCAGGAATTCCTGCGCCTGGAACTACGGGGAATCAAATGCCATGTCATCCCCGGAGACAATTGGCACCAGGGCTTCGCCACGGTCTTCGGAAGCGACAAATTCGCCTTCTCATGGTCGGGATTCCGCTTCATCTTCGCGGCCCCCGACTCCTCTGGAAACGAAAATGGCTGCGCGCTGATGAATGACGCGACCTTCAAGTGGCTGGAACAGGAACTGCGCCAGCACGCCAATGAGCCGGTTGTCTACATCCAGCACGAGCCGCTGGTCCCGCCGACCATCCTGGAAAACGACCGGATTCTCGCCATGCTGGATGCCAGCCACAACGTCGTCGGCATCCTCTCCGGACACCTCCATCTCGACCTGGATTTCCCCATCGCCGGCGGCGGCCGACAGTGGTGCGCGCCCGCCATCGGCCGCAGCCACCGCCCCGGATTCAAGGTGCTGTCATTCTACCCGGACATGATCCTGGCTGAAAGCCATGAGTGGCAGCCGCAGGAAAAGTCCTTCGCCAAGGTGATGAAATTCCAGCATATCGACATCCCCGGGCATCTGCGCAACGCGACTGCTGCGGGAAAACGCCAGGACGCCCCCGGCGACTTCCAGAGCCTGCCGCCCGCGGAACGCCAGGCCGACCCCGCGCTGGACGCACGGCAGGGCGAAATATTTGCGCAGCTGCGGCTCTTCGCGCCCAGGCTGCTGATCATGAGGGGATTCTGAAGACGCCATGCCTGTACGGTTGCTTACATTGGATGAGGCCGCGGCATTCCTCCATCTGGATGCCGGCGAACTGCGGCAAATGGCGGTATGCGGCGAAATACCGTGCGTCCAGTCCGGCCCCAGAATGGCCTTCGACCGGGAAGAACTCGACAACTGGTACACCGACCGGCTTATCCGCGGACTGGCAGGACGGCAAAAGGCGGGAAATCCCCCGCCTGCAAACGCCGCACCCACCCTGTCTGCACTGTGCCGCGAGGAAACCATGGCCACCGCATTGCCCGGAAAAACCCGCGACGCCATCCTCCGTGCCCTGACGGCATTGTGCGAAAACTCCGGATTGCTCTACGACCCGCGGGAGTTCTACGAGGAACTGAAAAAACGCGAGGAGGTCGCACCGACCGCAATGAACGGCGGCATCGCCCTCTGCCACCCCGAAAACCGCGACGAGTTCCTCTGCGAGGCGCCATTCATCGCCGTCGCCCACTCGGAAAGGCCGATATTCTTCGGCGCGCCAAATGGCGAGGCCACCGACCTGTTCTTCGTCATCGCCGGCCCCGACGACGACCTCCACCTGCATATAATCGCACGGCTCTGCGAACTGCTCACCGCCACTGATATTGCCAGCCGGCTGCGAACCGCCGAGACCCCCGCGGAAATGCTGGAGGCGATGAAGGAAACCGAAAACAGCCTCCGCTAGAAAAAAAACGCCCGCACCCGCCGCCACGCCGCCATTTTTTTTTGCGACATTATTCACATTTGTGTCACATGCGTCGCAAAAATGGGGTTATAGTATGCGGCATTGCAGTTTCCCTTCCACCCTGGATCCGTGAAGCTGGTTCCACGATTGAACAGGAGCTTGTATTCAAATGATGAAACGTCTTTCTGCATTCATTCTAGCGGCGTCACTGGGGGTGGCGCCTTCCACCTTCGCCGGCGGCTTCCAGCTTTATTCGGAGAGCGCGACGGATGTGCTGGCTGTCGGCGGCGCGGCGGTCGCCCGCGGCGGCCATGCCAGCGGCGCCTGGTACAATGCGGCCTCGACGACCACCATTGAGGTCCCGACGCTGTCGATGGGCGGCTCCTTGCTCAAGCTGGGGTCGGAATATTCCACCTCCCGCGGCACCGACCAGATGGACGACCAGGTCCGGATGACGGGCTTCGCCTTTGCGGTGGTGCCGTTTGCGGACGACTTCCGTTTCACGCTGTCGGTCAACGCCCCCTACGGGATGATCACCCAGTGGGACCGTGACTCCCAGCTCAGCACGCTGGCGACCTTCACCAGCCTGCGGGTATGCTACATCAGCCCCGGCATTGCCTGGAAGGTGACCGACAACTTCTCAATTGCGGCGGGCCTCAACGAAACCATCGGCGTCGCCCGCCTGGCCAGGTACATTGACCTGGGGCCATACGGCCGCAACAAGCTCTACATGGATGCCGCCGGGCAGTCGCAGGGCGGATTTTTCTCGTTATATTACAAGCCGTTCGACGACTGGGCCTTCGGCCTGCATTACCAGAGCAAGGTCCATCTCCACATGTCGGGCGACGCCAACTACCGCCGCGAGATGGACGGCATGCTCAAGTTCATCCCCGCGGGGGTGGACACCAGCGTGACCATGCCATCCTATCTGGCGCTGGGCGTGGAGAACAGCAGCTTCGAGAAGTGGCGCTTCATGGCGGATGCGATCTGGACGAAGTGGTCCAGCTACAGGTCGCTGGACATCAATTTCCGGAAGATGCCGGGCAGCGGCAAGCACGCCACCGCCTCGAACTACCGGGACTGGCATGACGTGTGGTCGTACCACTTCGGCGTCGAGTACCTGCTCAGCGAACACTGGACGCTGCGCTGCGGATATGCGCTGGACCTGTCGCCGTCAAATGGCCGCACCGCCTCCCCGGAGATGCCGGACTCGGACAAGCAGCTGTTCACCCTCGGCGTCGGCTACCAGACCGAACGCTGGGGCATCGACCTGGCGTACGGCTATGTCTACTTCGACAAGACGAAGCTGGGCAGCAGTGTCGCCAAGGTCGGCAACATCAGCGAGCGGGGGACCTTCGACACCGACTGCCATGTGCTTTCCGCCCAGCTGACCTACCGTTTCTAGCCAGCTCCCGGACGGCGCAAACCATCCCTCCCGAAAAAAGACGTGCCATCCCGCATCTCCGTAGTCATAGCCGCCTATCATGGCGAGAGGTTCCTGGGCGAGCAGCTGCGCAGCATCTTCGCGCAGACCCGCGCCCCGGATGAAATCCTGGTGGGCGACGACTCGGAGGACGACGCCACCGCCGCCGTGGTGGAGTCGCTGCGCGGCGAATTCGGCGGGACCTTGCGCTGCATCCGCAATGCGGCGCGGCTCGGGGTGGTCGGCAATTTCCGCAGCCTGGCCCTGCAGTCCACCGGCGACCTGATCTTCTTCAGCGACCAGGATGACTGGTGGCTGCCGGAGAAGATCGCGCGCCTGTCGTCATTGCTGGAGTCCGCGCCGCCCCATAAGCTGCTGGCGGGCTGCAGCAGCCTGGTGGTCAACGAAAAGCTGGAGTCGTCCGGCACGACGGTCTACGATGCGCTTCCAGCCGCGCGGATTGAAGCCGTCGTCGCGGATGCGTCATTCGACAAAGTCCGCTATCCCCGTTTCGTGGTGTGGGGGCACAACATCTGCATCAAGCGGCCGTTCCTGAAGTATTTTGCGCAGATTCCTCCGGACTTCCCGGTCCATGACATCTGGCTTTCGCAAACTGCGGCGATGCTGGATGCGCTGGTCTTCACCGGCGAAGCCCTCACGCTCTACCGGGTGCATGGCGGCAACACCTCGGACATCACTGCGGAAGTCCACCGCGAAAGCGTCGGCGAAAACATCCGCCGGGTGGCCAAGCGTAACGACGACCTGCCACGCTCCGCGGCGATGCTCAACGCGCTGGCGGATTTCGCCCGCCGCAACCCCGAGGTCCCGGAGAAAAACCGCCAGCTGGCGCTCCGGATGGCGCGGTACTACAACCGTCGGATGCGCTGCCGGCGCTTCTGGCGGCCATTCCGCTTCCTGGGCTGGACGCCATCGCTGCTATGCGAGTACTTCCGGGTGGGCACCGGCTGGCGCGCCCTCATGCGCGACCTGGTCTTCTAGCGCGGCGCCCCCCTCCACCCGCAAGGCACTATATTATCCGACATGGCAGAAAACAACTCACCAACGGGAACCACGACCAAGGCCGGCAGAATAGCGCTATGGCTCAAGGAGTTCCACCGTTCGTCGGGCGAGGAGTGGGCCAATTTCGCCACCCACCTGGCGGGGATGATCTTCGGGATCTTCGCCCTGACCTTCATGTGCGTGCTCACCGCCCAGCAGGGCGATGCCCGCAAGATCGTCAGCTGCGCAATCTACGGCTTCACCCTGATCGTGCTTTACAACTGCTCGATGCTGTACCATCTGGTCTGGCGGCTGCCGGTAAAGGCGGTGCTGCAGGTCTTCGACCACATTTCGATCTACCTGCTGATCGCGGGGACCTACACGCCCTTCACCCTGGTGACGCTGGGAAACACCGCCGCCGGATGGACTCTCTTCGGGATCTCATGGGGGCTGGCGGTGCTGGGCATCCTCTCGGAACTGCTGATCCGCCCCCGCCGCGAATGGATCGCGCTGCTGATCACCCTGGCGATGGGCTGGGAGATCATCTTCGCCTTCCGGCCGCTGATGCAGCATATCAGCCACCTCGGGCTGGTAATGCTGGTGATCGGCGGAGTCGTCTACACGCTGGGGGTGATCTTCTATGTCATGGACCGGGTGCCATATATGCATACGGTATGGCATTGCTTTGTGCTGGGCGGATCGGTATGCCACTGGGTCGCCATCACCTTCGGCGAATTGGCTTGCAGATGACCACGCCCATGCGCAAGGCCACGATGAAAATGCTCCATGCCCTGGCAGGGAGCCGCCATAACCAGCGCAAGTCGCCGCTGTTCGTGGTCGAGGGCCTGCGGTGCTGCCGGGAGGCGGTGGACAAACGGCCGCAGTGGCTCTGTGGCGCGCTCTTCTCGGACCAGCCCGCGGATCCGGCGGAGACCGCCAGGCTGGCGCAAAGGGTGGCCGAATGCGGCGTGCAGGCGGAATATTGCGGCGCCGGCGAATTCGCGCAATGCGCACTCACCGAGGCCCCGCAGGGCGTGATGCTGTTCATGCGCAAGCCGGAGGCGGCCGCGCCGCGACAGCTTGACCCGCTTTGCACCCTGATCCTCGACCGCGTGCAGGAACCCGGGAACCTCGGGACGATCCTGCGCACTGCCTGGGCATTCGGAGTGCGGCAGGTCTGGACGACCGCCGGCTGCGCCGAGGTGTGGTCGCCGAAGGTGATCCGCGCCGGGATGGGCGCGCAATTCGCCGTCGGAGTCCATGGCTTCACCACGCTCTCCGATGCGCTCGCGGCCTTCCGCACATTGGGCGGCAGGCGGGCATGGTGCGCAGTCATGGACGCGCCGACTTCATGCCTGTCGCCGGATTTCGATCCCTGCGGCAACGCCATCGTGCTGGGCAACGAGGGCAATGGCATCGCCAGCCCGGAACTGGGCGAAGGCGTCGCCATCCCCATGCCGGGGCATGCCGAATCCCTCAATGTCGCCCAGGCGGCGACGATTCTGATGTACGAGGCCCTGCGGCGAAGCCGCGCACCGCGCAATTAGCGCCGAACCGCCGAACGGGGAAACGCCCGGCGCGGCGGCGGGAGCTCCCCAAGGAGGAACAGGATTTGACCAGGCAATCATTCGCATTGTTGATGTGGCTGGCGGCGGCGATGTGCTGCGCTCCGTCGGCATTCGCCCAGATCGCGCTGCAGCTGACCGTGGAGAAGCCGCGCTATATGCGCTACGAGCCGATCCATGTCAAGCTGCTGGTGAAGAACATCTCCGGCAACACCCTGATATTCGACGGCGAGAAGCCGGAAGAGCGCGGCAGCATCGGCTTCAAGATCGAGATGCCCGACGGCCGGCAGTCGCGCCAGTACTTTGGCGGACCGGGGAGCGTGAGCGGCATTCCGCTGCACGACAGCAACTTGCGACTGGCTCCGGGACAGGGCAAGGAGCTGCGGATCGCCATCAACCAGTTCTACGACATGCAGCGCGAGGGCCATTACACCATCACCGCCAGGCTGAACCACGCCCGGCTGCCGCGGACCCATGTCTCCGATCCGGTGTCGGTGGATGTCCAGGAAGGCTACGAGGTGATGTACAAGAACATCGGACTGCCATCCCCCAGCAGCACCGATGTCATCAAGACCGTCAAGCTCTCGCTGCTGCGCTTCAGCGATGTCGACGAGGATGTCTATTGCTTCCGGGAGGAGGATGACAGCAATGTCTATGCGGTTCACCGGCTGGGGTCGTACATCGATGGCGAACCGCCGCAAATGGAGGTCGATGACTCCCGGATGGTGCATCTGCTGCTGCAGATCCGCCCGCGGCTCTACGCGTACTACATCTTCGGATTCCGCGGCATCACGGTGGAATTGCGGCAGAAGCGCTTCTACATCTCCAGCGACGGCGCGCCGCCGACCCTGAGCCGCCAGACCGGCTATCTGCGGGTCGAGCACGGCCGGCTGGCCAAGCCCGGAATCGACTACATCGAAAGCGACCCGGTCCCCGCTGAATAGGCCGTGCCGGCGCCACGCGGGACAAGGCATCCCCACAGGAAAAACACCATGTTCACCCGTAGCAGCATCCGCATCGCCGTCATCGGCATGGGAACCTTCGGCACCGAGACCGCCAGGTCGCTGATGCAGTCCGGCATCCCGGTCTGCGTGATCGACTCCGAGCCGGAGATCATCGAGAACCTCAAGGACCAGGCGACTCTGGCGATCTGCCTGGACAGCACCGACGAGAAGGCGCTGCGCGAGGCGGATATCGCCGCGATGGATGTCGTGGTGGTCGCCATCGGCGCGGCGGGGATCGAAAACTCGATCATGACCACCGCGCTGCTCAAGCAGCTCGGCGTCCGGCGGATCGTCGCCCGCGCGGTGTCGTCGCTGCATGAGCGGATCCTGCGGCAGGTCGGGGCCGGCATGGTGGTCGACCCGGAACGGGAAATGGGCGCGCGGGTGGCCAAATTCCTGGCGCGGCCGACGCTCTACGAGGTCATTTCACTGCCCGGAAATGTGATGATCGCCAAAATCCCGGTCCCGGAGGAATTCATCGGCAAGACCCTCACCGGACTGGATGTGCGCCGCAAATACGGCGTCAATGTCCTGGGGATCGAACGCCCGGAAAAAGACGGCACCCCCGCCGATGACGGCACGGCGCCATCCGCCGATCACTTCGGATGGGACCACGCCGAGGACAGCTACCGCACCATCATGAATATCGACCCCGTCCGCGAATATATGAAAAGCGGCGACTTCCTGCTGGTGATGGGGCGGGAAGACAACGTCAATCGCCTGGCTGAGTAGCCGCCCCCCCCGGCGCCGGGGAAAATCACCCCTCCGCGCCCGGGAAAACCAGCTCGCGGCGTCCGCCGGCGCCGTATTCGACGGTCTCAATGGGCGTCAGCCTCCCGGACCCCATCCGGAAAAGCAACCGGCCGCTGTCAAGATCCAGATGGAAACGGTCGGCGGCGAAATCCCAGATCACCGGCGGAAAAACCACCCAGTCGCCGCCCTCCTTCAGGCGCTCCTGGCATTGCGCGGCAAATTGCTGCAGCTCGTCATGGTAGCCGCCGGCGGGGCGCGCCGCCGGACGTCCGGCGGCCACGGCGCGCAACCGGGCCAGGTGCGCACCGTCCAGATCGACAGCCACCGGGGGCGAGATGCCCAGCAGCGGCCCGTTGTCCATGTCGTCGCCCTTGCCGGTATAGGCGCCTGCCAGGATCACCGACGACCGCAGGCAATCCATCCCCTCCAGGATGGCGCGCTCAATCGGAACTTCGTGCAGCCCCACCAGCAGCCGGCGCCCGTACCGGCGGCAGGTAAGGTCGCCGGGATGGACATTGAGGCAGGGGAAGTCCGCAGTCAGATTGGTCAGCGGCACAAAGCCGGCAAAGATCCCGAAGGTGATCCGCATCGGCTCAAGCTGCCGCCGCAGCCGGTCGGTCCACTGGGCCCGCAGCTGCTGCCCCTCCGCGGTGGCGATCGAAACCCGCTTCTGGCCATTGCGGTGATAGAACTCCCGGATGTCCTCCGCAACCAGCGGCAGGCCGTACTCCTGCGCCAGCTGCCGGGCGCGGCTGGTCTGCGGCGCGTCGGTGACAATCGCCGCCAGGTCAAAGCCCGGACGGCGGCCGCCCTGCGCCTCGGCCTGGTAGCGACGGAGAATCTGCTCGGCGTTGGACCCCGAGCCGGAGAGGAAGATCGCCGCCTGCGGCCGGCCGGTGCCGCACGCAGGCAGCAGTGCCTGGATATTGCTCATGATGGACGCGCAAAAAAACTGAAAAAACTTGTGGGAAGTGCAAGCAACTTTCCGGATTGAGGACATAGTATACCATTTAACCGGAAAACCGAATCGGAAGAGGCGGCTTTCCTGCGCGTTTTTTTTTTGCCGGAGACGGTGAATGCCGCCGAGGATGCCGGACCGCCCCGCCGGCCCCAGGGCACGGCCAAAATGCTTTTCCAGCCCGCTTCCAGTGCGGCGTCACGCAACTGCGCCATGGGCTCTTGCGGGGCATCCCACACACCAGACAACCAAGGAATCACGAAATGATGCTGAACAAGAAAATTGCCGCCGGAGCATTCCTCGTGGCGATCTGCGCTTTCGCCTTCGCACTGTCGTCCTGTACCCTCTTCAACAAGGGCGCGCGGGCGCGGGTCAATTACCTGCTGGTCAGCGCCAACTACCTGGAGCCGCGGGTGCTGTGCGAACTGGCGCAGTACTACTCCAAGCAGCCGGTGCTGATGATCAGCCAGGCGGATGACGGGGAGGACCTCCACCTCTTCTACCTGTCCAACAACCGGAAGGCCGAGGAGATCGCGCTGGCCAACTTCATGGACTTCATCGATTTCCAGAACCCGAAGGTGGTGCTCTTCATCGGCAACGAAGACTACTGCCCCAAAAGCCTGGTCGACCAGGCCAGCGCCAAATACCGGGTGATGAACATCAACTGCGCCGACTGGGAGCAGAATGCCCAGATGCTCGGCGAAATCATCGACCAGCCCCGGCTGTCCCGCCAATACAAGGACCATATGGAAAAAATCAACGAGGCGGGCAATTTCCAGATCCCCCGCAAATAGGCGGCGCCCGCGCCCACCTGCCGTAAAACGCCATGTTCACCATACTGCTGCAAATTGCCAAGAACACCTTCCGCGAAAGCCTGCGCGAGCCGATCTATCTGCTCATGACCCTCTCCGCGCTGGTGCTGATGGGATTCTTCCCGGTGCTGACACTCTATGTCTTCAGCGCCCAGGAAAAGCTGGTGATCGACAGCGCCATGGCGACGATGATGGTCTTCGGCTGGGGATTGGCAATCATGATCTCCAGCTACGCCATCTCCCGGGAAATCGACAACGGCACCGCGCTGCTGCTGCTCTCCAAGCCAGTGCAGCGCCCGGTGTTCATCATCGCCAAAATCCTCGGCATCATGGGCGCAAACCTGGTCTTCTGCGCCATCACCTCGGTGGCGTCGCTGATCGCGCTGCGGGTCTCCACCGACCAGTTCTGGATTGACAACTTCATGCTCTATGGCTTCTTCGCCGCCATCGCGCTGGCGCTGGCAATCGCCGGGGCATACAACTATGTGACCCGGTCGTCATTCTGCAGCGCGGCGGTGGTCGCACTGCTCTGCGTGCTGCCGGTGCTGGCCATCATCGGACAGTTCAAGCCGGACCAGGGAATGCATGTCGGACTGGCCTTCCGGGTGATCCCCGCGCTGTTGCTGGTCACGCTGTCGGTGCTGTCGATGGGGACGCTGGCCACCGCGCTTTCCACCCGCTTCGGACTGGTTCCGAACCTGCTGCTGTGCGCCGCGCTGTTCATGCTGGGACTCATGAGCGACTACCTGATCGGCCGCAACGCCCGCGAAAAGTGGTATACCGAACCGCCGAAGGGCGCCGGACAGCTGTGGGTGGCATCGTATGACTTCGCACCGCAGGAGCTGGCGCCTATCGAAGCCTGGAACGCGCCGCAGCGAATCGAGGACTTCGGCGACTTCACGGTCTGGACCGACTCGGCGAAGGCGCTGCCGACACTGCCGGCACTGGGCGACAACCCCGCATCCAGCTGGAAGGACGGACAGGGCTGGAAGGCCAGCCCCGCCGATGTCAAGGGCGCTTTCCTGCGAATGGCGGTCTACGACTCCGCACGCGAACAATGGCGGTACTATGAGCTGGGCGGCAACGCCCGCCGCGACGGCACCGCAAACTTCTCCGCAGTGGTCTTCCGACGCTCGGACAATCCGCCGCGCATCCCCGCCGGCGGCACCTACAACGACCCGCTGCCATACGCCGGAAACTACGTGGCGTCCGCACTCTACGCCGCCATCCCCAATTGGCAGCTCTTCTGGATGGCGGACGCGCTCTCCAGCCGCGGGGAGGACGCCAATGTGAACACCGAGGAGCCCACGGTGCCGGGAATCTACATCGGCTACGCGGCCGCCTACGCAGTCGCCATGAATATCCTGCTGGCGCTGCTGGCGGTGCTGCTCTTCTGGAACCGCGAAGTCGGCAGGCAAATGGCCACGTGACGGCCGGCGGCCGCAAAGACAATCGCCGCCACCTGCCGGGCAATCGCCGCTTCGACACACTATAAACCACCGGTCCACACCATGTCAAAGGACACCTTCTACATCACCACGCCGATCTATTATGTCAATGACAAGCCGCATATCGGCCACGCCTATACCACCATCCTGGCCGATGTGCTGGCGCGCTACCACCGCCTGCTGGGCGAGCAGACCCACTTCCTGACCGGCACCGACGAACACGGCCTCAAGGTCGAACAGGCGGCCCGGAAAAACGGCGTCACCCCGCAGCAGCACTGCGACACCTATGTCGAACGCTTCCGGGAGCTGTGGATGCGGCTGAACATCAGCAACGACGACTTCATCCGCACCACCGAGCCGCGCCACGTCACCGTGATCCAGAAGATCCTCCAGGACCTCTACGACCGCGGTGAAATCTACCAGAGCGAATACACCGGCTGGTACTGCGTGCCCTGCGAACGCTACTGGACCGAAAAGGATCTGCATGACGGCTGCTGCCCGGACTGCGGGCGGAAGGTCGACCAGCTGGTCGAAAAGAACTACTTCTTCCGGATGAAGAAATACCAGCAGCAGCTCATCGACCACATCAACGCCCACCCCGAGTTCATCCAGCCGGCCAACCGCCGCCAGGAGACCCTGGGATTCCTCAGGCAGCCGCTGGCGGATCTTTGCATCTCACGGGCCAAAAGCCGGCTTTCATGGGGGATCGAGCTGCCGTTCGACCACGACTACGTGACCTATGTCTGGGTGGATGCATTGTGCAACTACATCTCCGCCGTCGGCTATCTTGCCGACGATGACCAGTTCCGCAAATGGTGGCCGGCGAACTACCATCTGATCGGCAAGGACATCCTGACCACCCACAGCGTCTACTGGCCGACCATGCTCATGGCCCTCAAGCTGCCGCTGCCGCAATGCATCTTCGCCCATGGATGGTGGCTGGTCTCCGGCGGCAAGATGAGCAAGTCCGTCGGCAACGTGGTCAATCCCATGGACATGGCGGACAAGTACGGCGTCGATGCCCTGCGCTACCACCTGATGGCGGCGATGGCGCTGGGACAGGATGCCAATTTCTCGGAGGAGTCATTTGTCACCCGCTTCAATGCCGACCTGGCCAACAACCTCGGCAACCTGCTCTCGCGGGTGGTCAAGATGGTCGAGAAGAATTTCGGGGGGCGGATGCCGGCGCCCGCCGACCCCACGGAAGACGAGGCGGAACTGCGGCAGTCCCTCGCAAATGCCCTGGAGGCCATGAAGGGCGCCATCGCCAATATGCAGCTTGACCGCGGAATTGCGGAAGTTATGGCGGCGGCCTCCACCGCCAACCGCTACTTCGATGCCATGAAGCCATGGGCGCTGGCCAAATCCGGAGAGACCGAAAAGCTGGCGCGGGTATTGCGCGCCTCCGCCGAGGCCCTGCGGATAATCGCGGGGCTGCTCTACCCCGTGATGCCCATGAAAATGGCCAGCCTGCGCACCCTGCTGGGAGTGCCGGAGACCGAAATGCCGTCCATGGACTCCCTCGCCAAATGGAATGACATCCCGGACGGCGCCGCAGTCGGACCCGTCGCCGAACCGCTCTTCCCTCGCATCGTGGCAACCGGGATATAAGGCGGACGCCATCCGCCCGCTTCAGCAGCCCCGCGCCCCCGTCACCGCATGCATCTGTCCTCCCTAATCAACCGGATATCCTGGCGGACACCGGCGCGGCGGCTGGGTGCGCGCCGCGCGCTGGTGCTGGCGCTGTGCCTGGTGGTGGGGGTGCTGTCGGGATTGGCGGCGGTGCTGATGCACAACCTGGCGCAGACGGTCCACGGCTATTGCCAGCTCTGGCTTGGGCATTGCCCGTGGCCGCAATGGGTGGCGCCGGCATTGCCGTCGCTGGGGATCTTCTTCTGCCTCTTCGTCGGCGAGCTGTTTTTCCACCGCACGCAATACGGATGCAGCCTCTGGCCGGCGATCCTGGAGGCGCGCCATCCCGGCCGCGGCCTCCGGCCCTATCACACCTGCAGCCATATCCTCACCGCCGGCGTCTCGGTGGGATGCGGCATCTCCGCCGGCATGGAGGCGCCAAGCGCGCTGACCGGCGCCGCCATCGGCGTGAATATCGGACGATGGCTGGGAGTCTCCCGGGAGACAATATCGCTGCTGCTGGCCGCCGGCGGCGCCGCCGGCATCGCGGCGGTATTCGATGCGCCACTGGGCGGGACGCTCTTCGCCTGCGAAGTGCTGCTGACCCGGGTCAACAGCGTGCTTTTCATCCCGCTGTTGCTCTCGGCGGCCTCCGGCGCCATCATCAGCCAGCTCATGCGCGCCAGCAACGACTTCCTTGCGGGGACCTACGTGTGGTCGCTGGGAAACCTCTGGCTGTATATCCTGATCGGAGTGGTCTGCGGAGTCTTCTCGTGGGGAATCATCCGCACCAATTGCATCGTTGGACGAATCGCGGGGAAAATCCGCAGCAAATGGCTCTGCGCAGCGCTGGGCTGTGCATTGCTCTACGTCTTCTTCCTCCTGATGCCAATCCTGGGCGGACAGGGCTATGGCTTCGTCAGCGATTTCCTGTGCGGACGATCCGACCGCATCCCCGCCGGGATCTTCGCCGCCGGAGGCCATGCCGTGTGGATGCCGATAGCCGCCGCGCTGGTGGCGGCGCTCTTCAAGCCGCTGGTCTCGATGATCTCGCTCAAGGCCGGCGGCGACGGCGGACTCTTCGGACCCTCGCTGGTGACCGGCGGATTCCTGGGATATGCGCTCCATCTGATCCTGGAACAGACCGGCCTGCATGGCTTCCCGCTGGTCAATTGCATCACCGCCGGCATGGCGGGAGTGCTGGCGGGAGTGATGCACGCGCCTTTGACCGGATTGTTCCTGATCGTCGAACTGCTGGGCGGCTATGAGCTCTTCGTGCCGCTGATGATCGTGGTGGCCATCGCCACCTTCATCAGCAAGGGCCTGACCAGAAACAACATCTACTTTGCGGCGGCGGCTGACTCCCCCGCCCGCGACGCCGCGCAAATCTACGGCGATGACGCCATCGGTGAACTGGACAGCACCCCCGTCGGCGACCTGGCCGACCGGAACTTCTATACGCTCAACGCCCGGGATAAATTCCGCACCCTGCTGGAACTGCTCATGCGAAGCCGGCAGCAGGCCTTCCCGGTGCTGGATGAAAAAGGCCATCTGGCCGGCATGGTGAGCGAAAAAAACATCCGGCCGTATATCCTGGACACCCGGCTGTATGACGTGCTCATCGTCGATGACTTCATGTCACCGCCGCCGCCGGTGCTGCAGGCCGACGCCACCGTCGGCGAGGCGACGGCGCAATTCGACCGCACCAACGCGGATTTCCTGCCGGTGATGCGGGACGGGCATTTCGTCGGAATGATCTCCAAGGCCAGCCTCCTGGAAAACTACCGCTGGCATCTGGACAATATCGACATCTTCTGACGGCGCGGCGAATCGCGGGAAAGGAAGGCGGCAAAAAGGAAGGCAAACGAAGGCAAAAGGCGGACATGGCGGAAAGGACATCACCAAGAATCGAGGCGGAATACACCCGTGGCAGCATCGCCGCCACGATGATCAAGACTGCGTTCGCGATGCTGGCCAGCACCCTGGCGATGTCGGCATACAATATTGCGGACACCTTCTTCGTGGGGCGGCTTGGCGGCGAGGCGCCATTGGCGGCCATGGGCTTCACCTTTCCGATCGTGATGCTGTTCGGATGCATCTTCGGCGGCTTTGGCGGCGGCTGCATGGCGACCATGGCGCACGCCATCGGCGAGGGCGACCACCGCGGCGCCTGCCGGATCGTCACCAGCGGAATGCTGCTGATCGCCATCATGTCGGTGTTCGCCGCAGCCTTGGGCATCACCTCCGCCGATGTCGTCTACGGATGGATGGGCGCCAAAGGCGAGACGCAGCAGCAGCTCAAGGGGTATATGAACGTGTGGTTCTACGGCTGCATCACCGCCGGCATCACCATGCCGGGAAACCACCTGCTGATTGCCGCGGGACGCCCGCGCATCGCCTCCGCGCTGACCATTGCCGGAATGCTCATCAATGTCGTGCTGGACCCGCTGATGATCTACGGCGGCGCCGGATGCCTGGCGCGCCTGCCGTCGTCGCTGCCGCCATGGCAGCATTCGGCGCTGTCGGCGCTCATCGCCCCGTTCGGCTTCATGCCGGCGATGGGCATCCGCGGCGCGGCGTTGGCCACCATCATCTCGCAATGCTTTTCGGCGGTGGCGCTGGCGATCATCCTCTGCCGGGTGGGACTGCTGTCCTTCAAGCCGATGAAGATGCGGGAAATCACCGACGCCTGGCGCCGGATCACCGCCTACGCATTGCCGAACATCCTCGGGATGCTGCTTTTCCCGCTGACCAACTACATCACCACCTGGGTGACCGCCTTCTTCGGCGAAACCATGGTGGCGGCGGTGGCGGCGGCCGGCAAGCTGGAGAACCTGGCATTCGTGCTGCCAATGGCCTTCGGAATCCCGCTGATGTCGGTGATCGCCCAGAACTACGGCGCCGGACTCTACAGCCGGGTGCGGTTCGCCTTCAAATTCGCCGCCGCCATGGCGATATGCTTCCTGTCGCTGATGGCGGTGATCCTCTTCTTCTTCTCGCAATACATGGTCGGATGGTTCACCCCGGAACCGCTGATCCAGGCCCGGATGATCCAATATATGCATATCGTGCCATGGGGGTTCGCATTCATCGAAGTCACCCGTTTCTGCGGCTTCGCCATGACCGGCTGCGGACACCCCCGGATGGATGCAGTGCTCAAGGCGGTGCGGATGCTCGGAATCATGATCCCGCTTTCGCTGCTGACGCGCCTTCTCCAATGGGCGCCAGGAGTCTTCTATACCCGGCTGGCCACCGACGTGGCCGGCGGAGCCATCTGCATCTTCTTCGCCGTGCGGATGCTGCGCGCCCTGCCCCGCGAAGACCGCGCCCAGGAAAACGCAAATTGACGGCAGCGCCGTGCCGCCGCGCATTTTTCGCGGGATGGCCGACGGCATGCAAGCGGGAGAACTCCGGAAAACAGAAAAGCGGCCCGGCGTGATGCCAGACCGCTTTTTGGAGACATGGTGCTCGGGGCGGGAGTTGAACCCGCACGGGTGTTACCCCATTAGGCCCTCAACCTAACGCGTCTGCCAATTCCGCCACCCGAGCCAGGACAGACTTTGCTGATCTTCAGTAACGTTGCATACTATAACGACATGCATGCGGATTGCAAATTGACGCCGGGCAATTTGGCGTTTTTTGCCCACCGCCATGAATGACGAAAGGCTTTTCAGGCCTCGCAGGCCTCGCGCACCCATACCGCCATCGAGGACTCGCCGCGGTTCTGCCAGAGGGCATACGGGATCGCAATGGCCTCGAATGGCTTTCTCTCCGGGGCGCGGTTCCGGACATATAGCGCGCCGCCGGCGACGTCGCTGTCGAGAAGGGCACTGGCCTTGATCGCGGGCACCCCCGGCAGCCCCTCGACGGCCGTCAGCTCGAAGGACCGCCCGGACAGAACCGAAAGCCGCGGGATGACCTCGCCATTGTCGATGCTCTCGAAGGCGTAGACCACCGGGCCGCGCATCAGCGCAATCCGCCCGTTGTCATTGGTCACCAGCGGATTGGCGCGCACCACGTCCACCGTGATCGACAGCGTCAGCCGCAGGGTGTCGCCACTCTTCCAGTCACGCTTGACGGTGATGTACCCATCGGCCGGCACCGCCGCGACCGCCTCGCCATTGAGAGACAGATGGTGGCTGCGGCACCATCCGGGAATGCGGATCGACAGCGCGAAGCTGCCGCCCTTCCGGACAACGACCGGGATGTCGCCGTCATTGGGATAGCTGCCACCCACTTCGAAGACGGCCGCGCCGAAGTCGGCGACGCCGGCCGCGGGGATGTTGAGCCGGTACTCGTCATCGCCGCGACGGGACCAGCAGAAACTGCCCAGCTGGGGCAGGAAACGGCAGAAGCTGGTGGGACAGCAGGAACAGCCGAACCACGGCTGGCGAACTCTCGCGGTGGTGTTATGGGCGAAGGTGTTGCGGTCGACCTCCAGGAGATTGGCATAGAAGAAGGCGTCGCCATGGCGGCTGATGCCGCTCAACGCGCCATTGTACAGCGCCTGTTCAAGCACATCCGCATACTGCCCCTCGCCGGTGAGGTTGAGCAGGCGCTTGGCCAGCTGCACCAGCGCCATCGATGCGCAGCTCTCGGCATAGGTGGTGTCATTCGGCAGATTGTAGTCGACAGTGTAGGCCTCGCCGTCTGAAGTCGATCCGACGCCGCCGGTCAGATACATCCGCCGGTCGACGGTGCTGCGGAAAAGCCGCCTGGCGGCAGAAAGCAGCTCGCCGTCCCCGAACTTCCCGGCGACATCCACCATTCCGGCATAGAGGTACAGCGCCCGCACCGAATGCCCGACGGCATCCTGCTGCTCGCGCACCGGCCGATGGGCCTGGCGGTTGCTCAGGGCGACTTCGTCGATATCCTCCCCGCGCGCCCTGCCCTCCTCGACGAAGTAGTTCGGGCTCTTCCCGCGCTCGTCGATGAAGTACTTCGCCAAATCATAGTATCGGTCATTCCCGGTGGCCTCGGCCAGCCGGCACAACGCCAGCTCGATCTCCTCATGCCCCGGATAGCCGTGCCGCTTGCCGTCCCCGGCGCCGAAGACCGTGCCGATGTAGTCGGCGTAACGGCACATCGCATCCAGAAATTTCCGGCTGCCGGTGGCATGGTAGTGGGCGACCGCGGCCTCCATAAGATGACCCGCGCAATACAGCTCATGCCAATTGAACAGGTTCTGCCAGCGGCGGCCGGGCTCGACCACAGTGAAGTAGACATTGAGATACCCGTCGGGCTGCTGCGCACTGACAATCAGGTCGACATAGGAGTCCAGCTCCGCGGCCAGCGCCCGGTCGCCGGGATGCTGCATCACCGCATACGCCATGCCCTCCAGGACCTTGGCGACATCCGAGTCCCAGAAGATATGGGG
Organism: uncultured Lentisphaeria bacterium; assembly: GCA_934661755.1. GTDB lineage: Bacteria > Verrucomicrobiota > Lentisphaeria > Oligosphaerales > Oligosphaeraceae > CAKUJM01. Next base: position 8,713 of record CAKUJM010000011.1, on the reverse strand, counting down.
CTCGCCCGGCTGGCCTGGCTTCCAGTCCAGCTTGAAGGCCTCGATCCTGCCGGTGCGATGCGACTGCGCAATGGATGCCGGTATCGTCACCTCGTAGCCGGCCCGCTGGCGCGGCGACAGGTAGGGATCTGACAATTTTACGTCGGCAATGCCGGCGGGGGCGAATCTCTTCATGGGGTCATTTCCTTCTGGAGGTGTGGATTGGGGATGCGGCGGCAACCACAACGGCGGCAGGACGGCCAGTGACTCCGCCCTGGATCCGTGATGCTGGCGGTTTCGCGTCAGATTGATGAATTTGGGGGGATCGTGCCGGGGGGAACCCCTGACCCCAAAAGACGCTATCATGGCGACGAAGAACCAGCTTCACGGATTCTCCTCTACTTTATCCGCATGCACCGGTTCCAACCCAGCCGGAAATATCAGAAAATCACCACTATTCCGACTTTTTCAAGGCCGCCGGTCAATTTCCGTCCCACACGGCCTTCACGGCGGCAGGCGACCAGTTGCGCCAGATGAAGTCGGTGCGCAGGAAACTGGCGCCGGATTCCAGGAAAAGCCGCTGGTTGCCACGGCGATCAAGCGGCGACTGGCGGATATAGACGCTCTGACAGCTGTCATTGATGGCAAGCAGCTCGTTCCCCCTGCGGTCCGTCAGCTTCATCTCCGTGAAGCCGCAGCCGCCCTTCTGCAGACAGCGGCCATTGAGGCTGGCATTGGCGCAGACCGCCGAGATCGCCAGCGGCGTGTCCTGGAACAATATCGCCTCGGCACGCCCGCCCAGGATCCGGCACAGCGACAGCGTGTTCTCCAGGTCGTCGTCCGGCGCCAGCGTGACCCGCTCCAGCCCGAGGTCGTCCAGCAGATAACGCGCGGCTTCATGGTTGACGGCATACAGCTGCCAGTCCGCGCTGATGGAATGGCGGGCTGGATCGATCCCGTTTGCCGCCAGCAGCTCCAGATGGGAAAGGTTGGCAATCTGCCATCGCCTCACCCCAAGGTTGCCTGCGCGCTTGACGGCCTCCAGCAGACGGGACAGCCGCGAAGCACGCACAATCACCGGCAACGCAAGCCGCAGCCGCCCGACCCCGACTCTGCCCATGAGGTACTCCAGGGCGCCATCCAGCTCGTTGAGCGGCGTCCGGCCAAAATCAAAGATGACCTCGCCTATCGACGCAATATCCGATGGCGTGAACAGGTTCAGGAGGAAATGCCGGTCCAGCTTCAGCAGCCGCACCGGACTGCCCGCCGCCACCGAATCCACGCCCCGGGGCCGCCAGACGGCGGCGCCGGCAGCCGCGGCCTTCTCCGCAATGGCGGCATCGCGCAGCACATCCAGCTGCTGAACCGCACGACGGCGCAGCTCATTGAGCGAGGACGCCGCCACAAAGCCGTTCCCGGGGTTGTCAATGACACAATCGCGCAGCACATAGCGGCTCTCGCCCAGCTTCGACAATGACTGCCGCAACGCGGCGGACTGCTCCTCCGGCGTGCGCCGGGATGCCGCCAGGCCCTCCTCGCCGAGCTCCTCCACGCAAGACGCCTCGCCGCATCGAAAGCCGGCAACCGCCGTCAGCGCCAGTTGCGACTCACCCACCGACAGCTTGAAATCGACCGGCACGCGCTGACGAACCAGGTGCGGCCGCAACGACGGCCAGTGGTAGCGCTGCCGCACCGACTGCGACGACGTGCAGAAAATCGGCATCCCCTCGGCAAAATCCGGATGGTCCGGCGGCAATGGCACCTCGATGGTCATGCCCGAAGACGCCGTAAACACCCGGCTGCCGCGGTCGTTGCCACCCTGCTGGAAAACACGGATCGACTCCACGGCAAAGCCGTATGGACGCCCGCCGCCGCCCGGCTCGATCTGCAAGCCGTCGTGGCACTCCAATGGCAGGTTCTGCAATTGAAAACGCAGGAGGTCCCGGCCATTGGCACGCACCACGGCCGTCACCTCGCCTGCCCGGGTTCCGCGCGGACCGGTGGTGGCAGTGTCGGTGACCGCCGCGGCACGCTCCGCATTCAGACAGAACTTCGTCCACGGACGCGAGAAGATCACCCGCAGATCCTGCTCGCATTGCTCACGCTCGCCCGGCGCAAAGACGCCGTCCAGCAGCTTCCGGTAGTAGTTGGTGACCGCCGCCACATAGAGCGCACTCTTCTTGCGGCCCTCGATCTTCACCGAGGCGACGCCGGCGCGACGGAGGGCACCGACGCTGTCGGACAACGCCAGATCCTTCATCGACATCAGATTGCACGCCGGCCGCAGCACCTGCCCGCCCTGCTCCACCCGCCAGCAGTTGCGGCAGACATAGCTGCAGTCGCCACGATTCCCGCTGTGCCCGCAAAGGACGCTGGAAAGCAGGCAGAGCCCGCTGTAGGCATAACATAGGGCGCCGTGGACGAAGGCCTCCAATTCAATCCCCGGCACCGACGCCATCGCCGACAGCTCATTGAGCGTCACCTCCCGGGCGGCGATCACCCGCTCGAACCCCAGCTTCCGGCATTGAAGCACCCCCGCCGCATTGTGCACCGCCATCTGGGTCGACGCATGAAGCCGAAGACCCGGAAAATGACGCCTCACCACCCCCGCCACCGCAAGATCCTGGACAATCAATGCGTCCGGCTGCACCTCGTTCAGCCACGACAGCCGCCGATAAAGCGCCGGCAGCTCGTCCTCCCGCAATAGGGTGTTGACCGCGACATAGACCTTGCGCGGACGCGCCAGATGCCGCGAATACCCCATCAGCACCTCCAAATCCCCGTCGCTGAAATTTTCCGCATCGGCGCGCGCGGAGAACTGCTTCAGACCCAGATAGACCGCGTCCGCGCCATATTCGAACGCCGCCACCGCGGTTTCAAGATTGCCGGCGGGAGAAAGTAATTCCATTTTCCTTAATAAACCTTGGCCTGGATCCGTGGGATTGGGTGACTTTGCGTCAGAATGGGGAATTTGGGGGATCGTGCGGGGATCACCTGACCGGAAAAAGACGAAGTCATGGCGCAAAGGAACCTGCCTCGCGACATCCGGGGTAATTCAATGCTCCGCACGCCATCCTGCCCGGACTAGCCATCCAGCAACACCAGATAATCCTTGTGCACGACCTCCGGGGTCTCCACGGCATATCCGAGGATGCCCGGCAAATCCGAACTCCTGGCGCCGCAGATCCTTGCCGCCTGGTCATAGGAAAAATTGACTACGCCGCGGGCCAGCTCGGTGCGGGCGGAATTCAGCAGCCGGACAGTGTCGCCCTTCTGAAAAGTACCGCTGATGCCCAGCATCCCGCCCGGCAGCAGGCTCTTGTGACGGCGGGTGATGGCCTCGGCCGCGCCATCGTCGATGATCAGGTCGCCGGCAGGCTCGGAAAAGAAGGCCAGAAAACGCTGCCAGGCATGCATCGGATGCGCCAGGCCAGGACGAACAAAAAGCGTCCCGACATCCGCGCCGGCGAAAAATTCGCCAAGACGGCCAAAGTCGTGGCCGTCGATAATCGCCATCGACAGGCCGCTGCTCATGCAAATCGACGCCGCATGCAGCTTGGTGATCATCCCGCCGGTGGAAAACTGGTTGCCGTCAGTGGAACCGGCCATCGCCAGCAGCTGCCGGTCGACATTGCGGACGACACTGACACGATCGCCCAGCACTCCGTCCCCACGGGTGAGGTGGAAGCCGTCGACGGTGGTAAGCAACACCGCCAGATCGGCGTTGAGCATGGAGGCCACATAGGCCGCCAGCGTGTCGTTGTCGCCGATGCGGATCTGCTCGACGGTCACCGAGTCGTTCTCATTGATGATCGGCAGGACATCATCCTCCAGGAGCGCACGCAGACAATTGGCGACGTGGACATTGCGCTGCCGGTCGTGCAGATCGGCGTTGGTCAGCAGCAGCTGCGCGCAATGGAAGCCGTGCTTCTCGCACGCATCCTCGTAGTGGCGGATCAGATGGCACTGCCCGATGGCCGCCAGCGCCTGGCGCTTGGACAGCTCCTTCGGGCGGTTCTTCCGGCCGATGACGCCCATCCCCAGCGGGATGGCGCCGGAAGTCACCAGAATGACCTCCTTCCCCGCCTTCCGCAGCCGCGCGATCTGCTCAATCAACGCCGCGGTGCGCACGGCCGGCTGCTCGCGGACAAGGTTCGACCCCACCTTGAGCACCACCCGCCTCGCCTCCTTGACACAGGACCGGCGCTCGCCATTGTCCCCCAGCTGGTAATTCATTGCGGATGACACGGCAGCTACTCCCATCTGGAGAATACCACGGCGGCGTTGTGGCCGCCAAAGCCCATGTTGATCTTCAGCGCATGCCGGACCCCCGGCAACTCCCGCGCGGCATTGGGCAGATAGTCCAGATCACACTCCGGATCCGGAGTCTCCAGATTCATGGTCCCCGGAGCAATGCCATTGAGCAGCGTCTGGACACATGCCACCGACTCGAAACCGCCGGCTGCGCCCAGCATGTGACCCGTCATCGACTTGGTGCTGGAAATGGCGGTCCGCCAGGCATGATCCCCCAATGCCAGCTTCAAGGCACGGGTCTCCACCAAGTCGTTCAGATGGGTCGACGTGCCATGGGCATTGACATAGCCGATGGCCTCCGGCGGCAGCTGCGCATGGCGCAACGCGGTGCAAATCGCCGCGGCGGCGCCGGAGCCGTCCTCGCGCGGCGCGGTGATGTGGTGGGCGTCGCCACTGGCGCCATAGCCGGAGACGATGGCCAGAATCCTCGCGCCACGCCGCCGGGCATGGTCAAGCTCCTCCAGCAGCAACACCCCCGCGCCAGATGCCGGCACAAAGCCGTCGCGGGTCAGGTCAAAGGGCCGGCTGGCATGCTGCGGGTCGTCATTGCGGGTCGAAAACGCCCGCATCGAGGAAAAAGCGGCCTGCCCCAACGGCGTGACCCCATTTTCCGCACCGCCGGCCAGCATGATGTCGGCGTCGCCACGACGGATGACCCAGCTGGCCTCGCCAATGGAATGCAGACCGCTGGCACAGGCGGAAACCAGCCCGAAATTCGGACCGCGGAAATTGCAGTGGATCGCAAGATACCCCGCCGCCATGTCCGAAATCATCATCGGAATCGTCAATGGCGACACCATCCGCGGGCCATGCTCCAGCAGCCGGCGGGTCTGCGAGGTGATGGTGTCCAATCCGCCAATGCCGGAGGAGACCATCACCCCCGCCCGCCCCGGATCAAAGTCCGCCGACTGCGGATCCAGCCCGGACTGCGCCAACGCCTGCAACCCCGCCGCCATCGCATATTGGCAAAATGGATCCAGACGGCTCAGTTCCTTGGGCTCCAGATATTGAGCCATGTCCAGACCCGAGACCACTCCGGCAAATTGACAGCGCATCCCGGCCTCGACAAACTCCGGAATCGTCCGGATCCCGCTCGTGCCAGCCAATAAATTGCGCCAGGCATCCTCCACCGTGCTGCCGACGGGCGACACCACACCCATTCCGGTAACCGCTACTTGACGTAATTCCATAAAACGCGCCAATTCCAGATTTCAAAAATAAAAAAAGGCCCACAATCCGAATCTAATCGGGTTGCGGACCAAAAAACATGCCGGCAAAAAAACGCTACTTGCCCGCCTCGCCCGCCTGGGCGTCAAGAGCAGCAGGAAGATTGGCCTGCAAATACTTGACGACATCGCCAACCGTATTCATCTCCTGCACCACGTCGTCCGGAATCTTCAGCCCGAACTTCTCCTCAAACTGCATCACCAGCTCCACGACATCCAGGGAGTCCGCACTGAGGTCCTCCACAAAACGCGCATTCTCGACCACCTGGTCCTCGCGGACACCCAGCTGCTCGACGATGATGTCCTTCACTTTCTGAAGAATGGTCTCGGAATCCATTTATTGCTCCTGTTTGGGTTGTTGTTGCACAATCAAAATCCGCATCCGGAAGGACGGCTGCTGCACAACTGCGGCCGCCGGCAAAAAAAGGCGGGGACTGCACCCGCGACGCCACGGCACACCGCCGGACGCCACACACTGGCATATAAAAGGCGACCCGCGAAGGATTCGCCAGCCCAACACGCCACGCTAAACCGGAAATTTTCATAATTTAACTATAAATTCGGAATTTTCAAGACACCACGCATCCCCGCGGTCACCGACGCCCGCCCGGGACGGCGCGAGTTTTTTTGTTTTCGCCCCCCTTGACTTTTCCCGGTTTTTTATTATAATTTCTGTGAAACAAATTTCATGGACATTGCAACTTCTTCCACCATCGGCACGCTGGCTCCCGGCATTTCCCCAGGCCGGCAGACACAGGAGCCGATGTGCCGCCGGGCATGGCGTGCCGTGTGCATGGCGTGCAAACACGCGGCAGGTTTGCAATGACATGCACATGCCCCCGGCCAAGTCCGCTCATGCGGTTGCCCCCATCATCCCCGCCCAGCACCATGTTCGACTCCCCCTCCAGCTCCGCCCATGAAACGGAGCTAAAGACGCTTGCCACCAACTCGGCATTCTACACCAAAATCGGATTCACCTACGACCCGCCCCGATTTGATGGCAATGGCGACCTGATCCGCTTTTATGACACCGGGACCATGCTCCGATATCACCGCGAGATGTTCGGCCATGGCGTGAAACTGCATTCATCGCTGTTGTTCTCCGGATGGGTCGGCGATGGCAAATTCGACTACTCCGAGACTGACCACGTGCTGTCGGCCATTGCCTCGCTGGGACCGGGAGTGCGCTATCTGCCCCGCGTCAAGCTCAATGTCCCGCTGGACTGGGGCAGAAACCACCCGGAGGAGCTCTGCGTCTATTTCGAAGGCCCCCGCGACCGCGAGGGCATCCGCCAGCTCGTCGGCTCCCTGCGCCAGGACATCCTGGGATATGACGGCGACGGCTATTATGCGATCGGCTTCCATGACGACCGCCCCAATCGCAACGGCCTCATTGCCAACCAGAGCTTTTCCTCGCAGATCTGGCGACGCGACGCCGCCGACGCCCTTGCCCGGCTGATCCGCCATGTCCAGGACAGCCCGTGGCATGACATGATCATCGGCTGGCATATCGCCTATGGAAATTGCGGGGAAACCGCGCTGTGGGGCGGCTTCAACCAGCCGGTCATGCATACCGGAGATTTCGGGATCTCGCACCGCCTGGCATTCTTCGATTGGGGATTGCAGCGCCATGGCGGTCTGGAAAAATTGCGCAATGCCTGGCAATTGCCGGATCTTACCCGCGAAAACGCCGAGCCGCCGCCGCCGTCGTTGCGACAGGGCGATACCCGTGATGCCGAAAAATTCTTCCGGACCACCCCCGACACTCAAATCTGCATCGACTACGACCGCTTCCTGTGCGAACAGGACGCCGAGTCCCTTGAAATCTTCTGCCGCACCGCCCGCCAGCTTGACGGCAAGCCCGCCGGCGGATTCTACGGATACTATCTGACGCTGCCCCGCGCGGCATACGCCGGCCACTGCGCCTACGACAAGGTGCTTTCATCCCCCTGGATCGACTTCCTCTGCGCACCTGCCGGATACCACCGCCGCGGCGTCGGCGAACCCGGCGGCGAACAGGTCTGCGCCCAGTCCATCACCCGCCACAAGCTGTTCCTGGACGAATTGGACCTGCGCACCCATCTGGCCCAGGAGGAGCCCCGCGCCGCCAATTGGGCAGGGACCCGCTATCTGCTCTGGCGCGAATTCTCAAAATGCCTGATGTACCATGGCAACTTCTGGTGGATGGACCTGGGGGGCGGATGGTTCGACTCGCCTCAAATCGCAGACGAAATCGGCAGATTGGAGACGCTGGCGCTGCAACTGCGCAGCCAGCCCGCCGCCCGCAGCCAGGCCGATATCCTCGTACTCTCCAGCGACGAGGCATACCTCCACCACCGCCCCAGCTTCGACCTCCAGCATGATCTGATGAATGAGACGCTGGCCGAATTGCAACTCTGCGCCTTGACCATCGACCACTACCGCACCTCCGACCTGCCGTCGCTGCCGCTGGATCAATACAAGATGGCGGTGGTCCTCAACGACTTTGACGCCGGCAGCAGCACCGCGGCCCTCCTGGATCAGCGGCTGGCCGAAGGCGTGCCGGTCCTCTGGCTCTACGCCTCCGGCGCAACCAATGACACCACGCCGTCCGGATTGAGGCTGACGGCATTTGATCCGCCCGAGCAATTCGGGATCAAATTCGGCGATCTGCCCGAACGGCACTTCCAACGCGACCAACACCGATACCCGATGTTCGGACTTGAAATGACGCCTTCCCGGTCGGCGGAAATTCTGGCGCGCTACTCGGATGGCACCCCAGTCGTGGCAGAGTGCCGTAACGACAGACGGCCGGTGATCCAGGCGGCGGCGCCACTGCTGAGTAAATTCGAATTCCGCCGGATCATCCGACGCTTCGGAATCAATGCACGATGCGACGGCTTTGCCGCCTGCTATGGTGACGACCGGTTTCTGGGCATCTTCGCCGATGGCGCCGACACCTTCGAGTTCTACCGCGGCAAAGAGAAAATCGCCGCACAATAAACCCGCCACCATCAACGTGCATGGACGTAAAACGACCGCGCTCAGCCTCCCCTGCAAGGGGAGGTGGCGCGAAAGCGCCGGAGGGGTTGGCGCCGGGCTTGACGTGCGTCCATGCGTAGTTTGAAGAACGCGCCATGTTTGCAAACAGACTTTGTCATTGACAACACATGCACCGGCCAAGTTCACTCACGCGGTTAACCCCTCCGCCGCCT